>CAMDDR010000005.1:0-53773 GCA_945892995.1 Chitinophaga pinensis | reverse complement strand
ATTATCAAATCTATTTGATTGAATCTGATGAGCTGAATGCTTTTACGGCAGGGGCAAAAATATTTGTTACAACCAAAATGTATAGCTTTTGTAATTCCAATGATGAATTAGCATGTGTTATTGGACATGAAATCAATCACAATGAATTGGGACATATTAAGGAGCATTTACAGAAAGAACGATTAATCACTGCTGAAGGCGCTGCTCTTGCTCAATTAGCAACTATTTCCTTTGGACAGAAAAAAGAAACGCATTGTGATATGACAGGAATTGACTTGGCGATTGCCGCAGGTTATAACGGTTGTCTAAATATTGAATTATGGAAGCGCATGCAAAAAGAATTTGATGAAGGTGAGTATAATGCGTTCGAAAATTTATTACGTTCTCATCCTTATTCTGAAAAACGCGCAAATTGTTCGAATGCACATATCTTAAGCAACTATGATTTTGATTGCACATCAGAAGAGGAATAATTTAAAAGAAAGTTAATTAGAGATAAATAAAATTGGCGCATGAAAAAAATAATTAAATCCAAAATTTTTATTGCTTTCATCACGGTATTCTGTATAGGATTTATTATTGCCCAAACCGTTTCATATCCTGAATTCAAAAAAATTAATTCTTTTGAGATTCATTCATTTGACAATGGTGTTTTTAAAGCCTCAGTGAATGTTGGTATTTATAATTCAAATTGGTTTTCAATCAACGGAAGGGAAATTGAATTTAAAATGTTTTATAAGGAAAATTTAATTGCAGTTGGAACCTCAAATGAATCAATTACATTTCAACGAAAAGCACTTTCTGGGTTACCCGTAGAAATGGATTTTTATCCAGATTCTATGAAAAATGACCTGCGTGATATTTTGTTAGCAGACTCAATTCTTATTAATATTGATTTGACAGGTGAATTCACTTTTCTAGGGATTCGTTCACATAAAGAGATTTCTACTTGGTTGAAAACAGATGACTTGGTAAATACTCTAGTAGCTCAATCTATGAAAGGTGAGGGCTTAAAAATGAAATCGGTGAATTTAGTTAAGGCCGGAATCCAAAAGAGCACTTTCAATGTCTCTTTTGATTTTAAAAACACCTTGAGTTTAACATTGGAATTAAAAACTATGCATTACGTAATTTATGCGGACAATGGAAAGCAAAATCGTGTTGCTAACTGGGATTTTGAAATAAATAAAGAAATAGCGCAAAATACAACCGAACCGATTCAAGGCGAGGTAGTGATTGATAATTTCTCTTCAGCTTTGACAGGATTTACGAAAGTATTGAAAGGGAAATTAGATTATTATCTAGATGGTTATTCATTAATTGCATTGCAAGGTCGCGAAATAAAAATACCAATTAAACAACATTTTTTGGTGGAGCCACTCACTCAAGAAATTACTATTTTAAAAGATTATGAGTGATTCAGGTAAATTGAAATTAGGATTTATAAGTGAGGGGAAATTACTTGTAAAATTTGCATTTGTTCAAGGACAACCCTCTGAAGTTGTTGTTGGTCGTTCTGCTTCATCACAAATTTGTTTGAACAACAATGTTGTTTCAAGTCAGCATGCGCAATTGATTTTTGATGCAAATGGAAATCTGCATATCATTGATTTGAATAGCAGTAATGGAACATATCTAAACGATCGACGCATTGAATCAGGTGTTCCTTATCAAGTGCGTCCAACTGACAAGTTATATTTTTCTGGTCAAGCTGGTGTTGAATTGGTTTTCAATCCAGATAATTATGAAATGTCTAAAAATCAGCGTTCATCGAGTTCAAAAAACACAGGAGACAACAATTTTTCAACGACAAATATTCTAGAAAAATTTAATGCTAAGCGACTATTAACCGTTGGTCGAAATCCTGATTGCGATGTGTTCTTAGGACATGAATCGATTAGTAGGAACCATGCAACAATTGAGAAAAAAGGACCAAATGATTTTGTTTTAACGGATTTAGGTTCATTGAATGGTACCTATGTCAACGGACGTCGTGTAAAAGGCAATATGAAAGTTAGTCAAAATGATACAATTATTATTGGGCGTTTTCAGTTAAGCTTAAGCGGAAAAGTAAAAGATTTAACGCAAGAAGTTGCCATTCGAACAGAACGGATTTATAAGCAATTTGATAATGGAAAAATTGGATTACATGAGTGTAGTTTTGAAATTCCTTCTAAAACATTACTTGCTGTCATGGGGCCTTCAGGTTGCGGGAAATCAACTTTATTAAAAGCCTTGAATGGAGATTCACCCCCAAGTAGTGGTCGTGTTTATATCAGTGGTTTGGAATTAAATGAAAACTATGATTATCTCAAAACACAAATTGGATATGTACCGCAAGATGATATTGTTCACAGTGAATTAACTGTTGAACAGTCCCTATACTATGCGGCAAAACTGCGATTAGAGCATAGTGATTCAGTGTTTATTCACCAAAAAATTGAGCAAGTTCTTAAGGATTTAAATATTGAGCACATCCGCCACAGCCTCGTTGGAAAAATCAGTGGAGGCCAGCGAAAACGTGTTTCTATTGCGGTTGAAATTTTGACAGATCCATTAATTCTTTTCTTGGATGAACCAACCTCTCCATTAGATCCGCAAACGATTGAAGAATTTTTGGAAATCTTGAGAAATCTTTCAAATAAAGGAACTACGGTTATTATGGTAACACATAAACCGGAGGATTTGAATTACATGGATACGGTTATTTTCATGGCTGAAGGTGGACACAATGTTTACCATGGTGATACAAGTTCCTATCTCAATCATTTCCAAGTGGAAGATACGATTAAAGTATATGCCCAATTAGCTATGCCACAAGCATCGAAATGGATAAATAACCACAAACAGAATCATCCATCACTTGGCACAATGCAGGCGCCGAAGGAAAAGCAAAACTCTCGTCATGCTAATTTCTTCCATCAGTTTTGGTGGCTAACTATTCGCTATTTCAATATCAAATTAAATGACCGTGTAAACACTCTTGTTTTAATTGGACAAGCTCCGATTATTGCAGGATTAATCTGTTTAATTTTTCAAAGCATTTCTCTAGCAGTTCCATTCTTATTGGCTGTTTGTGCTGTTTGGTTTGGAACAAACAATGCAGCGCGTGAAATTGTAGGAGAAGCACCAATATATAAGAGAGAACGCATGTTTAATCAAGGTGTTCTTGCATACATGTTCTCTAAAATAACCGTTTTGAGTGCATTTGCAGCGGTTCAATCACTATTATTTACCTTGATTATCTCACTTAATTTCAACGATACATCACCAAGTTGGAATAACCCATCGGGTACATTTTTATGGATGTTAAGTTTGTCAATAGCCTCAACAATGATGGGCTTATTGCTTTCTGCAATTGTCTCAACAACAGAAAAAGTAATGACTTTAGTACCAATTGCATTGATTCCTCAAATTATGCTTGCTGGAGTTGTGGCAAAAATTGAAAATCAATTTGTTGAAATATTGAGTTATGCTACTTTATCCAGATGGGGGACTGAAGGTTTTAGTATAATTCAAAAAGATGTATCAGCGGAACTTCCCAATCCCTTAAAGCCTGGTGAAACAATATTTCAAACGGTGCCAGCAGTTGATCAGCTTAAGGAAAGTTTTCATGATTCATATTCAGATAGATTTGGCAGTGATTGGGCATTTCATTTATCATTAGATGAAATTGCTGTCTTAATAATTACTTGTCTTTGTTTTATTGGAATTTATATTTCTTTAAAACGAAAAGATTCTATTAGAATCAAATAAGAAGAGATTAATGCATACTCAATCACGGATATATAAAATTGGAAGTTCAAATGAGAATGATATAGTCATTGACCATTTAACGGTTTCTATATTTCATGCTGAAATTTTCGAAGATCCTGAAAACAATATTTTTTATACCGATTTACAATCAAAACATGGGTCGTTTGTAAATGGTAAAAGAATTTTGGAACCCATCTTATTGCAAGTTGAAGATTAATTAACAATAGGAGAAAACCAAATAGTTGATTGGGAATACTTGATTCTTGGGAAAGCACTAATTAGAAAAATGCCGATTGAGACAAAGAACAATAAAAATTTAATAAAAGATAATTTAGATATAGTTCTGATTTTTGGACTCATTCTTTTAATGCTTTTTTTCCTTTCTTTTTTATTAGGTTAATAAAGAAGTTAACATTTAAATACTAATATGGAATACATCAACAAAACAATCGGTAAATACGCTATCACACGCAAAATAGGCGAAGGTGGAATGGCATCCATTTATGAAGGAATTCATGAGAAATTAGGGACAAAAGTTGCCATTAAAATGGCTGATGATCTAGACCTGACTAAACTCATTTTGTTTGCAAAATCTTAGATTTTGAAGAATTGGTAAACCTAATTTAGAATTGACAACACCCTCTCCACATCCTCCCTCAAAAAGTTCGATAATTCAGACCTTTGGCCCACCCAAGTGGGGATTTTGGCTAAAAAGTCGAAATCCCCATTTTTATATCCCTCTACAAGTACCGTTAAATAAGGGATTGAAGAAAAAAGTAAATTTATTCTTGTGGTTCGATAATCATCAATTTCTCGATTATAATGAATCCCCGCAGGATAAAGATAAGGGCTCGTCACTAGGCAAGGACATCACCTTTGATAGCAACAGGATGGAATACAGGAAATATATTAGCGGTAAAAATTGAGTTCCTACGGAAAAGTTACTTTTTGCTTTTGAAGATTTTTTAAAAAATGTCATGATGTGAAATCAAATCTTTTTCTCGCTATTTTTGTAAAGAACATACATACTTAGTCAGATGAAAAATATTATCCTACCATTTTTTGTTGTTATCAGTTTTTACAGTTCTATACTCGCACAGGACACGTTTTCGATTGTAGCTGCGGACTCGTCCACTCGTGAAGTCGGGAGTGCAGGGGCATCGTGTGTAGATTTATTTGCCTTCGGTTATACGGATCCCAGTTTTTTGGGCGATTTAGTGCCAAACGTCGGTTCAATTAACAGCCAAGCTGCCTATTTACCAACGAATCAAAACAATGCGCGCACGCGTATGCTTGCAGGAGACTCCCCCGCTGCGATAATCAACTGGTTGATTGCAAATGATGCGCAGTCAAATCCACTAACTCGACAATATGGAATAGTAGGTTTTAATGGTACAACACCAAGTGTTGCAGGATTTACCGGCACCAATTGTATGAACTATAAAAACCATATTACGGGCAATATTAATGGCATCTATTATTCGATTCAAGGGAATATTTTATTGGGTCAAAACATACTTGATTCGATGGAATTTATGTTTCGAAACGCAAGTGGTGACTTATCTTGTCGACTCATGGCTGCGCTGCAGGGTACGAATGTGGTAGGAGCAGATACACGTTGTGCATCAAATGGAACTTCCTCCTTGTTTGCATTTCTTAAAGTGAGTCAGCCCACCGACACCTATAACAATCCCTCTTTAAAAATCGGTGTGAGAACGAACGATGGCGCAAATATTGAACCTATTGATTCCCTGCAGACCATATTTAATACTCAAAAAAATTGTGGCAGTGCCAGCCTAAATTCATTATCTGCATTTGACCATTTCGTCATTTATTCCAACCCGTCAAATTGTAATTTTACCATCAAACTTCGCACTGAATCAGGAGAAATGTGGGTTGTAGATATGTTGGGGAGGCTTATTTTAAAATCTAAAGTCCAGGTCGGAACGACTACTTTTTCGATCGATAATCCAGGTATCTACATTGTCACTGTTTCGACTAATGGAGGCACCTGGTCACAAAAGATTCTAGTGGATGAATAATAAACGCTCAAATAAGGTGATCTCAGTCAGCATTAATGTTTTAGTGTTTTGTGAAAATTTAATTAAAACGTTTTAAATAATACAACCACTATGTAATAGATCTTAATGAAAAAGCGTAACTAGATTATCCTCTATTATGCTTTTTTTGTATCATAACGTATGGGTTTATACTAAGTATTCAAATGCCTTGTAAGGCAGGAAATTTAGACTTAATCTTTTAAGGTAGAATAAACTAAAATCATATAGCATTAAAAAATAATCTTAGTTGGCAAAAATCATAGGCTTACTTGCGATTTCTTTTCCATCCAAAACAAGGGAATAATAGTAAATTCCAGTTTTTCCATAACCGTGTTGATAAAATACTTCGTTGATTCCAAGATTTAGTTCAATTTTCAATTGTTCGATTAGTTTTCCATTTATGTCTTTAATTTGAATCACCGCATTCTTATAATCTATTTGCTTATTTACCGCTACACCAATAATGGTTACTTCATCAAAAGGATTCGGCCGATTTTGTATGAGCTCGAAAGGTTTTGATTCATTATCCTCTATTTCATCAATGGCTATTTGACTATTTTGAATAAGAACTTCCTTAGAAAATAGACTTTCCAATTGATTATCATCGATAGCCGCTACACTAACGTAATATACGTTTGAAATTGGAGGATATATCGTATCGTAATATCCCGTCATCGTGTAAACCGAGTCCCAATCGTTTGTTGTAGAACGAATTCCTACCCTGTAATTAGTATATTGCGATTCTTGGGTTACATGAATGACTATTCCGGGGCCAGGAATGGTAGCAGCTACAGTGAAATCGGGTTTATTCGGTCCGATAGCGGCTATGGTTGCGCCAACGCCATTGATACAGGCATTGCGCGCTAAATAGTTAAAGTCAACAAAAAAGCTATCGATTACACCATCTAAATTGGTATCTAATCCAATAATATCTGTCGCTGTATGTTGACGGTCTGAATACCCTGGAACATTAGATGCATCACCGTGCTCGTTTGCCGAAGTAAATCGACTTGCAGCGAATCCGTTTTGGCGAAAAGGAATGTGATCGCCTCCTCTTCCCGCTCTATCCTCACTCGACATAATCGTTATGAGCATGGGAACACTTACAATGGGTTTTAATTCTTCTTTGTATTGTAATTTTAAAAAACGAGCAAGTTGCTTATGTACTGAGTTAAATCCACCGTAGGAAAAGATGCGTACTTGTGTTGAATCAACATCATTATAACTTGGACAGGAGGGAGGGGAAGAGGTTTGTCCGCAGAGCACACCACCAATTACATCATTGTTAAGTACGGCCTTAATTGGAATATCAAATTGATTACAATAATCAGCGAAAGCGTCAGCTCCGTAAAGCCCCTGCTCTTCCCCAATAGTAAGCATAAAAACCAGCGTATTTTTAAAAGAACAACTACTCATTACTCTTGCAAGTTCAAGAACCAATGCAGTTCCAGACGCATTATCCTCAATTCCTTCGGCTTGACAAAGCGTATCACATTCACTTTCACAGCGACTATCCATATGGCCTTCAATAATAATTACTTGGTGATTTGAAGTATCTGTACCTGGCAGCACAGCAAGTACATTTCGATGTTGCATAATACCACAAATAGCCATGTCAAATTGAAAATAAGAGGGGAGAAGCCGATTTTCAGCCGCTAAACTTATATTTTGAAACTGATTGAATGCCCAACGTCTTGCTGCACCAATCCCAAAAGTTGATGACACTGTATCGGAGGCCGTATTGCGATTTTGAAACGTTGCTAGTTTGAAAATGGTAGATTTTAGAGAATCAGCATTGACATTATTTTGGATAAAAGAAATGATCTGATCGTGGTTTGATACAGTATTTTGCGAGGAATAAGAAGAAGGATTATAATTCCCCTTTACAACTTGTTCTGCAACCACTGAAGTAAAGACTGAATTGGTTTGCGAATAACTAATAGATAAGCTGTTAACCAAAATAAGATTGAAAAAAAGTGTCGTTAGCGTGATGATAAACCGTCGAGCTAGTATCATTATTTTATGTTTAGGAATGAACCTTAAAATTAGTAATAAAATAATGAGGGCTCACCTCTCGTTGAAAATAATAAGATGGCTCTATTTCAGGGGAAGCATTTTTGTGGGCAGAAAAAGCATCTTTGAACAGTATTTCAGTAAGTTCGTTGAAAATATCGACAAGACCAAGAGTTACAAAACATGGAGGAGCAACGATTCAAGCAAAAAAAAACAGTAAATCCTTCTTAAACCTTCTTAAATTTTCTAAGCCAAAACTTTGTTTTCAATAAGTAAAAGTCAGGATTCTGCGTTTGGTAATCTTCGTATTTAAAATTCTCATGCATAAATGGCTTAGCAGGTTCAATTTGTGTTCCCTCGTGCCATTCATTAAACGAAGTGATACCAATCCAGTTTGCTTTACTATCTAATGCAGCTTGAAACATACGATCGTAGTAAGCGCCGTTCTCTCTACTTTTTGTGTTTTTTGCATTCCAAGGTCTTACTCTATCATCAATGTATCCTGGGCCAACAGAAGGAATAAAAATTTTAGCATTTTCATCTGCCCATTTTTTTAGTTGAGGCCAATTAGCTGGTGATGAACCAAACGTAAAGTTTGAGGCAGCAAAGTAGGTGTAAAAGCCATCAAAACCTGATTCCAGAAAAAACTTCTGTTCATCCTTAGTAACCCAAAGTCCAATCATATCTGCATCAAAAACAGTATTTCGGATGGTGTTTTTACCATTAATTCCAAAAACCTCCTTCCAATCGCTTGCTGCAATTACATATGAATCGTAGACAAAAAACAGGGGCTTATTTGTTTCCAAATTTTTAAAAAATGCAGGATGTTTGCCAAACTGTGTAATTAAAAATTCCACCGCATTTCTAGTGGCAAGGGCTGATTTGCGAACACATGGTTCTATCTGAAAACAAACTTTAATGCGGAATCGGTTTGCGGCATTTAGAATCAAGGGAACACTTTTATAGGTGTAATCATCTTGCCCTAACCAAGTAACTGCAATAACACCAATTCCTGCAGAAGCAATTTGTTGCATATGCTTTTCAATCACTGCGGAATCTGCGCTACTATATTCTCCAGCTTCAGGATAATAATTTGCGCCTATATTTCCGTTTCCGGGATAAAATCCGCTTGTGGTATCTTTATCGTTTTGAGGCATAATCGGATGTTCCCAATGCCACGGGCTTCCATCAACTTTTACGGATCCATACCAGTTATAATAAAAACAAATTGCGTTGTAATTTAACTTGGTTTTTTGCCCATAAGCCTGAGTAAGGCAGAATAAAAGAAACAAAATCGTTGGGATGCGGAATAAAATGGGTTTTTCTAGTGTTTTTATAAGAAGAAAATGGGGTAGGGGCATACTTTTTTCATTTTTCTAAATTTACATTTATTTTTAGATATATAGATTAGTCCTCTTCGGTTTTAATTTCTTTTGTTTAATGATTTGGGGTCTGGCTAAGTTGGTGATTTTTTTTACCACTTATGTTTATGCCGAGCACTTTTTACTACCACTAAACTATCTGCGGAGCACTGAAGCGCAAATTTCTTTCAGGTGCTGTTAACTGCAGGCTTTATTGCTTAATTACTTTATATATTTGATTATTTATGCTTAATATATAAATTCCGGTCGCTAAGTCATTTAAATTTACAATAGTTTCTTTAGTTGTAATCGAACCTTTACGAACAGATTTTCCAATCGAATTATAAATAGCGAATTCATTACCCATTAAATATTCATTGGTCTCTATAGTAATTTGGTCAGATGCCGGATTTGGAAATACAGAAAAAAATAAATTTGAATTTTCATAAATACCTGTTGATGTAGTGCTTTGTTCATAGTAGAATTTGTTTTCATTAGTTACATATAAAACACCGGGTGAAGAACTTGTTTGAAGCTTTTCTTTAGTAATAAATCCATTGTTGTCATATTCATATTCTTCCTTTCTATCTAATGCACCATTTTTATAACCTATCACAGAACGAATTTTTTGATTCAAATTATCATAGGTATATTCAATCAATACCATTTCTCCACCTATACCTGTTCCTGTTATTTGATTGACCTTTCCTGCTACATAGTTATAATCTATATCCCAATTTAATTGCAAGTTGAAAAAAGTAAAACTGTTACCAAAAAAGGTTTTCACATTACTTACCTCATTTCCATTGTAACTGATAATTGATTCAAAAATACTAGTCGGTTGTCCGGTGGATATATTAAATTCGGTTTTTTTAAATTTTATCAACTTATTGTTATTATTGTAGAACATAGAATCGATAGATATCAGTAAGATTTGGTCACTAAAATATTTTCGTGTAACACTTTTGAGACCATTTGAATAATATTCATATTCTTCTTTAGATTCTGTTTGCCAATTGGTACTAAAACTGTACAGCACTTGTTTTTCGCTACTAACAAGGTTGTTGTTTGTATTGTAGGCGTATAAATTTCTCGTAGGATTCAAAGTGCTTTGGTTGGATGTAACTAAGCCAGCGGTTAACTGATAATTTATTGTATCGAATGGTGTAGATGATGAACCTCCAAATCTATATTCTGTATCACATTTAATTAATGGTTTTATGTAAAACCAATTGAAAAAAGTTCCATCAAATTCAAAAACTGGTTCATTTGAGGATAAAGTTCCGGGGTTATTTCCATAGATGAATACACTTGAATCTCCAATATTTGGTAAAAAATAATCGTATTTTTTCATAGAAAGAAGCCTTTGTTGAGCTGAAACAGATGAAAAAGTAATAATTGTATAAATAAACAGAAAAGAACTAATTAAAAGAGATTTAGCCAGTATGGAGAAACAGATCCATTTGCTTTTTGAAATTTTCATATTTATTTTTTTGAAGATAATAATTTTGTAAAGGTAATTCTTTATCCTAAAAAACTTGCATTATCAATTGAATCTAGTACCTAGTAATCCTCTCCACAACCTCCCTCAAAAAGTTCGAAAATTCAGACCTTTGGCCAACGAGTAAAAACCCATTATAGCATTCGTTTTACTGGGTTTTTTTTATGGTTTAAAGGAAGAAAAGATGATACAAAAAATTATTAGGGGAAAGTTGCTAGAATAGCAATTTTATTTTTCCTTTTATTTGTTATTTAGAATATAATGCTTTTTCTTTTTTGACAAAGTTACTAATTTGTTTAGCATTTTTTAGATGTTGATTTTTTCTATACTCTAAATTTTAGCGTAGATCGATTTAGTCTGTCGTTCATCGTTTTTCCAAGTCCGAAGTCAGGTAATCTTTCAATAAATAGAGCCGTAAATTCTCGCTTATCCATTTCTATAATAGCGTCGTATAAATTAGCTGCAGCTTCCTTTAAATCTCCGGATTTACTTAAAATTATCTTATTACTATCTTCTATAATTGAATATTGATCTTTAAAAAATATGAAGCCATTATTTTTCTCTGAATAATCAATAATAGTTTCATCAAAGAAAAAAAACGGAGTCTTAGGCGCATAGTGATGTTCTACCATTCCGCTTGTTATAACTTGTTTTTCACTCGTATTTTTTAATTCTGGAGTATAAGAAAGTTCTGCTGTTAAGTCCTCAAGAGAAATGCTTCCTAAGCGATAAACAATAACTTTCATTTCATAAAGGCCAATAATTGTTGATTCCAATCCATTTTCACAGGAACCACCATCTAAAATATACGGAATCTTACCATTGAGATCTTGCATAACATGCTCAGCTTTTGTTGGACTTACCATTCCGTATAGGTTTGCGCTAGGTGCAGCAAGTGGAAAATCTAATTCACTCAGAATAGCATTTAACAAGGGGTGATTTGGAACACGAACTGCAACTAATTCTTGATTTGCTGTTATTTCATTAGGCACAAGTTCACTTTTTTTCAAAAGAATTGTTAAGGGGCCTGGCCAAAATTTATTGGCTAAATTTAAGAGCTCTTGTGGGAAATCAAGAACATAAGGATTAATTTTCTCACTACTTGCAAAATGAAGAATGAGGGGATTTGAATTTGGTCGATTTTTTGCTTCATAAATTTTCTTGACAGCTGCTGTATTGCATCCGTTTGCTGCAAGTCCATAGACAGTTTCTGTAGGAATAGCTACTAATTCTCCAGATTTTAATAAGTGAATGGCCTCTTGAATAGTTGTTCCAATTATTGTCTTCATCTCACCAATTACTTTTTTGCAAATATACAGATTTGTTGCTCTTATTTAGGATGCACCTTTTTTTCTATTATCTTGCTTAGGTCGAATTTCAGTAGTATATTTGCCTTGTTTAAAACTATTCTAAATAAGATGAATTTAATTCTTGCAGATAGTAATGATTTAATTCGAATTGGTTTACGCGCAATTTTATCCACTGAACGAGCCATTACAATTGTTAGTGAAGCTCATAGTGGTGAAGAACTACTTGCGCAAGTTAAATCATTTGATACTTCATTGGTCTTGATAGATTACACCTCAAGTGGTTTTAATATCGATATTATTCCAAAGGTTTTAAGTATAAATAAGCGTATTCGTTTTGTCGCGATTACTGCAGAACAAAGTCCTCAAACGCTTGTAGACGCTCTCCGTTCTGGAATAAGTAGCTATATAAAAAAAGACTGCGATGTTAATGAGATTTTAATGGCAGTGAAAGAAACCGGAAATGGCAACAAATTTTTTTGTGGTCAGATTTTAGAAAGTATTCAGCGCGCAAATATTGATGTAAATGACTTAGATTTTGAATCTTTTTCATGTGAAGCGGTTGTTGTTTCAGAAAGGGAAAATGAAATTATAATATTGATTGCTGAAGGCTTAACGAACGAACAAATTGCTATTCAGTTATTTTTAAGTAAGCATACTATTAATACGCACCGAAAAAATATTATGGCAAAATTAGGTGTTAAGAACACTGCAGGAATTGTAATGTATGCTGTAAAAACAAATTTAGTTTCTCCGAATAAATTTCTATTTGCACCTGTTGCTTAGAGTCGGACGATAAATTTTAAATTATATCTTCTAGAAGTCAAATAATTTGGAATTGAATAATATTTTCCTTCCACGTCTTGAATCCATTGTTTAGAGAGAACATTGTTTATTCCCAAAAGGTTAAAAACTTCAAATGATATTTCTGCTTCAGAAAAATTCTTGTTCCAGAAATTTTGTTTTTTCTGTTTTTTTGAAATTAAAGCATAAGACATCCCAAGGTCTACTCTGAAATAGGATTTCATTCTCAAAGTATCTTTGTAACGCGAATGATCAGGCGGACCATAAGGAAGTCGAGAGCCAAATTGCATTCCCATTTGAACTGTAAAATTTTCAAGACCTGGCATTTGATCTTGGACTAAAGCGCCAAATGTGAAAAACTGGTCTGTTGGTCTTGGAACATAACCTGGATAAATTGTTGCACTATCAATAATTTCTTGATCTTCGCTGTAACCAAAAATAATTCTTTCCCCTGCTGCATTATAATATTCTTTGTATGAATCATTTTTTATATCCTCCTTGGTTGAAAGAAGTCCAAGTTTAAAAAAAGTTTCTATCCCTTCCACAAATTCTCCATGAATATTAGCGTCTATTCCATAAGCGTAAGCAACAGCATTATTTTCAGCAAAATAGCGGGTTCGCACATTATCAATTTCATACGGATTAACATCCCAGAGATATTTATAAAAAATCTCAGAAGTTAATTTAAATGGGACTTCTCTTCCCCACATGTTGAAGTAAATATCTGTTCCTGCAACAAAATGCAATGATTTTTGGGATTTAACATTCAAGTTTAAGTTTCCATCAAAAGTTCTAAATTCTCTGTAAAATGGGGGTTGATAATAAAGCCCTGTGGCAAAACGATAACTTATATTTCTTCTTGCAATTTTATTGTCTTTTACCATGTATGTATTTGGAAAAAAAGTACAAGAAATTCTTGGCGTAAAAAATAATTCTTGATTGATACTTGTATATCCTGATCTAATTCCAAGTGCTAAAGCAAACTTACTTGAAGCCTCACTTATTATTTCTGTAAATATTTGTTCTTGTTTCGAACCATTGACTTTTACCTTTTTACTAATTTCAACAAGTTTATTATTCGTTATTTTTGACCAAGTTGAATTAAGTTGCATAAATCCCGTAATTCTGTATGTTTGCAGTTGTAATTTTCCTTTTATAGTCTCAAATAATTCAACTTCTGATGAATTTAATTGTGGTAAGCTATAACCTGCAGAATCTACCATTTTCCATTCACTTAAAACGTCATTAAAAACATCTTTTTGAAATTGTGTTCCCCATTTCAGTATTTTACTGACATATTTACTGCGCTCATTGTTTTTGAATCCTGAGAAAAATTTATGTTCTCCAGAATGGTAAACACTCAAAATAGTTGCATTTAATCTATTTCTCGCATGGTTTAAAAAAGTGCCAATTCCCAAAACTGCGATTGAATCTCCATACGCTTCTTGAGATGGATCGGTTTCTAAGAGGTTGATGTAATATTGACCTTGGATATCAAAATATTCTCTTTCGTCGGAATTAAAAATAGAAGTATAAAAATCTAGTTTTGTCTTTGGACTTGCCTGCCATTTTAGAGCAGCTCCTGCCATCATTGTTTGGAACCTAGTTTGTTCTTGCCCATCAAAATAAATTCTAAATGAATAGGCTTCATTTGCTGTTCCAAAATCTGTTTCTGAAGTTTGGGGAGTAAATCGAAAATTATTGGAGGAATAATGACCAAGTAATGAAAAAGTCAAGTTTTCTGTAATTTTATAGTTACAAAGAAATTGTGCATCCATAAAGACAGGATTATAGGCACCTTTTGTAGGTAAAGAATTTAAAAAATAACCATTTGAACGATAGCGTACGCCAACGAGATAATTAAACCGATGATTTACTTCCTGTTCAAGGTGTGATTCGACTCCTAATAAGGATAGCAATCCGGAAGTTTTAAATTTTTGTGGTTTTTTGTAGGTAATGTCTAAAACTGAACTTAAGCGATCACCATATTGTGCGTCAAATCCACCAGCTGAAAAACGAACATCTTCAACCAAAGCTGAATGAATAAAACTCATACCTTCTTGCTGTCCACTTCTTGTTAGAAATGGACGAAATACTTGAAATCCATTAACATAAACTAAATTTTCATCATAATTACCTCCACGAACATTATAATTTGTAGTTAGCTCGTTATTTGATGTTGCAGCAGTTGTTAGTGCCAAAGTTCTTTCCACACTTCCAGTTATCTTCTGCGCATCAATCGTTGGCATTTTTTCAATTTCAAATGGGTTTTGTTTTGTTTTGATGATTGAAACACCAACTTGTTGAAGAATTGGAAAGTAAATGGTTTCTATTTGGACTGTTTTTTCTAATTTTAAAAGGATTCTTCGCGCTTCTTTAAATTCTCCAATTGAATAAACTAAATCCAATGTATCTAAATTATTTATTGAAAAGAAATAGTAACCCAGTGAATCTGTAAATGTCGATTGAACTATAGTTTCTTTCGTTTTAACCAATACATTTTCAAGCGGGACATTGTTTTTACCCACACATTTTCCTTCCAAGCGAATTCCTTGGGCTATTGAATAAGCACTTAAGGAACAAAAGAAAAGCAAGTGGAAATAGTTCATTGGGGCAAAGTTATTAATCTAACGATTAAGAGTATCTATTATTTTGAAAAATAGCTGTCTTTGTAGTATTTTATGATTTATACTTTAACTTTGTTAAATGCTTGAGAAAAAAGAAAAAATTCTTATTGGAAGAAGAGAAATTGCTCGATTGCCAGATTTTGGTTTGGAAAATGTTCAAGTTAAAATAGATACTGGCGCTTATACTTCTAGTATTCATGTTTCTTATTGCAAAGAAAATAATGGTCGCTTAGAAGTTGTTTTTTTAGATGATAAGCATTCGGGATTTAACCCTGAACACTTATTTTTTGAAGATTTTCGTATTCGAAAAGTGAAAAGTTCTACAGGAGTGGTTCAAAGTCGCTATTTTATTTTTGGCCAGATTTTTATTGCTGGACTTTTAATTCAAACTGAATTTTCTCTAACAGAAAGAAATGGAATGCGATTCCCAATTTTAATTGGAAGAAAATTGTTAAACAAGCATTTCATCGTTGAAACAAGCAAAAAATATACATATCCAAAAAAAATAAAATGAAAATTGCAATTTTATCTAGAAATCCAAATTTATATTCAACAAAACGATTGGTTGAGGCTGCTGAAGGTCTTGGTCATGTTGCACATGTTATTGATCATTTAAAGTGCAATATTGAAATTGAACAGAAAGGGCCAGCATTGTATTATGATAATAAATATTTAACTGGATATGATGCTGTAATTCCAAGAATTGGAGCTTCAGTTACTTTTTTTGGTACTGCTGTCGTTCGACAATTTGAAATGATGAATGTCTTTACTGCCGTTAATTCTCGTGGTATTATCCATTCTAGGGATAAACTGCGCTGTCTTCAAGTTTTATCTAAAGAAGGAATTGGTCTTCCAAAAACAGTTTTTACAAATTATTCTAAAGATGTTAAACATGTTGTGGATTCAGCAGGTGGAGCGCCTGTTGTATTAAAATTATTGGAAGGAACACAAGGTTTAGGTGTTGTTTTAGCTGAAAATATGAACGCTGCTCAATCAGTTTTAGAAGCATTTAATGGCTTAAAAGCGCGTGTAATCGTTCAAGAATTTATTCGTGAAGCAAAGGGCGCTGATATTCGTGCTTTTGTTGTTGACGGAGAAGTTGTAGGAGCAATGCGAAGACAAGGAAAACCTGGGGAGTTTCGATCAAATCTACACAGAGGAGGAACTTCGTCAATAATTGAGCTTTCAACCGAGGAAAAATATACAGCCGTTCTAGCGGCTAAAGCTGTTGGTTTAGGAATTGCAGGTGTTGATCTTCTTCAATCTGCTCGTGGACCTTTAGTATTGGAAGTAAATTCTTCTCCGGGTTTACAGGGAATCGAGAAAACAACTAAAACAGATATTGCATCCAAAATAATTCAATACATTGAGAGAAATGTCAATCGCTAAAAAGAAAACAGCTCCATTAATTATTCTTGGTGAGGAAATTAGACCTGGAAAATCGTATCAGCTGAATTTAGATGTTGCAAAATTACACACACGAACTCCAATCCTTGTTCCTGTTATTGTAAATAGAGCAAAAGAAGATGGACCTACTGTCTTATTAATGGCGGGAATTCATGGAGATGAGATTAATGGGATTGAAATTGTACGAAGATTTATTTATAAAAAATTAAATATTCCTACAAAAGGAACAATTATTTGCCTGCCAGTTTTTAATATTTTTGGTTTTCTAAATGTTAGGCGTGAATTACCGGATGGTCGCGACTTAAATCGAAGTTTTCCTGGCTCTTCTAAGGGGTCTTTAGCTGCTCAGTTTTCTTATCATTTTATGAAAGAAATTGCTCCACATTGCGATTATATTATCGATTTTCATACGGGTGCAAGTCAACGAAATAATTTCCCACAAATTCGCTGTGTTTTTTCTGATGAGACAAGTAAAGAATTAGCAAAGGTTTTTAATCCACCTTTCATTCTGCACTCTAATTTAATTGCAAAAACCTTACGCGAGTCAGTTTCAAAAAAGCAGAATAAAATTCTTCTATTTGAAGGAGGAAAGTCCAATGATATTCAAGAAAATATTATTGAAGAAGGATTAAATGGAGCCAAAAATATTATTTCTTCTCTTGGTATGCGAAATTATAAATACGATATTTCAAAAGATCGAACGCCTATTTTACTTTCCAAGTCTAAGTGGTTAAGGTCTCCTATTTCAGGGATGTTCCATATTTTCATTAATAATGGAGTACATGTACAGAAAGGGCAATTGATTGGACATGTGACTGATCCTTTTGGAAAAGCAGAACGAAAAGTTATTGCTAATTTATCGGGTTATATTATTTGCGTTAATGAATCACCAGTAGTGTACAAAGGTGATGCAATAGTGCATATCGGAAACGAATAGTGTATTTTCTAGATAAATTATAATACGAAACACTAAGTTTTATAAAGAGCCTTATTGTCTTTTAAATTTCTATTATCTAATTTTCTATAATGTTTTTAATGTCTTTTTCAATTATCTCACATATTTGGTCTATTGGAAGGTCGTTGTCATCATATCCAAAAGGATCTTCAATTTCTTCTGCTAGGACTTCCATACTAACTAATGCATAAAAAACAAAGGTGGTAATAAGAACAGCCCAATAGTCAAAATGATAGAAAACAATTGGAAGCGTAATCACATACAAAAAAATAAATTTCTTAATAAACAAGCTATAGGAATAGGGAATTGGTGTGTTTTTAATTCGTTGACAACCTCCCAACGATGCTATTAATCCGTTTAAATTGACATCTATTTGAATCAGATCTCCTTGGTTTAAATCCCCCTTTTTTTCTAATTCCTTTAATTTAGTGTAAATTAATTTCATTACTTGAACTGGACTGTTGTCTTTGCTTGAATCTTCGTACTTTTCAAATACTAAATTCTTCTTGTTAGCTCTTAAGTTATTCTTTGCATTGTGAATATAAAGACGAAATAATTCAGCTAATTCCTTTTTATCTTCTTCGCTGCTTATTCTGCATGAAATTTTTAAGAAGGCGCTTCGACAATCATTAACGATAGCACCCCAAAGCTTTCTTCCTTCCCACCATCTATCGTAGGCTCCATTTGTTCGAAAAAGTAGTAGTAATGACATTACAAATCCGATTAAAGAATAGATAGCCGTTAATTCCTTGGTGTAGCTGCTTAATAAATCTTGATGTGTTTTAGTAAGTAAGTGCAATAACGAAATAATTATAGTCGCAAGAATTGAAATAAAAATTAATTGCTTCCAAAGAATTCGAATTGTATCACTTTTATTTAGAGAAAAAATTAGACTGAGCCAACTTTTAGGATTGTAATTTATCATGAAGTGTAAATTTGTGAATTCAAAAGTAATTTTTTTTAGCTAACTATTTTGAGTAATTTCGGATGGTAAATTTACAAAACAAAAAATGAGAAATTCTTTACTTATACTTTTTTTTATTGCTCAATCACAACTTCTATTTTCGCAAACTAATTTTACTCCTAAAACTTTTTTAGGATATTCTATTGGTCAGCAATTTACAAGGCACTATCGTGTAGTAGACTATTTTTCAGCTTTGCAAGCAGCATTTCCTCAAAATATCAAAGTTGAAAAATATGGTGAAACATATGAAAAACGTGATTTGCTATTGGTATTTATTGGTTCTGAAGAAAATATTAACAGACTTGAGGCTATTCGTTTAGCGCATTTAAACAACGATGTTTCTGAAAAAGTATCAATTGTTTGGCTAAGTTATAATGTTCATGGAAATGAAAGTTCAGGAACTGAAGCGGCGATGCAAACTGCCTATTTATTAGTAACAAAAAATAAGGAGTATTTAAAAAATACAATTGTAATAATCGACCCCTGTTTAAATCCAGATGGACGCGATCGCTATGTTAATTTTTACTACCAAAAGGGTAATTTTCCGCCTGATATAAAACGTTTTAGTGCTGAACACAATGAAACATGGCCAGGAGGAAGGTCAAATCATTATTTCTTTGATTTAAATAGAGATTGGGCATGGATGACACAAATAGAATCCCAACAACGTATGAAGCGCTATAATCAATGGTTACCGCATGTTCATGTAGATTTTCATGAACAGGGGATAAATGAACCTTATTATTTTCCTCCAGCAGCAGAACCTTATCACGAGGTTATAACTGATTGGCAAAGAAGGTTTCAAAAGGATATTGGAAAAAATAACGCTTCTTATTTTGACAAAGAAGGATGGATGTATTTTTCCAAAGAAATATTTGACTTGCTTTATCCAAGTTATGGAGACACTTATCCAACTTACAGCGGATCAATTGGAATGACATTTGAGCAGGGTGGGAGTGGAAGAGCAGGCTTAGCTGTAATTACGCAAGTAGGAGATACTCTAACTTTGCAAAATAGAGTAGATCATCACGTTACAACAGGATTATCCACAGTTGAGATGAGTTCAAAAAATAACGATAAGCTAATCAAAGAATACCAATCTTTTTGTGCGAATAAAAATTATAAATATAAATCCTATGTGATTTCAGGTCCACAAAATAAATTACAGCCTTTGTTGGAATTGATGAAAAAAAATGAAATAAAAGTTAGCTTTTCTAAACCTACAAAGTTTAAGGGCTATAATTTTAAAACTGGTAACATAGAGTCCATAACAAGTAGTCAAAATGATTTAATTATTTCCACAAACCAAATTAAAGGAACGCTTGTCTCTGTGCTCTTTGAACCTCAGACTAAATTAACAGATTCATTGACATATGACATAACAGCATGGTCTTTACCTTATGCTTTTGGTTTAGATGCTTGGGCGAGTGAAGTTCTGCTTGAAGGAAATAGTACTGCTGTTATTTCACATGATAAAAATAATCCTAATCCTGAATGCTATGCTTATGTGTGTGAATGGAATTCTATGAAGTCAAGTCGATTTTTAGCTGCTTTACAGCAAAAAGGGATCAAGGTTTATTTCACAGAGAAACAATTTATTATTGAAGGAAAAAAGTATGCTCCAGGAACTTTAATTTTATTGCGTGGAGAAAATAAAGCAAAAATATTCGATGAAACAATTATTACTCTTTCTAATCAATTAGAAATCTCTTTAACAGCACTTAAGTCTGGGTTCGTAGATGAAGGAAATGATTTTGGTGCAAGCAGTGTAAAGCATATTACAAAGAAATCAATAGGTGTTTTAACTGGCGAAAAGACTTCTTCTTTAAGTTCTGGAGAACTTTGGTATTTTTTCGAACAAGAATTAAAATATCCTGTTCACATGCTTTTAATTGAAGATTTGGAAAGCGCTTTGCCGAGCTTAAGCACCTTAATTGTACCAGAAGGTCAATATCAATTTTCAGATAATAAAGCGGTCTTAGATTGGATTGAAAAAGGCGGGAATTTAATTGTCATTGGATCAGCGGCAGAAAGTTTTGCAGGAAATGAAGTTTTTGGACTAAAAGTAAAAGATAAAGATTCAGCTAGTTCAGAGAAGGAAATACCTTACGGAGATGTTGAGCGTCAGCAGTTAAGTAGTATTGTAAATGGCGCAATTTATGCCTGTGATTTAGATTTTTCTCATCCACTTAGTTTTGGGTATACTGACTATTTTACGCTAAGAATGAATTCAAATGCTTATGAACTTAAAGAGGGTAGCGTATTTAAACTTAAAAAAAGTGCAATTCCAGTAAGTGGATTTGTAGGCTCTAATGTTGCAAAAAAACAAACAGAAGCTTTAATTGCAGGTGTCCATTCTATTGGTTCTGGAACAGTAATTTATTTTCTAGAAAATCCATTATTTCGAGGATTTTGGGAGAATGGAAAGTTAATGCTTGTTAATTCCATTTTTATGGTGAATTAATTAACTTTAGTTCTAATTATTATAGTATAGTTTTAATCTAAAATTTGAGATTTCAACAATTTAATTGTTTATAACTATCTGAATTAAAACTTATTATATCTACCTAAGTGCCTATATTTAATCGTACTAACTTTTTAAATTATTTTATTATGGAAAAAAATTTACCGTTTATTACTATTGGAATTGCTGATAGCAATTACAATAATCGTGTTTTGCCATTCCTTACTGGAGTTGATGATGGAAAAGTATTCAAGTGGTATTTAACTACTTTTTGGCGCCTTGCAGCCTTCGCGATGTTACTGGGAGGGCTAGCGATAAGTTTCATGGAATTATTTGGAGATAGCGGCTTTATTAAGCAGGCTTTTGATAACGAATTTATCACTGGTGGAAAGAAAGCTGGCGCTGCAGTTGGTTTAGTAGTTGGTTTAGTTCTTAGTATTGTTACGGCGTGGTTTCTTTATAGCGTAACCAAAAAAAGAGCTGAGCAATTAAATGATCAAGAATACAAAGGTTTGCTGCACTTTGTTTTTGTCACCATGATTCCTCGCTTAATTACTTTAATTGGTGAATTGTCTTTCACATTTGTAATGTATATTGGTTTATTGCAACTAGTTGCGACTTTGGTAGGATCTCTTGCATATGCTCCACTTTTATCGTATGGTCAAGTTTTAACAACTGTTCCTGGGGTTGATATGATTGCGAATATGCTACCAAATACAATTTATGGTGATTATGACAATTTTTCTGGTGGTATTCAATTAGCATTGGTAGGTATTGTTGGATCAGTTCTAATTTTAATAGCTTATTACATTTACAGAGAAATTTACAATTTTGCATTGAAATTAGTTATGGCATTAATCTCATTTTTACCAAAATTTGCTATTCCTTTAGCAATTCGAAATAAATCTGAAAATTAAGAGATAGTTCACTTGTTTTTTATTACAACCTCCTTCGGGAGGTTTTTTTTTGCTTTCACTTCAAGTATTCCAATGCTAATAAAAATGCAAGTTGTTGAAAAATAAATTTTTAGAACTTTTTTTTAGTAGCATTGTTATTAATTTAAACTTAACTAATGTTTATATTGAATTACTTTAATAGACTTAATAAAAAATTTCTTTCTGAAAAAACAAAAATTAAGAGTGAAAGAATAATCTTAAATATAGCTATTGCAAGCTTTGCATTACATCTTGCAATTATTTTTTTAGTTGATTTTGGAATTATTAAAGTGGATTCCTCAGATCTTTTGAATAATCCAATCGTTGCGATTTATACACCATTTTCTTTTATACTATTGTATGAAGTATATCTTTTAATATATTATCTCCCTAAATCATTTACTACATACATAAGTAAGCAGTATGAAATTATTACTCTAATTGTAATAAGACGCTTGTTTAAAGATCTTTCAAATTTAAAGCTTACTTCAGATTGGTTTAGTAATAAGCAGGATTTACAATTCACCTACGATTTAGCCACTTCAATACTCTTGTTTTTTTTGATTTACCTTTTTTATGTCCAGAGTAAAATTCGATTTGCTCCTGCTAAACAAGATGAAAATCATGTTGGTGCAATTTCTTCGTTTATTAAAATCAAAAATCAAATAGCAACTTTTTTAGTCCCTGTATTTTTAGTATTAGCTATCTACTCTGTTTCTAATTGGGCTTTAAATATTTTTTTTCCTAATGAAAATTTATTTAACTCTTTTTCGAATATCAACAATATCTTTTTTGAGCAATTCTTTACTATTTTAATTGTTGCTGATGTTCTTTTGCTTCTCTTCTCTTTCTTTATAACAGACGAATTTCACAAAGTAATTCGTAATTCAGGATTTATTATTTCTACTATATTAATTAGAATATCATTTTCCATTAGTGGAGGCTTAAATAATTTATTAATTATTAGCGCAATTACCTTTGGACTCTTAATTCTGGTTATCCACAATAAATTCGAAAGGGAAATTTCTAATGAATCTTTGAAACAATAATTTTTTTTAACATTTTTTACAGTCAGATAAAGCATGTTATTGTACTATTAACCACAAGTTAACATTTATGTGTTTAAACTTTTTTATAAAATATTTGTTTTTAATAAAAACGATTATAAATTTGTAACGGCGGATTCCGAAAAGCCATTTTAAGAGAGTAGGAAAAAATTAAATTTAAAATTATGAGTAATTTATTATTAATGGGTAAAATGGCAACTAATGACTACGTAGGTTTTACTTTCTTTGTGGGGTGCATGGCTATGATGGCAGCCTCGGTTTTCTTTTTCTTTTCTATGAACTCGTTTGATCGAAAATGGAAAACTTCTATTCTCATTTCAGGCCTTATCACGTTCATAGCAGCGGTGCACTATTACTACATGCGTGAGTATTGGTCCATAAATGCTTATGAGGATGGAAAACTGCTTACAGATGCAGCTAAACTTAAATTGGCTTCTCCTACATTTTTTAGATATGTAGATTGGGTTTTGACAGTACCATTAATGTGTGTTGAGTTTTACCTGATACTCAAAGTTGCAGGTGCTACTAAAAAACTAATGTGGACGTTAATTGGTGCATCAGCAGTAATGCTTGTTACTGGTTATTTTGGCGAAGCAGTTGATCCGTATAACGCACAAATATGGGGATTAGTTTCTGGTCTTGCATATTTTTACATTGTGTACCTAATTATGTTTGGAGAAGCGAAAGCTCTTGCAACAAAGGCTGGTGGAAGTGTATTAAGTGCTCACAATATGCTGTGTAAATTTGTATTAATCGGTTGGGCTATCTATCCGATAGGATATATGCTAGGAACTGCTGGAACAGGTGATCACACTCAATGGTATTCTTTCATGGCAAATGGTATTGACATGAATGTAGTTTACAACATTGGAGACGCAATTAACAAGATAGGTTTTGGTCTTGTTGTTTATTCTCTTGCTGTAGCTTCCACTAAAGAAGCTTAAAAACAGTTTTTTATCTTATTTAAAAGAGTGGGAATTCAACTGAATTTCCACTTTTTTTTTGTCTTTACTTAATAAAAAAACATAATCCTTAGCTTTACCTTGATGTCTATTTCAGTAGCAGTTCCATTCTTAAAACCTTTAAAGACATATGACTATATTTTTGCAGGATATGGGGCGGCGGCTTCATTACTAATACTGCAATTACATAATAAAAACTTACTCGGTAAACTTAATATTCTTATTGTAGATCCTGAAAGAAAAAATAAAAATGATAAAACATTTTGTTTTTGGGCTAATAAAGATGAAGATATTGTACAGGACTTAAAACATTTAATTAAGCACTCTTGGTCAAATGTCCTTATTCAGAATGCTGGAAATACTCCATTAGCACCTCTCACTTACCATCATATATCCAGTATCGATTTATACAATGAATTGCTACAACTTGAAAAATCGTATAATTGGGACCGATTAATTTCCCCTGTAGATAAGGTTTCAAGTGATGAAAATGGGGCTTATATAGTAGCAAAAGGAGAAATAATACGTGGAAATAAAGTATTCGATTCACGAACACCCATCTACGAAAAGACAAAAGCGGGAGAAACGCATATTTTTCAAAGTTTTGTAGGCTGGGAAATTGAAACCAGTCGATTGATCGAAAACCCTGATACTTGTCGTTTAATGGATTTTGACGTGGAGCAAAAAGGATCCACGCAATTCATGTATGTACTTCCTTTTTCACCAACAACTGCACTCGTAGAGCTAACTCGCTTTGGTTCTGAAATATTATGTGAAACTGCAGCAGAAAAACAACTACAAGATTACATACATAAACACTTCGGTGAATTCAAAAAGCAGGCAATTGAAATTGGATGTATTCCAATGAGCAATGCTAAAATTATCAATGATACGCTGAAGGATGTTGTTTTATTAGGTGCTAGAAATTATAAAGTAAAGCCAAGTACTGGTTATGCCTTTAAAAACATGTATCATCATGCTTCTGAATTGGTTAATTCCATAAGTAATTTAAAAACCCCAAAAGAGCTCAAAGTTGAACACGCAAAAGTACCAACAGGTCGTTTTGCTTTTTATGACTCTTTACTTTTGCATATTCTAAAAAATAAGCCGCAAAATGGAAAAATAATTTTTCAAGATTTATTAAAAGGTGTAGAAATTAATACCGTATTACGTTTTCTTGACGAGAAAACAACACTTCTTCAAGAATTAAAAATCTTTTCATCTTTACCTATTCTTCCATTTCTAAAAGCAGTTTATATTTTTTTAAAAAAGTATAATTATCTACGTTATATCGTCGGATTTTTAGCTGTTGTTATTTATTGGGTTTTTGATTATTTCACACTTTTAAGTCCGCTAATTATTGGTTTAATTTTAATCCCTGGGTTTTTATATGTTGGGATTCCGCATGGTGCCTTAGATCACATACTAATTGCGAGAAAAGAAAAGACCTTGTTACAATTTTGTTTTAAGTATCTTTTAATCATGGGAATCTATTTTATAGTGTGGCAATTTTTCCCAATGGTTTCTTTATTATTTTTTATTTTATTTTCTGCTTTTCACTTTGGAGAATCTGAATTAGAAGAAGAAGGATTAAATTTATCTTCTCTTCTTTTGTACGCTAAAGCCTTTGTTTTCGGCTTGTGTATTTTACTATTTATCATTTTTACACATCACACAGAATCGCAAGAAATAATATCATTGTTTAATGTAAACTTTCCTCTGTCTCTTCGTATTTTTGATCAGTCAATTTATGCAGTCTGGATTGCAGCGATTTCTTTCCTATATATTTTAATTCAAATTCTACTTTCAAAAAAATATGCACACTTTGGATTACTATTTTTATTGCTTTTGGGAATTAAAACACCTTTAATTTTAGCTTTTGGACTTTATTTTATATTTCAACATAGTCTTAACGCATGGGGGCATTTACAGCATGGTCTAAAAATGGATGGCTTTACATTGTATAAAAAGGCTTTACCATTTACACTCTCAGCAATTTTTTTTCTCTGTGCTATGCTATTTTATAATTCAGTTGCTATTTTAAATCTAAATGAATTTATTGCTACACTTTTTATTTTTTTATCCTGCATTAGTTTGCCACATTTTTTACTCATGCATCTTTTTTATAAGGTTAAACAGTAGAAAACAGTACAAATAATAAATAGCTTAGTAGGTTTTATTTTAGCTTCACTAATTTATTTCGAGACAATATTTTAGCTATATTGGTTTTAAAAACTCTTTTCATGTTTTTTTGTAATCTCTTTGTGTATTTCCAAAAAAATTCTATCTTTGCATCCGCTATTCCTATGAGTTGAATTGCTACATAATAATTATTTAACTAAATATTGGCATGTACTTAAACACAGAAGTTAAAAAAGAAATCTTCGCTAAACACGGAGGTTCGGAGACAAACACAGGGTCTACAGAAGGTCAGGTTGCTTTGTTCACGTATCGTATTAGTCATTTGACAGAGCACTTGAAGAAAAATCGTAAGGATTTTGGAACGCAACGATCTCTTCAATTATTAGTAGGAAAAAGAAGAAGTTTATTGGATTACTTAAAAAGTAAAGACATAGAAAAATACCGTGCTTTAGTTAAAGAATTAGGATTACGTCGTTAATTATAAGCACAAATTTATTGATTGGGGGGACATTCGATTCAATTCGACTGCCCCTTTTTTTTTTAAAAGAAGATAGAATTTAATAATATAATATAAATAAAAGAAGTATGAATTTAGGAATTAGAAGGTCAATCATCACCGGAGGGAAAGAAATCTCTGTGGAGACAGGCAAATTGGCAAAACAAGCAGATGGATCTGTGGTTGTTAGAATGGGTGATACAATGCTATTAGCAACTATTGTATCCTCTCAAGATGCGAAAGAAGGAGTAGATTTTTTACCATTAACAGTTGATTACCGAGAAAAATATTCGGCGGCTGGTAGATTTCCTGGAGGATTTTTTAGACGTGAAGCTAGACCATCTGAAACGGAGATTTTAGTAATGCGTTTGGTCGATCGTGCATTAAGACCTTTATTTCCAGATGATTATCATGCTGAGGTTCAATTAATGATTCAATTGATGTCGTATGACGGCATTCATAATCCTGATGCCTTGTGTGGTTTTGCTGCTTCTGCTGCAATTGCTGTTTCAGATATCCCATTTAATGGCCCAATGTCAGAAGTTCGTGTTGGTCGTGTTGATGGTGAATATATTTTAAATCCAACTATGGCTGAAATGGCTATCTCTGATATAGATATCGTTATTGCAGGTACAATGAAAGACATAAACATGTTGGAGGGAGAAATGCAAGAAATTTCTGAAGAAGAATTAATCGAAGTTTTTAAAATCGCACACGTTGCTATTAAGGAACAATGTCAATTTCAATTGGATTTAGCTTCAGAAATTCCAAGTTCTCAACCTAAGCGCACATATTCGCATGAATCTCACGACGAAGCGGTTAAAGCGAGAGTTTTTGAATTAGCCATGGAAAAATGTAAAGATGTAGCTCGAATGGGCTTAGCAAATAAAGCAAAACGAACAGAATTGTTTGATGAAATCAAAGCGGAAGTTAAAGCAAGTTATTCTGATGAAGAATTAGCGGAAGTCGGGAAATTTATTTCTCCCTATTTTTCTGAAGTTAAAAAGAAAGCAGTTCGCTGGGTAATGTTAAATGATCGCAAGCGTTTGGATGGTCGTCAATTTGACGAAATTCGTCCTATATGGGCTGAAGTTGATTATTTACCAATGGTTCATGGTTCTGCAGTATTTACAAGAGGTGAAACACAATCATTAACAACTTTAACCCTTGGTGGTAAAATGGATGAGCAATTAATTGATGGCGCGACGTTTAAAGGAACTGAGCGTTTTATGTTACATTATAATTTCCCTCCATTTTCTACAGGTGAAGCAAAACCTTTACGTGGAACTTCTCGAAGAGAAATTGGTCATGGTAATCTTGCGCTAAGAGCATTAAAGCCAGTTCTTCCAGACGATAATCCTTATACTATTCGAATTGTTTCTGATATTTTAGAATCCAATGGTTCTTCTTCTATGGCAACTGTTTGCGCGGGAACATTAGCATTAATGGATGGTGGAATTCAAATCAAAGCGCCTGTTTCGGGAATTGCTATGGGTTTAGTTGCTGACGAAGGTAAATTTGCTATTCTTTCTGACATCTTAGGGGATGAAGATCATTTAGGTGATATGGATTTCAAAGTTACAGGAACTGCGAAAGGAATTACTGCTTGCCAAATGGATATTAAAGTAGATGGTTTACCATACGAAGTTCTTATTCAGGCCTTAGAGCAAGCAAAAGCTGGTCGTATTCATATATTAGGAAAAATCACTGAAACAATGGCTGCGCCAAGAGCTGAGTTGAAACCTCAAACTCCACGTGTAGAAATGTTTGTTGTTCCAAATGATATGATTGGTGCTATTATCGGACCTGGAGGAAAAATTATTCAGGGACTTCAAAAAGAGACCAAAACAATTATTACAATTGAGGAATTACCTACAACTGAAGGGCGTGTTCAAATATTATCTAGCAATGCAGATGATATGAATGAGGCAATTCGAAGAATCCGCTTAATTGCATTTCCTCCTTTAGTGGAAGATGGAGCTACGTATCATGGAAAAATTAAATCAGTGAAGGACTTCGGTTGCTTCGTAGAAATACTTCCTGGTACAGATGGCTTAATTCATATTTCTGAATTCTCTTGGGAGAAAGTAGCTAAAATGGAAGATGTTTGTAAAGAAGGGGAGATGCTTGATTTTAAAGTTATTGGAAAAGATCCAAAAACGAAGAAATGGAAATTATCTCGAAAAGTTTTGTTGCCAAGACCAGAAAGAGAAGCAGAAGTTCCTCAAGGTTAATTTAACTTCTGAAATAATATAGAATTTTAAAAGGCGGCAATTTTGTCGCCTTTTTTTATTGTTAAATCTCTAAAATAGATTTGTATTTTTGTAGAAATCTTTAACTATGAAAATTAACTTATTTTTTGCTTCACTATTAAGTGTTTTTATTTCATTTTCTCAAACATTTGAATCATTTAACTTTGATGGTGAATTAAATGCCAATGGCTGGACAACCCACAGTGGTGCCGTACCCGGTCAATTCCAAGTTCTAACAACACCTTCTAATTCAGGAAGCAGTTTATCGTATAGCGGCTTGCAAAATTCAATTGGAAATAGAGCAATATTTATAGCCGGAAATACTGAAGACGTAAACAAAGCAATTTCTGGAATTTCTGGAGTAGGATATTTATCGTTCTTAATGAATGTCACAAATGCAGATACGCTATCGACTACTGGTGTTCATTTTATTGGATTTGGTGGCGCAGCAGGAACTTCTTTAACTAGTTTTGCTGGTCGTGTTTATGTTAAAAAAGGTCTTTCTCCAAATACTTTTCAATTAGGAATCCTTAATTATACTGGAGGAACGCCTTCTCCTACGCCAAATTATCTGTTAACAGAATTTCCAGCGGGAACGACATTGTTAGTCGTTATTAAACTTAATAATACAACTTCTCCAATACAAGCATCACTTTTTGTGAATCCAGTTCCAGGAAGTGCTGAACCTATTCCTACTATAGAAAGTTCTATGGGGACTTCTATTTTCAATTCTTTTGCTTCAGTTTATTTGCGTCATGGTACAGGAATAAGAAATGTAGAAATAGATGAAATAAGAGTAGGATCAAGCTGGGAGTCAGTTACACCAGTTCCTTGCGATTTACCAGCCCCTAACTTTCAAGATATAGATGCTGATGGATTTGGAAATCCAGACGTAGTTCAGTTTTCGTGTATTCCTATTTTAGGTTTCGTATCAAATAATACTGACTGTAACGATAATAATAATCAGGTCTATCCAAATGCAACAGAAATATTAGGTAATGGTATTGACGAAAACTGTGATGGTGTTGATGGTTCTTTAAGTTTGGCGGATATTTCAAATTTTAATGCTTCTATTTATCCAAATCCAAGTAATGGAACATTTGTTGTTCGTTTTAATACTATTGTTAATGATGGGATTCTGAATTTGACAGACATCAATGGGAAAAGGGTTCTTTCCAAGCAAATAACTAGTTTATCATATGAAATCAATGATCTAACGCTTAAAAAAGGAATTTACTTCCTTACTATTACTTCAAGTATTGGAATGACAACCCAACGAGTTATCATCAATTAAGCTATTAAATAATTACCACACAAAGTCCTCAGAAATACTTGCATTTTATTGTAAGAAATTATTGATGGCAAGGTGTAATTTACTAGTTGGTAATCCCATAACATTTGTGTACGAACCATTTATTTTTTGGACACCAATGATACCAATCCAATCTTGAATTCCATATGCACCAGCTTTGTCCATTGCATCATTTGTTTTAAGATAAGAATCAATTTCCGAATCACTTAATTTATGAAAAGTTACTTCAGTTTTATCCTGAAAAGTTCTATGTTTTTCTTTATTACGAATTGTTACACCTGTAATTACAAAATGAGTTTTTCCAGAAAGTTTAAGCAGAATATTTTTAGCCTCTTTTTTGTCTTTTGGCTTTCCAATAATTTCATTTTCTAATAGCACTATTGTATCAGAACATATGAGAATTTCATCAGGATCTATCTTGTGAATGAGCGCATATGATTTTTTAAAAGAAAGAAATTCTGCAACATTTTCTAATTTCAAGGAACTATCAAAGGATTCATCAATTTCAGGTTTTAGGGCCCTAAATACAAATCCCATAGAACTTAGTAATTCTCTTCTTCTCGGAGATTCAGAACCTAATACTATTTTCATTTGTGATTAAATAAAAAAGACAAAAGTGGAAGAAACATACTAATTTTAATTAGAAAGTTAATTATCTTAAAATTTATTGGTTTAATAAAACCGTAATAAATAAAAATAAATAAGTTAATTAATCCTGCTCCAATCAAAAATAAAAGAGATAGGTTAGTGACTTCTATTTTCGCTGTCATGTAAAGGAGTATGCCAATTATTAAGGGGATTTGTAAAAGAATCATTGCAATCCAAGCTGCTTTTTGAACACCATATTTCATAGGGATAGTAATGATATTCATTACTTTATCACCAATCATGTCGTCAATATCTTTTGTAATTTCTAGCGCAAAAATTTGAAGAAATCCACAAAAAGATATAAAATAAATAAAAGAATAATCGAGATTTGTTGACCAGCTTTCCGAATCATATGAAGAAAAAGTATTCGTGCTTTCATTAGCAATTCTGAAGTACCAAACTGCTATAAGTGGAATGCAAGATGCAAGAAGCGCAACGATAAAATTTCCAACAATTACTTTTCTTTTTAAATAAACACTATAAAACCAAAGTAAATTTATCGAAGCAAGATGAATAAATACAAAAAGCAAGCTATTGTATTTAAAAGATAAGTAAATTGAGATAAGTACTGCTATACTATTTAAAATCCAATGAATTAAAATTACCCATCTTTTTTTTAAATATTTTGATACAATTACTCGCTCTGGTTTATTAATTCTATCTGCTTTAATATCAAAATAATCATTTATCATATTTCCTGCTGCAGCTATTATTACTGTTGATAAAATAAGAAGTGAATAATCGAAAATTGAAAAATCAACTTTTTGAAATGAATTATTTTTTAAAATAAAATAGGCGATCCCTATCATTGAAGAAAAAATAAATAAAAGATTTGATAGTCGTATTAAGCGAAAAATAGATATCATAAGATTATTTTATAAACTGTTCGACGATTTTTTTGATGTGCTTTTTCTTTTTCTTCATCAGATTGCATTTTTTCAATTTCAGTATCTGAAATAATAGTCTGTGAGGAACCATATCCTTTGTATGAAAGACGATTTGCATCTATTCCGTTGGAAACTAAAAACCCATAAACTGATTTAGCTCTTTCACTTGATAAAATTAAATTATCCGTGCTATTTCCTCTTGAATCTGTATGCCCACCCAATTCTATTTTATGCTGTGGATTTTCTTTTAAATATGCAATAAATTCGAGTAATTCAATTTTTGACGTTTCACGAATTTTTGATTGATTTACATCAAAAAAGACATTTGAAAGCACATTTTCTACCTCACTTGTTTCGGGATTTAGCGGAATATCTAAATGATAATTTTCCTGTCCATCTGGGATACTTAAATTAAAGTTTAAGGAGTAGGGGAAATATCCCGGGTAAGAAACACTAATTGCATAATCTCGATTTATTGGCAATGCAACCATAAAAGAACCATCTATTTTATCTGCATCGGAAATAATTACTACTTGCCCACTTTCTATATCAATTAATTGAAAATGTCCTGCAAGTGGTTTTCTGGTTTTTAAATCAAAAACTAATCCATCAAAATAAAATGTTTTTGTTGGTTTTATTTCATCTGGTAGATTAAAATAATAAATATCTAAATCCCCATAACCTCCGGGCCTATTAGAAGCTAAAAACGCAATATCACCTTTTGCAGATACCATCAATGAATTTTCATCAAATAATGTATTAATTGGGTATCCGAGATTATCTGCTTTTGACCAATTGCCGTTTTTATCCATGCGACTTACAAATAAGTCAGATCCGCCCATTCCTAAGTGTCCTCTTGATGCAAAGTAAAGTGTTTTTCCATCTGGATGAATGTGAACAGATTCCTCAGCATAAGGAGTATTTATTGTGTTTGGAAGGCGTTCAGCAGCACTCCACTTCCCATCATTTTGCAGTTTAGAAAAATAAATATCTGAATCTTTTTTTCCATTTTTATTTCGAACACCTCTTATGAAATAAAGCGTCTTTCCGTCAGCAGAAAGTGAAGGTTGTGTTTCCCAATTATTAGAGTTTACATTTCCAGGAAGATTAATAGGATTCAACCATTTAGCCCCCAATTTCTTTGTATAAAATAAATCACAGCTCCCATAACCGTATCTATCGTATCCATAATCTCCTGTTTCATCAGAACAAGCAACGAAAATTAAACTTTTACCATCAGAAGAAATTGTTGGAGCACCTTCATTGTTTATTGTGTTAACATTTGTAGGCATTGGAATCGCTTTTTTCCAATTTTCATCTTCGTTACTTTCAGACACAAAGAAATCCTCCTGAAATTGCGAGGAGTTATTTATAGGCAAACGTCTAGTGAAAAGCATTGTTTTTCCGTCTACTGTTATACTCGGATAGTATTCCGGATAAATTGAATTTATTCCTTCTCCCAGATTAATCGGATCGAAAGGTATTGGATTTTTTAATGCAATAATTGCAAAGCGAGCATTTGCCTCCATTTCTCGCGCCTTAGACATCCATTCTTCAACTGCATTTGGGTTTCGAATAAATAGTTCAATATTTTTTAAAGCATCTTTGTAAAGTCCGATTTTTAACTCACAAGTTGCTAAGAAAAAATTTGTTTTACTATTAATACTATGAGTAGGATGAATATTTAATGCTTTTTTGTAATGGAAAATTGCTTTTTCAAGGTCTCTATTTTTTTCATTTAATTCAGCAGCTAAAACATGAGCCTCCCAAAAATTCGGATCTTTTTCAATAGCTTTATTCGCTAATTCAATCCCTAATTTGAAATCAGGAATATTTGACACTGGATCGATGTTTTCCATTGGCGCCGATCGCGCTTTTTCAAATAGTTTTATTGCTTTCTTGCTTTTACTTGAATATGGAAATTGCGAAAATGAGAAGTTGGCGTACAAAAAAAATACTGAAAATAAAACTAGGATTTTTATCATTGCAATTATGGAATGTGCATGAATTTATGAGTTTGTATCGAAATCCGCCACTTATTATTGCTTTTTACAAACTCAATAATTAGGGGCAATAAGCTATCACTTTTAGACCATTCTGGTTGTAAATAAAGTTTGCAACTAGGCTTAACTTTTTCTGCATGTTTTTCAGCCCAAGCTAAATCGGAAGGGTGATTTATAACAATTTTAAGCTCATTAGCAAGTTGATAAGCTTCATTGCAAGGCGCTTTAAATTTCTTTGGAGAAAAACAATACCAATCTACAATGCCTTTTAATTCATAACAACCTGAAGTTTCAATTGCAACTTCGATTTTTAGTATTTTCAATTTTTTAATAAATGGAGCTAAATTATAGAGCGCTGGTTCTCCACCTGTAATAACAACAAAATTGACAGTTGTTTTTTCTATTTCAGAAACTAAATAATCAATCCCAAGAATTGGATGCAATTCACTATCCCAACTTTCTTTTACATCGCACCAAACACAACCAATATCACAACCTGCCAATCTAACGAAATAAGCTGCTCTTCCTGAATAGGTTCCTTCACCTTGTATTGTGAAAAAATGCTCCATAATGGGAAGTCCTTGATCTGCATTAACTTCCATAATTTCCATATGCAAAGTTAATAATTACTATGTTTATCTTCACTCTATTTTTATCGGGCTTTAATTTTTTTTTTAATGAAAAATACAACTTTATTTTAAAATTGTATTTCATTAAATAATTAATGTAATTTTACACTAAGTTTTTAGATTTGAAAAAACAATATTTCTTTTCATTTGTTCTCGCTACGCTATCATTTATAGCTGCAAAATCACTTCAAAAGGTTGGTGTAGAAAATTACTATTATGAAAAGGCAACAACGTTTTTAAAAGAAGATGGGTTTTTAAATTTAACTCAGCCAAATCGTATCTCCTTGCTTCCAATGGGAATAGAATCTTTTTCTGATATTACTTTTCTCGATTCTACTGTTTTAATTTGTCTTCAGGAGGATAAAAAATCTATAGTTTTATTGGATTTATATTCGAATCAAGTTTCTAGTCCACTAAACATTAATTTACCAAATAAAATCAATGATTTTTCAAGAATTGATTCTACAATTATTTTACTTGATGATGAATCGAGGGTTCACTTTCTATTACCTCCTTATGATTCAACTTCTCTTGTTACAGAAAGTGATGTCTTAGGTGCTTGGAAATCTTCTGCTACCTGCATTCATGAATCGACTAGGCGAATGTTTATTTTAACTCAAAATAACTTTGATGTTGATAATCCTGTAAGTAATTCAATTTATACATATAATATTTCTAAACGTAAATTGAATGACAAGGTGCTTTTTGATATTTTGATTAGTGATATAGAATTATTTGCACTAGAAAATAATATCACTATTCCTAAAAATAAATCTATGGATTTGAATGATACTGTTTCTCAGTTTATGTTTAATCCCATTGCAATGTCAGTTCATCCAAAAACAAATGAAATTTATATTCTTTCATCAGAAAACAGAAGTATTGTCGTTTTTAATCAATTTGGAGATGTAATTGACATCAAAATTTTAGACGAAAAATTAGTTTCAAATCCAAAAGCAATTACTTTTCACCCTTCTGGAGATTTATTAATCTCAAATTCTGATTTAATGTCGCCAGCAATCGTTCGTATAAAGTGGAATAAAATATTTCATTCAAATACTACACACGGATTAGTTCCTGTTCGCTAAAATCCAATTTCTAATAAAAGGTCCCTCATTCATGAGTAAGTCAATCATGGATAAATTCGAATAAAATCCCTTCACGTATGAAAAAACTTGCTGGTATTCTTTGATTTCAAATGAATTATTCATAAAATCAAGAGTTCTAAAATCTCTTTCAGTTTGATTAGTATATATTTTTGTATAACTAATTGTTTTATTTATTTCAAGAATAGAAAATAAGAATTCAAAAATACGTTGATTTTTATCCAATAGAAATTTATCTTTTGCAAGTAAAATTTGATTTATTTGTTGCTCATAATCTTCAAAATAGGGAGCAGAGGCATAAGCACTTTTTATGGCTTTCCAATGATTTGTCTGCCATGATTTTCCAAAATCAATGCGAATATCTTTTGTCTTTATTTTTATACCGTTAGAGTGATTTAATGGGATACTCAAGCGTAAAACTCCATTTCCTGATAGAATTTCACAGCGATTTCGAATGCTTTGCTTAACAAAATTCTCGTGAATTTCTAAATGTGTAGTCGTTTCTAAAAAATATTCCTTCAAATAATGAACCGAAGGAAAATAAGCAATTGGAAGAATCGTCATTAATGAATAAATTTGAAAATTCGATCTACACGAATACCCAAATAAGAACTTTTAGAGAACCAGACCAGCGATGCGCGACCTACAACATGATCTTCTGGAACAAAGCCCCAAATTCGAGAATCTGCTGAATTATAACGATTGTCTCCCATTAACCAATAGTAATTCATAGAAAATGTGTAGGAAGTCACTTTTTTTCCGTCTATCAAGATACTTCCATCTTTACGTTCTTCAAGTTTGTGACCTTCATACGCTGTTATAATTCTTCTATACCAAGCAATATTATCTTTTGATATTTTTATTGTTTGACCTTTAGCTGGAACTTGAAACTCCTGAAAATCTGTAGTTGTATTATTTATAAAGAAATCTTTTGGGAAAACACTTGCATTTTCAATTAATTCCATGGCATTTGGGATATATTCTGGACCTAAACTATAGCGAGGTGTCCTATATATTTCCATTTTAATTTTAAAGTCTTTTTCAATTAATCTTTTTTCAGATTTTGTTAGCGTTAATAAATAAAATTCGGGATTTTCTTCGTTAAAATCTGTTCTAGATCCATTTGGGTCGTTTTCTAATTTATACCTTTCATACATTTCTGTTGCAGTAGGAAAAAGAATACTTTTTTTCGGAACCTTATACTGTAAGCATTGATTTTCAGAGACAAAAGCTTTTTTTCCATTAACATAAAGAACAGAAGCTTCTACCTTCATTTTATCTCCTGGAATTCCAACACAACGCTTAATATAATTTTCTCGCTTATCTACCGGTCTAAAAACCAAACCGCCGTGTTTTTCAGGAAGTGTACCAGTCATATCGGGGTCACCAGGAAATTCTCCACGCGCTAATTTTTGTCGTGCTAGTTGCTTCCATTTTGAATATGATTCAATATAATAATTGAATAACTCACTATTTGCGATACTATCAGCACTCTGTTCACTTTTTCCGCTTTTCTTGAGTTCATCAAGCAAATTTTGGTATTTATTTCCTATTTCAGGAAAGTTTCTAAATTGATAAAAAGCTTCATTGTTGATAATTCCATGATAATCATGTCCCATTAAACCATCTGGCATTCTTGGGTCAAAAATCGCAGTATCTCCTGAAGGATAATTGAATACTACAACATCATTTCGATTTACTTTTCCAAAACCCGGCAAGCGAGTGTATGTTCCTTTTTCTAATGTAGTGTAGGATTTTATATTAATCCAAGGAATAGTATTATGAACCAAGGGGTAGGAGAGGGGAGTTACAGGCACTTTTGAGCCGTAAGCTAATTTATTTACAAAGAGAAAATCGCCGACTAAAAGTGTTTTTTCCATAGATCCAGTTGGAATTTGGAAAGGTTCAAAGACATAAGTTCGAATAATACTTGCAGCAACAAGTGCAAACAAAATTGAATCGCCCCATTCCTTTATTCTAGATTTTACGCCAGGTTTTTCTCGTGAAAACATTCCGAAAGCAAGTGCAATTAGATGTCCTAGAACAGGGACAGAAAGAAATAATACGATGTGATCTCCCCATTTACGCATTTCAATTTCCCGGGAATTAGACCAATTAGTTTCATTTAGATATGGAAGTTCAGAATTAGCGATTTTAGCAAAAATAAGGTAAGGGAAGAAAATCCCTTGTAGCGTATCTGTAAAGGAAAAGAATCCAAATCTTCTTATATAACTTACATTAATCGAAGCAAGCATGACTAAATGAACTCCGGGGAATAATAACAACAAGGACCAAAAAGGTTTATCAATCGTGATTTTAAAAGCTACATAATAATTATAACCAGGAATTAAGGCTTCCCAACTTTTTCGTCCAGCTTTTGTGAAACTTTTTGGCCATAGTGCAATGTAAGGATGCAAAAGAATCAATAAATAAAAATAAATAAAACTCATGATTTAAAATTTTAAAATGTCAGACATGGTATAAACCCCTTGTTTTTCATGAATAAATTCTGCCGCTATTACTGCACCTAGCGCAAAACCTTTGCGATTGTGGGCTTGATGTTCAATCGTTAATGTGTCAATTTCAGAAGTATAGGAAATTAAGTGCGTACCAGGAACGTTTTCCTCTCTGATAGCGCTTATTGGTAAATCACTTTTCTCAATATTTTTAGATTCACCTTTTAATTTCCAAGTTAAATAAGCTGAATGATTAGAAATCAAATCTTTTGCTAAGGTTACTGCAGTTCCGCTTGGCGTGTCAATTTTGTGTGTGTGATGTATTTCTGTTATAGAAGCTACATAGTCTGTTTTATCATTCATTAATCTCGCTAAATGCTTGTTCATTTCGAAAAATAAATTTACACCAATCGAAAAATTACTTGAATAAATTAAACTTGCCTCACGTTTCTCAATATGATTTATAATTTCTGGCAAGTGTTCTTCCCAAGCTGTCGTTCCAACAACAATTGGAATTTGCCCATCCGCGCATAATTTGATATGCTTAAGAGCTAAATCAGGTTGTGAAAATTCTATTGCAACATCTGTAGTTCTCAATTGACTGCTTTCCAATGGATTTTGACTATTAAATTTTACAACAACACTGTGACCTCTAGAAATAGCAATTTCTTCTATTGCTTTCCCCATTTTCCCATAACCAATTAGTGCGATATTCATTGTAACAAAAATACGATTTTAAATCAATGAAAAGTAAGGTTTAAACGAATTCCAGGAGAATTAAACGACAATAATGTAGCATCAAATTTTAAAGTAAGATCAGGACTAACATCAAATTTTAAAAAATGTGCTTCAACTCCTGCGTCTATTATTTGGATAAAATAAACAGCTGCAAGTCCAAGAATACTTAAATCTCGATTATTTAGATAGGAATTATAAAGTGCTAATACAGAATAATCATCGTATTGAATCCATTCTTGGTTCAGTGAACCTCCGTTTTGTCTGTTTGAATATTCTGTTTTTAAACTAGTTGCAGTAATTTGATTTACAGCTAAACGATATCCGATAAATCCCAAGCCTGTGTAAATAAGAGGAACTTTCCAAAAAGCATTTTTAAATTTCTTTTCGCTTTTAAAAGAAGTATAAATTTGTCCTCCACCTGGAACAATTGCAGAATAGAGCATTGCTTTTTTATACGGATGGAAAATAGAATCTTTTTCCTTGATTGCTTGACTAAAGACAAATGGAAGTAAAAAAAAACTAAAAAAAACTAGCAATAATCTCATTAATCTTTGAAAAGTTCAATTAATCTTTGTAAGTCTGCTTCAGAATTAAATTGAATAATAATTTTCCCCTTACCTAACTCTGATTTTTGTATTGTAATTTTAGAACCTAAGCGATCTGCAAGAAAAGACTCATGAGTTGTATCAGCTATGCTTAAAAAATTAGTTTTTGTTGCTCCTTTCTTTTTATTAGGTAACTTCATTAAGTTCTCAACATCTCTTACTGATAATTTTTCAGTAATAATTTGGTGAAAGGCAGTCATTTGTTCCTCTAAATCACCTATAGAAACTAGCGCTCTAGCGTGCCCCATAGAAACTAAATTATCTCTAACCGCAGATTGTATTTCAATAGGAAGTTTGAGTAAGCGAATGTGATTTGCAATATTTGAGCGAGACTTTGCAATTTTTTCACTTAGTTGTTCTTGTGTAAAATTACATTCTTCTAGAAGTCTTTCGTAGGAAACAGCAATTTCAATAGCATTTAAGTTTTCCCTTTGAATGTTTTCTACTAATGCCATTTCTAACATCTCTTGATCATTTGCGATTCGAATGTAACAAGGGACTTCACGAATACCGATAAGTTGAGAAGCTCGAAAACGGCGTTCTCCAGAAATTAACTGGTATTTATCTCTTCCAAGTTTACGAACAGTTAGTGGCTGAATTATTCCGTATGTTTCAATTGATTTGCACAATTCGTTCAATGCTTCTTTCTCAAAATGTGTTCTTGGATTGAAAGGATTGGCCTCAATAAATTCAATAGACACCATTGCTACTGAGCTAGTTGTAACATTTGATATTGAGGTGATATCAGTATTAGAGTTTTCTAATAAAGCGCCTAGTCCTCTTCCAAGAGCAGGTTGTTTTGTTGATTTAGAGCTCATTGTTTATATCAATAATTTTATCGTCGTTTCCAATTTTTGTCAAATTGTTTTTTTGCAAAATTTCTCTTGCGAAATTAAGGTAATTTATTGCGCCTTTGGATGCTGCATCATGCATTATCACTGAAGTGCCATGACTTGATGCCTCACTAAGAGTTGTATTTCTGTGAATTACAGTATCAAAGACAAGTTCTTGAAAATGTGTTTTTACCTCTTCTACAACTTGATTTGCTAGGCGTAAGCGTGTATCATACATCGTTAATAGCATTCCTTCAATTTCCAAATCAGGATTTAAACGACCTTGAACAATTTTTATGGTGTTAAGCAATTTACTTAAGCCTTCTAATGCAAAATATTCACACTGAACAGGAATCATAATTGAGTCTGCAGCTACCAGAGCATTTACTGTAATTAAACCAAGAGATGGGGAGCAATCGATTAGTATGAAATCGTAGTCATCTTTTATTGTTGATAAAGCTTGTCGAAGTAAATATTCTCTATTAGGTAAATTTATCATTTCTAATTCTGCACCTACAAGATCAATGTGTGATGGTAAAATATCTAAATTCGGACTATCTGTTTTAATAATTAATTCATTAATTGCTACGTTATTTACCAAGCAGTCATAAATATTTCTGGTTGTTTTAGGGTCAAAACCCATGCCAGAAGTAGTGTTTGCTTGGGGATCTGAATCTACAATGAGTGTTTTATATTCTAATACGCCAAGGCAAGCACCTAAATTAATTGTAGTAGTAGTTTTCCCAACGCCACCTTTTTGATTCGCTATTGCGATTATTTTCCCCATGAACTTATTTTGAAGTATAAAGTTAAGTTTTGTTGAGCATGTAATTAGTAAAAATAACAGGAACTTATTAACTGATTTGATAATGAACTTGTTTATATCTTGAATCATCAAAAAACTCTTTTAGTCTGAAAAAAGAAAAACTACTTTATTTTTTTGTAAATTTGATAAAGTAGAATTATGAAGTTTAATTTATTTTTATTCTTATTTGCCCCGATATTCTTATTTGCTCAGCAAAGTGCTGGAATATATTCAATTTATTTTCCTATTTCTAAAAATTTATTGCAAGCAACAAGGGTTCAATCTTCTCAAAGCGGAGTAGGCGGCATAGGTGTTATTAACACAGGGAACTTAGGAACTAACAGAAATTTAATTCCACAATTCGCACCTTTTCTTCACGACTCAGTTAGAATAAAACTTGAAAAGTTTGTTGAAGAAGTGCTAAGCTCGGAGGCAGTCTGTATCTATAAAATGAATCAAAAAAATGAAGCGATATCGTCTTCAGGATTTTCAGGAAGTATTAGAGGTCTTCCGAGAAACTGCCTTAGAAATGCAATTAAATTTTATGACAAAGATTACTATGTTCGAGTTAAAGTGCGTTTTGGTGGATATTCTGTTACTTCTCCTTCTCTTTTTGGTTTTCAGAAAGGATATATTCAGCCTACAGTAAGCATTCGAATTAGGGCATACGACGTTGAACGAAAGAAAATCTACAATCGGAAAATCAGGCACACTAATTTCCCAAAATTAAAGAATACTCAATTTTCTATTGGTTTTGGAACAAACACAAAAGTAATTCAACAAGAAATTTTAAGCTCAGATATGATATTTTCAATGTTGAAAGAAACAATTTTTGCTTACAAAAAAAAATTCCTTAATCAAGAATAATTTAAAATGAATAAACTCCATCTTAAAATTGGAAAATTTTCAAATAATGAACTAGTTGTTGACGAGGCAGGGATTGATCCCCATCATTTGGAATTATTCTGTGATGAATATGGTAACGTTTTTATTACTGATCTTAAATCAACAAATGGCACTTTTGTTAATGATAAAGCGTTAGATGGCTTTAAATTATTAGTAGCTGGAGATAAGGTTCGCTTGGGAAAAACCTATTTTTTTGATTGGGAAAATCTTATTCTGAGTTCTAATTCTGTTGCAAAACAGGTTGATGTTGTTGCGTCAGTTGAATGTGACGAAACACCAACACCAACAATATCAGCAATGCCAACAGAAACACCAATAGCAAATTATAAGGAATCATCAAAAATTAACAAAGAATTATTTATTATTTATGGGGTAATTATTGTCCTACTTATTTTGTTGTATACCTTTTTATAATTCTAGGTTCAAATACATAGGATCTTTAAAATTTAATTCTCTCTTATTTTTATTCCTTTTTTATTAAATATTTCTAATCTCTTTTTTAACTTTGAGAAATTATTTGTAATATTGCACTCGCATTGTTGCTAATGCTATTAAAAACATAAGATGAACATAATTAGAGAAATTCAAAAAGACTTAATAGCAGTAAAAGATTTACCTGTGTTTGGCGCGGGAGATACGATATCTGTTTCATATAAAATTATTGAAGGAGTAAAGGAGCGTATCCAACAATTTCAAGGTGTAGTTTTACAGCGAAGAGGAAATGGTGCAACTGAAACTTTTACAGTTCGTAAAATGTCTGGAAATATTGGTGTTGAGCGTATTTTTCCGATAACATCGCCTTTTCTTGATTCAATTTCAATCATTAAGCGTGGTGCAGTTCGAAGAGCGCGTATTTTCTATTTTAGAGAACGCACTGGTAAGTCAGCTCGTATTCGTGAGAAAAAGAATTTTACAAAGGCTTAATAGCTAAACTTATTAATATTTAAAAGGAAGCCTTGGTTTCCTTTCTTTTTTGAATTATTTTTTTATCTCAAGAATTTCAAATTCAGTCCTACGATTTTTTGCGCGATTTAACTCATTCAAATTTGGCACACTGGGTTTCTTTTCGCCATAACCAATGCTCTTTAATCTGCTTGCATTAATTCCTTTATCTATTAAGTAATTTTTAACTGCATCAGCTCTATTTTGAGAAAGTAAAAGGTTTTTATCGCCTTCTCCTATATCGTCAGTATGTCCATTTATTGAAATTGATATTTTTGTATTTTGAAGCAAATAATTTGAAAAACCTAGTAAAAGAGCAAGAGATTTTTTGTTTAATTCATAAGATTCAGATTCGAAAAAAATATCAGAGAGATTGTATGCTTTTCCTTCAAGCAAAGTGTCCATTTTTAGATTCCCCAATTGTAATACAGTGCTCTTATTAGTTTCCAATTCATCTTTTTCAATTACAAGACCATTGTAAGCAAAACCCTCTTTATTTACACTAATTGTAATATCTTCTTTCTTAGAAACTTCGATTACTGCAGTATATTTACCATCGTCTCCGTTAACTTGAAAGGTATTACTCGTTCCAGATTCGTTGTAGCTAATTGTTACAGTAGCATTCTTGATGCCATTACCATTTTCATCAAGTAATTGCCCTTTCACTAAAACAATTTCTTGAGGGCGCGCTTCTTGGTATAAGTCAAATCCATAAATATTCCAATTCCCATCATTTGTACTAGAAAAATAGGCGGTTTTTCCATCTGTTGAAATGAAAAGACCTAATTCATCATTTTCAGAATTTATTGGGAATCCGATATTTTTTGGTTCCGACCAATTGTCTCCCTCTTTTCTTAAATAGAAAATATCTAAGCCACCAAGTCCTTTTCTTTCATTTGAGTTTGAAGAAACAAAATACAATGTTTTACCATCTTGGTGAAAGAATGGGCTTTTATCCTTACCAACTGTATTGATTATATCAAAAGGTATTGCGTTGCTCCAACTTCCATCTTTTTGTCTTTGCGAATAGAAAATATCATTGTCTCTTGAGACTTTTCTTGCACTTGTGAAAAAGAGTTCTTTTCCGTCTGCTGAAAGTGAAGGTTGTGCTTCCCAGCCATCACTAGTATTAATATTAGGTCCTAAATTCTCCAAGGTAGTCCATTGAAAATCATTTCCTCCTTTTCCTGATCTTTTATATTTTGTAGAATACAAATCACAATTTAAATAGTCTTTGTTATAAACCTTTTCATTCCGACAAGCACAAATTATCATTTCCTTGTTATCGAGAGATAGGGTAGCGGAGCCATAATTTTTAAAGTAACCATCATTAAAAGGTTTATTTAGTGGGGTGCCATAATTGAATTCATTATTCTCTTTGTTGAATGTTGAAATGGTAAATTCTTCTTGTATATTTTTTTCTATATCACCTAAGTTTGTGCGATCTACTTTTCGTGTAAAAAATAACAATTCATTATCAGGTGAAATCATGGGGAAATACTCGTCTAAATTTGAACTTACATTTTGTATTTTCATAGGTGAGAAAGGAACTGGTTCGCTAATAAGTTTATCTTCAAATTCAATTCTATTTATGAAATCGCTCACCTCTTTTTTTTTCTTGGCAAAATCTTTAGGAATTGATGGAAAATCATTTTCATTAAATTCTATAAATTTCTTGAAGTAAGTGGTTCCATTTTTATAATCACCGTCCTCAATTAATGATGAGCCAATTGTATAATAACACTCTGCGTGATACTTTGGACATTTATTGATAGTAAGTTTATAATAAATAAGAGCTGTTTTTTTAAGTTCTATACTTTTTTGACCTGATATCTCGTTTTTATATTTTATTTCACTTTCGCGTATTGTCAAGCGAGCATATGTAAAATAGGTCTCAGCATAATTAGGGTACTTAGAAATAAGTGAGCTTAATTTCTTGGTTTGATTTTCATAATTTTCTTGTGAAATTGCTTTTGCAAGTAATTTTTTGTATTTCAAATCACTACTCAAACAGGGGTCTTTTTGCCCTGAGCTAAGAAACGAAAAAGCTAGAAAAGCTAGAACTAAAAATTTTAACATTTGATTTCCAAATAAGACAACTACTTATAGTGAAAACAAGCTAAAAGGTTACATTTATAAATTAGTTCAATCTTTTTAAATTGCTACAAAATGCCTCTATATCTTTAAAAGAAATATCTAAGTGAGTAACCATTCGTAACATTCCTGGTCCAAAAGCCATAATCAAGCAATTTTTATTTTTCAGTTTTTCAATGAATTCATCTCGCTTGTTATGATCTTTTAAGATGGCTACAACGATATTTGTTTCAACAGGAACAACGGATTCAACCCAAGAACATTGTTTTAGTTCTAGTTCTATAATTTTAGCCTTTTGATGATCTTCTTTTAGTCTTTCTATGTTGTTCTTAAGTGCAAAAAGTCCACCTGCAGCAATAATTCCAGCTTGTCGCATTCCTCCACCAAATACTTTTCGAACTCTTCTTGCTTTGTGAATAAATTCCTTTGATCCAAGCAAAAGAGAACCAACTGGAGCACCTAAACCTTTTGATAAACAAATTGAAATTGAATCAAAGTTTGATGCGTAATTTTTGAAATCGATTCTAGTTTCTACCAATGAGTTAAACAAGCGCGCTCCATCTAAGTGCAGTGGTAAATTATTTTTGAGACAAAAAGCTCTAATTTTAATAATTTCATTAAAATCATAGATTGAACCTCCACCACGATTTGCTGTATCTTCAAGAGAAATTAATTGTGTTAAAGGATAATGTACATCCATTTTAGGATTAATCCATTTTTCAATTTCATCAAGTGTAAGTCTTCCTCTATTTCCATCTAATAAACGAACAGAAGCGCCTGAATTTTTGGCGATTCCACCACCTTCATATTTATAAATATGGCTTTCTTTATGGCAAATAACTTCACTTCCAGGTTGAACATGAACATTAATAGCAATTTGATTTGTTTGCGTTCCTGAACTGCAAAACAAGCTATCTTCCATTCCAAATAATTTAGAGGCATAGTTTTGTAATTCATTAATTGTAGGGTCTTCATTAAAAACATCATCTCCCACAGGTGCTTTTATCATTGCCTCAAGCATTTCTTTACTTGGTTTTGTTACAGTATCGCTTCTTAAGTCAATCATCTTGTTTATTTTTGTAAAAATACTATTTTCATGTTAGACTTGCTGCCTTATTTGATACTTGCACTAGTAGCCATGCTTGCTTCTTTTGCAACTTTCTTTTCAGGTTTTGGTTTAGGTACACTTTTATTGCCTGTTTTTGCACTTTTTTTTGAAATAGAAATCGCCATTTTAGCAACTGCTCTAGTTCATTTTACAACAGGTATTTTTAAATTCTTGCTGACAATCAAATCAATTGATTTTTCAATTTTACTGCGTTTTGGAATAACAGCTGGAGTGGGTTCTTATATTGGTAGTTTGATAATTAGTTATTTAGGTCAAGATGTAATTTTTTATGATTATACGGTTTTTAATAAAATATTTAAAGTCGAATTCTTTAACTTTATTATAGGAATTCTCATGATTATTTTTGCGTTAATTGAGCTTATCCCTTCATTTAAATCGAAATCATTTGATAAAAAATGGTTGCCTTTAGGTGGCTTTATAAGTGGTTTCTTTGGCGGTCTTTCTGGTCATCAAGGGGCGCTTAGATCTGTTTTTTTATCTAAAACTGAGATTGAAAAACATGTATTTATTGCAACTTCTGTTTCGATTGCTATGATAATAGATTTAGTTCGTGTTAGTAGCTATTTTCAAATGTCAAATTTTGAAAATCTTCCATGGAAAATGATTTCATTTGGAGTTTTTTTTTCTCTTACAGGAACTTTTTTTGGTAAACGTTACTTTGATAAAAAGCAAAATGTAAATATTCGATGGATTGTGTCTGTATTCTTGTTTATAATTGGTATGGCTATGATATTGGGTTTTGTATAAATATCATTTATTTTAATTCTTTTGGTCGTTTTTAATTATTTCTGTTTTCACTCCAGATTCATCAAATGAAGTTTCCTCAATTATATTTCCTTTTTTATCAAAAATGGTTATATATTTAGGTTTTCCATCGGGATAATTTTGAATATGTTTTTCAATTGGAATATTATTCTTGTAAAATTCCTGAGTTAGAATTAAGCCCTTTTCGTCAAGTTCTTTAAATTCTCCATTCTTTAGCCCTTCAGACCAGTTTTCAAGTTTTGCTTTTAAACCAGAGTCAAAATAATAGTGCCAAGCACCATGTTTTTTTCCATTCTTGAAGGATAGTTCCGATTCTAATTTACCATTATTACTATAAGTCTTTTGACTGCCATTTTGCAAACCAGCTGTATATTCAGCTGTACGATAGGTTTTATTATTTGGATAAAATTCTTTCTTTAGCCCATCTATTAGATTGTTTTTGTAGTTTGTATAAGCTATGGTATCATTTGAGGGATTATTAAAAAACTGTATCTTAATACCATTTCTTATTCCGCTTTTAAAAAATTCTGTTTCAGCTTTATTATTCGTGCTATCAAAGTAAAAAGCAATTTCTCCATCAAGTTTTCCCCCTACAAATAACATTTTAGATTGAAGACAACCAGACTCATAGTATTCTAACCCTAAACTGTCTTGTTTTCCATTTACAATAGATATTTGTGATTTTAATTGACCATTTCGATAACATGTAACGCACTTTCCTGAGTAGAGTAATCTGTAATCTTTTTTTGCATAATAGGTATCTGTATCCTCGTCAAATGAGACTAGGTTATAGCAATTAGCAATTTTATTATTATCACAAATTCTTTTTTCTTGATAGCATGGTTTTGTTTGCGAGACACAAAATATTTCTTTTGAAAAAAAAAATAAAACTGCAATTATTTTCATATTTGATTAGGCTTAAAATAATCAATCTAGTGCTTCATAAATTGAATTGTTACTTATATATTCCTCAACAATTTCCTTCATTTTTTTTACAATTTTCTGATTGTCTTGAAGAGGAATTAGTGTGATTAGTTCTTCAATATAAATTATTTGTTCAGATGTATTAAGTCTATTTTTCGCAATCAGAATTTTAGAATGATGCGTTGGAAGCGTGTTTTCTTCACTAGCTAGTAATTCTTCATGTAATTTTTCACCTGGTCTTAATCCTGTAATTTTGATATCAATATCGCGACCAAGTTCAAGTCCACTCAAAGCAATCATCTTTTTTGCGAGCTCAATTATCTTTACACTCTCTCCCATATCAAAAATAAATATTTCGCCCCCTTTGCCCATTACTCCTGCCTCCAAAACCAATTGACATGCTTCGGATATAGTCATGAAATAACGTGTTATTCGTTCATCTGTTATTGTAATTGGTCCACCTTTTTCTATTTGTTTTTGAAAAAGAGGAATTACAGACCCATTAGATCCAAGGACATTTCCGAATCTGGTAGTAATATAGTTTGTTTCAGATGCTTTGTTTATATTTTCTACATACATTTCAGCAATACGCTTTGATGCTCCCATTACATTTGTTGGATTCACAGCTTTGTCTGTTGAGATCATCACGAATTTTTCCACTTTGAAGCTGTCAGAAAGATCTGCAATAATTTTTGTCCCTAGAATATTTGTTGCAACAGCCTCGCATGGATTCATTTCCATCATTGGAACATGTTTATATGCTGCAGCGTGAAATACAAGTTGAGGTTTAAAAGTTTTAAAAAGATTGAGCATGCGTATTTCGTTACATACATCTCCAATTACAAGCTCAAATTTCAGTTCAGGGAAATCATTCAGTAAAGTAAATTGTAAATCAAAAAGCGGTGATTCTGCCTGATCAAGTAAAATAAGTAATTTGGGATTGAATAAAGCAATTTGTTCAGCAATACCTGAACCAATTGAGCCTGCTGCACCTGTTATTAAAATAATTTTTTGGTTTAATTCCTTTTCTACTTTATCTTTTTCTAAAAGAATTGAATTCCTTCCTAATAGTTCATTAATTTTGATTTTAGTGAATTGTTTTGTGCTAAATTCACCATTTATCCAACTTTTAGGATTTGGTACTTTTTGAACTAGAATGTTATTCTCTAGGCATAAATCAATTATTTTTTTTTGATTGGAAAGAATTGGATTTTGAATTGCAATTATAAGAGTTTTAATATTAAAAATGTTGCAAAGGCTAGTGAATTCTGTTGTAGAGTAAACATAAATTCCTCCAATTCTAGCTCCTGCTAATTTAGGATTATCATCAATGAAACCCATGATTTTTTGATTGTTTTTTGGGTCGTTTTCAATAGTATTTTTTGTTATTATTGCAGAAACCCCAGCACCATAAACAAGTATATTTTGAGGCTCCACTTTTAATTTAATTGTCTCATTATATGCTATTTTGATCATATAGCGACTTCCAAATAAAATGAATAAACTAATAAAGAATTCTATGATTAAAATTGATGTAGGAAATATATATGCACGGTCAATATAATGAAATTTAATCTTCCCAAGTAGTATCATTAATATAGTAAATACAGCTAGTGCGAAAAAAAGTCTTTTTAAATCTTGATTTGATGTATGCCTAATAAGCCCTTTATGAATTTTAAAAGCGTAGAATACTAAAAACTTGAGAATAAAAAAGATAAGAATAGATTCTGATATTTTATTCCACTCAGCTTTAAAAATATTTATGTCTGCATTAAGATCAAAGCGAATTAAGTAAGCAAATATTAGTGCAACAAAGGAAATGCATAAATCGAAAATAATAATAAACCATCCAGGTGTTCTAGTTCCAAATTTTAAATTTTTAATCATTTTTAACAGATGTAACAAACAATTATTTTGTTTTTCTAAAATTGTTTTTGTATCAAATTTAACAAAATCTTTTGAATTAATTAAACGGATCTAATTTGAAATCCACAGATGTTAAAATTATTGATTATGTCATATATTATTTGATATTTATAGATTTAATAAATAAAATTCTTACGAATGAATGATTAGGAAAAACATTTGAAAGATAAATTGCCCTACCTTTTGGAAAAGTTAAAAAGTTTGTCTTGGATTTACTAGCTTTAGTAAATTTTTTCATCAATATTGCATAAATTGCTATTAAAACTACTATCGAAATCTAATCTTTTAGTAGTGCATTTCGGACTAATTCAATATGAAGTTTTAGCGGGTTAATTAAATGCTTATTAATGGAAAAAGTAAATCGTAAAATAATCTTATTTATAAAATAAAAAAAAACATAAAAATCACTTTTTTTACGAAACTTATTTAACATTATTTCGTTTTAATAATTGCAATGATTTTCGGCTTTAATGCAATGAAATTAGAGCGTTTAAAAAAGTAGATATTATTAAAGTGGTTTTGCTCCACGATAAAAAAAAATGAGAACAAAATACATTGATTTAATTGACCAGACATTTGATTTCCCTCAAAATGAATTTAATTTACGGGAAGACCGACTTTTCTTTCATGGAATTGATCTGATGCGTTTAATCAACGAATATGGAACGCCATTAAAATTTAATTATTTACCGCAAATTTCAAATAACATTCAACGTGCTAAGGGTTGGTTTCGTGAAGCAATCAATAACTTGGGTTATTCAGGAAATTACTATTATTCCTATTGCACAAAAAGCAGTCATTTTTCTTTCGTTTTAGATGAAGTACTGAAGAATGATGTCCATATCGAAACATCCTCGGCTTTTGATATTGATATTGTAATGAACTTATATAATTCTGGTAAATTAGAGAAAGGAAAATATGTTATTTGTAACGGATACAAACCCGAGGCATATCTTAAAAATGTTGTGCAATTAATCGAAGAAGACAATCTAAAGATTATTCCTGTTGTTGATAATACAGACGAGTTACAACGCTTAATCGACTCTACGACAAAGGAATTAAATATCGGAATTAGAATTGCGGCAGAGGAAGAGCCAAAATTTGAATTTTATACCTCACGACTCGGAATTCGTTACCGTGAAATTGTGCCTTTTTATCAGAAAATTCTCAAGGAAAATCCTAGAGTGCGAGTAAAAATGCTGCATTTCTTTATTAATACGGGAATAAACGATACAGCATATTATTGGAATGAACTTACAAAATGCCTTCGTATTTATAGTGATCTCAAGAAAATGTGTCCCGAATTGGATTCATTGAACATTGGCGGTGGTTTCCCAATTAAAAAATCCTTGGCTTTTGATTTCGATTATGCCTATATGGTGCGTGAAATTCTTACGCAGGTAAAACGTGTTTGCACAGATAATGATATTCCTGAACCTGACATTTTTACTGAATTCGGTTCCTTTACAGTTGGAGAAAGTGGAGGTGCACTGTTTAGTATCTTGCACCAAAAGCAACAAAATGACCGAGAAAAATGGAACATGATTGACAGTTCTTTCATGACGAATTTACCAGATACTTGGGCAATAAACCAGCGTTTTATTATGCTACCAATTAATCGTTGGAACGAGGATTACGAGCGTGTTTTACTTGGTGGTTTGACATGTGATAGCGATGACTACTACAATTCCGAACAGCATTCCAATGCTATCTACTTACCAAAGTTTAACAAGAATCATCAATTATTCATTGGGTTTTTTAATACCGGAGCTTATCAAGAAACGCTCGGAGGATTTGGAGGCCTTAAACATTGTTTAATTCCAGAGCCAAAGCACATCTTGATAAAACGAGATGAAACAGGAAAAATCCAAACTGAAGTTTTCAGCGAAGAACAAACAGCGGCAGATTACTTGCGAATTTTGGGGTATTAACTTCGTAAAAGCTTAGCTTCTTAAAACTGCGCCCAAGTTTTTTTCAAAATCATCTTTGATTTTCCCCATTACTTTATCAATTTCTTCATCCGTTAAGGTTTTTTCATCGTCTTGAAATGTAAAGGATAAAGCATACGATTTTTTACCTTCTTCAATTTTATCACCTTCATAGACATCAAAAAGTCCAACCGATTTTAGTATATTTTTATTAGAAAGTTTGGCAATCTTTTCCAATTCTTTGAATTGTATATTTTTATTTAATAAAAGGGAAAAATCTCTTCTTACAGAAAATGTCTTAGGAAGTTCTTTGAACTGAGTTTTGACAGTTTGAAGGTTTTGAAGTACTAAATCCCAATTGATTACAGCGCAAAAAACAGGGTTTTTCAGGTCGAATTGGCTTAAAATTTCATCTTTGACAAAACCCAATTGACAAATCGATTTTTTAAATAAATCTAGTTCTTGCCCTTGACTAAATAGGTCGTTTTGAAGATCTTTTTCTTGTAAATGTGGAGTTAAACCAAGTCGATCAAACAAAGCTGACACAAGTCCTTTTAAGGTAAAATAAGAAACTAGAGCTTTATCGCTGTTCCAACGCTCACTGTATTTTTCGCCAGTAATACAGAGAATTAATTCTTGTTTCTCTTTGTATTCTGCAGGGAATTTAATGTAGGTCTTTCCAAATTCGAAGAATTTTAAGTTTGGATTTTGCCGATTCTGATTGCGTTGCATATTTTCAAGAACTCCAAACAGCAAAGTTTGACGCATAACATTTAAATCTTGACTAAGTGGATTCAGCATTGTAACGTTGTGTTCCGCTTTAAAGCTTTCACCTCCGAATTTTTCAATGTAGGCACTTTTCGTTAATGAATTATTCATTACTTCGTTAAAACCCTTTGAAACTAAGGTTTCAGAAATTGCTCCTTGAATTTTATCTGTCTTATTTTGTGCTTCATTACTCAGTGCTAAATTCCATTTTTCTGGAATTGGAATTTGATTAAAACCAAAAATCCGAAGAATTTCTTCTGTAACATCTGCTTCTCGTGTTACATCAATTCGGTATCCTGGAATTCTGATTTCTAGTAGGTTTTCATTGTCTTTGAGAATTGTAAAATCTAAATCCTTTAAAATTTCCAAGTGACTTTTTTTGGGAATTTCAAAGCCAATTAAACTATTAATTCTATTCAAATCAATGCAGATTCCCTTAGGTTTATAAGCTCCTGAATTCCAAGAAAATTCATTCATTGCAATTTCTCCTCCAGCAATTTCTTGAATAATCCCAGCTGTTCTTCTCAAAGCATAAAGTGTTAATTCAGGATCAACACCTCTTTCAAACCTGAAACTTGCATCGGTATTTAAAGAATGTGCTCGGGCAGTTTTACGAACTGAAACAGCATCAAAAACTGCAGACTCTAAAAAAATACTTGTTGTTTCTGCACTAACACTTGAAAAAACACCACCTAAAACTCCTGCAATACATAAATTTTCTTTTCCATTGGAAATCATTAATTCTTCGCCAGATAATTTTCGTTCGATTCCGTCTAAGGTTTTAAAATTTTGACCTTTTGCTGCTTTTTTAACACTTATTTTTCCATTCAAAAACGCTGTGTCGAAAGCATGAATAGGTGTTCCTAATTCGCGCATTACAAAGTTTGTAGCATCAACAACATTATTTATCGGATTTAGTCCAATAGCACGCAGTTTTTTCTGTAACCATTCCGGTGAAGGTGCAATTTTAATATTTGAAAGAGAAATTCCACAGTAAGCATTACAAAGTGTTTTTTCTTCAATTTCAATTGCTATTTTGTGATTTTCAGTCAAATTTTTTAATTCTTTTACTTCAGGCCACTGAATTTTGAGTTTTTTCTGCTCGTGAAAGTTCAAATAAGCCATTATATCCCTGGCAACTCCGATGTGTCCCATAGCATCAGCTCGATTAGGAGTTAGACCAATTTCAAAAATATAATCATCTTCAAGATCAAAATATTTTGCAGCTTTTGTGCCGATTGCTACGTCATTTGGTAAAACCATTATTCCGGAGTGTGAATTTCCAAGTCCAAGTTC
>CAMDDR010000004.1:0-57870 GCA_945892995.1 Chitinophaga pinensis | reverse complement strand
ATGAGTTTACATGTTCCTACAATGTCTGAAATGATTGCCAAAGGTGAAACGCCAGAAATTCTCTTTTGGGTTGGTTGTGCAGGAAGTTTTGATGATCGAGCTAAGAAAATCACAAAAGCTTTGGTTAAAATATTAAACCATTGCAAGGTGAATTTTGCAGTTCTTGGAACGGAAGAAAGTTGTTCTGGAGATCCCGCAAAACGCGCTGGAAATGAATTTACTTTTCAAATGCAGGCAATGATGAACATTCAGGTCTTAAATGGATATGAAGTAAAAAAAATTGTTACTGCCTGCCCGCATTGTTTTAATACCTTAAAAAATGAATATCCTGAATTAGGAGGTGAATATGAAGTTCTTCATCACACACAATTAATTCAAGATTTAATTAATACGGGTAAATTAGCATTGGAAGGCAGCGAAACCTACAAAGGAAAAAAAATCACTTTTCATGATCCCTGTTATTTAGGTCGAGCAAATGATGTCTATGAAGCACCAAGGAGTTTGATTGAAAAATTAGATGCAGAATTGGTAGAAATGAAACGCTGTAAATCAAAGGGTTTATGTTGCGGAGCAGGCGGAGCACAAATGTTTAAAGAAGCAGAACCAGGGACAAAAGAAATAAATATCGAGCGAACAGAGGATGCCTTGGAAACAGCGGCCGAAATTATTGCAACTGGATGTCCGTTTTGTAATACTATGATGACAGACGGCATAAAAAATGTTGAAAAAGAAGATGCTATAAAAGTTTTAGATGTAGCAGAATTAATTGCCAATGCAGCAGATCTTTAAAGCACTTTTTCCTGAGTTGCCTGATTCAAGTCGCATTTGGTTGCACCTTGCTAATAGAAAATTAGTAGCCTCAGAGGAGCAATTTTTAAAAGAGCAATTAACTGTATTTCTTGATAGCTGGTCTGCTCACGGCAAAAGATTACAATGCAATGCAACTTTGCTTTTTTCGCAGTATTTAATCTTTTCTGTAGATGAAAATATCGAATCTGCTTCTGGATGTTCCATTGATTCCTCAGTTCATTTTGCAAAACGTATGGGCTCAGAATTAGGGATAGATTTTTTTACGCGACTGGAAGTCTTAGTGATAGAAGGAAATGATACACGCTTACTTTCTTATTTTGATGCGGTAGCTCAAAAAGCCCCTTTTATAAATCCTCAGATAACGCAGTTGTCAGAATTGAGGTCGATGGAATGCTAATCTAAAATCTCTTTTAATCGAATAAGCGCTTCCACTTTTTCAGCATTACCAATTTGTTGATAGGAAGCGATTAAGTTATTTATCATTCTCATTATAATACTGGTATTAGAGCAGGGCTCAAAAAAAGTGCGTTCATAGCTCAATTTGAGTTCATCCAAAAAAGATTTAATTTCTGCAGCATCAAAAACACTGCCCTTTGAGAAAGCGTTTATGTAAAATAATACGCCGTATTCATTTTGGGTATTGCTTAAAAATCCAGTTCCTTTATCATCCATATAAGCCAAAATAAAATGATTCGGTAAGTTCACACCATAAATGGGAAGGTCTAATTTTTGAGCAATAATACTGTAAATTAAACTGATAACTAAGGGATTCCCTTTTTTGCTTTCCATTACAACATTGATGCAGGAATTAACTGGCGAATAATAATTTTTTGTGTCACCCTGAAAATGATACATTCCAAAGAAGATACGATTGAAGATTTTTACTTGTTCATAAGCTGTCTGATTATCATTTAATTCAAGCCAAATATCTTTTCGGATAGCTTGTATTGAATTATATATTTGAGAATCATCTAAATCTGGATATTGGAATTTTGCGATAATGATAGCTCCTTCAAGTAAATCTTTTTCAGATGAGGCAGACCATTCAAGTAATTGATTTTTTATGACTTCAAATTGGATGTCTTGAATGATATTTTCAATTCTTGTTTGAAAAATCAATCCATAATAGTCATTTTCCCAAGATTGCTCTAAGTAAGGAATTGCTTCTGGCCCAAATTGTATTAATTTCCCCCTTACGTGCTCGAATACAGAATCATCTGGATCGTCAATTAATTTTACTAAGGCTTGTATAGAAGAATTCTCTAAAAACATAACTCAGCAAAAGTATGCTGAAGGTCTTATTAATTTTTGAGATTTTTAAATCTTTATCAATGTTCAAATGTTAATTTTGAATCTATCGTTTTTCTTGTAAATGTGAAGAACAAAATCTTGTTGAAAAAGACTAAAAATTATTTGAGTATTCTCATTCGTACCAGTAAAATATTTTATTGTTAAAAATCAAGATTTCATTCGAAGTGAGAACTATTTAGTGAATATTAGCGAACACTATACGGCCTTGAATTTCATGGTTTTTGCTACTGAGCTGAAACTGTTAATTTTTAAAATTTCTGCAAGAACATTTTTGAAAAATTTTAGTTTCAGAAAGGAGTTAAAATTGTTCGCAACGAGTTGTAAGTAGTTGTAAAATTATGATTTGCGAACAAAATGTAAATTCAGAGCCTTGACTTTTTTGTTTCTTTTTTTGTCAAGAAAAAAAGAAAGTAAAATAGAATACTTTCTCAAATTGAGATTATTGTTTGCGTTATGAATATGATTAGGATTTTGATTGGTAGTTCGAAAGCGCAAACTCAAAAAATTATTTTTAGGAGAATTAAATTGAAGCATAAACGATTTTTAAAATCGCTTCTTCTTCTTTAATCGCATCGTTTTTTATTTTTTCAGCTTTCCCCAAAATTTCTTTTTTAAATGCCTCATCTTTTAGTTCTGCTGCATTAATTCTCACGTTCATATATGCACCAATAACCGCGCTTTTTGCGCACAAAGCACCTACACCAGCATCACTTATGGAATTTGGATTTCCTATCTCCGCCATTGCTTTTATTATTGGGAAAGAAGAATAAGCTAAAATCATTGTCTTAAGCGGAACTTCTGTTGCATATTTTGTTGCATTTTGAATTGCTTCAGAGCGAAATTTTACTTCTTGCTCAGAGGATTTGGGCAGTGAGAATGCCTCCATTATTTTATTAAATGCATTGGTATCTTCATCAACTAAGTACAATAACTCATCTTTAATCTTTTGACCTTTTTCAGCCCAAGCGCTAAATTCTTTCCACCGCATATCCCAACCTTTTTTATGTGCTGAAAGATTCGCTACCATTGTTGCGAGGGATATTCCAAGTGATCCCATGTATGCTGCTATTGATCCTCCTCCTGGAGCTGGTGATTCACTTGCAGTTTCAATTGCAAACGCTTGTAATGATAAATTAATAAGTTTGTCTTGTTTTTCCTCGTTTAGTAAGTATTCAATGATTTTTTTCTCTGGTATAAATTCTGAAAGTTCATCAAGACCGAGTGACTTTACTGCAATATGAATTATTTCTTTTTCGCTTACGCCAACACTTCGTTGTTGTTTTTCTAAAAAATACCTTCCTGCATCAAGCAGAGATTTTAAAGGAATCAAACCAACTAATTCTGAACCTGTGACACGAACACCTCTTTCATTTGCTTTCTTACAAACTTCATCAAACGCAATATGTATGGGAGTAATATTTACGTTTGTCAGATTCATACTAATTTGAGCTACGCCATATTCTTCAATAAACCAACCAATAGCCTTTACGGATTTTAGTGTTCCAGGCTGCACTATTTCTTCTCCTTTTTCATTTTGGATTTTCCTCCCTGATTCGCGAACATCAAAAGCAATAGCATTTGCTCGTCTCGTGGATGTTGTATTCAGATTTATATTATATGCAACTAAAAAATCTCTAGCGCCAATTACTGTTGCACCACTTTTAGCATTAAAAATTGCTTTCCCAAAATCTGGAGCCCATTCACTCAAAAGAATTTTTTTAGAAATCCCTTCGTATTCTCCTGCACGAATTATAGAAAGATTCTTGCGTTCTGGATTTTTTTGAGCAGCTTCATAAAGATAAACGGGTATTTCCAATTCATTTCCTACGCGCTCACCTAATTTCTTTGACCATTCTGCAGTTTCTTCCATTGAAATATTTGCCACAGGAATTAAAGGACAAACATCTGTTGCTCCCATTCGAGGGTGTTCACCAGTATGTTTACGCATATCAATTAGCTCTGCAGCTTTTTTTATAGCGCGGAATGCTGCTTCAATAACTGAAATTGGTTCTCCAACAAAGGTAACAACTGTTCTATTAGTTGCCTTCCCAGGATCTACGTCAAGTAAACGAACACCATCAACGCTTTCAATTTCATTTGTGATCTGTTTAATCATACTCATGTCAGAACCTTCACTAAAGTTCGGAACACATTCTATTAGTTGTTTCATACCACAAATTTAATTTTATTTTTTGTCTCTTAAAGAACTCCTCTAAGATTTGACGCTTCAGAGAAAAGATTTTGAGTTCAAGAAGTCTTCTCTTTATTTTAGAATATCTAATATAAAGTCTGGTGCAGCTATTGGCCTCATAGTTTTTGTATCGACAAATACCAAAGTTGTAGTTGCACTTAGAATAAGAATTTCATTTTCATTGTAAATTTCATAAGAAAAATAAATTCGAGCTCCTTTAAGGTCACTAATTGTAGTTTTTATTTTTAGAAGGTCATCATATTTTGCTGGGTGAAGGTATTTGATACTTAATTCTGAAACTGGCAATAAAATTCCTAAATCCTCAAGTTCTTTGTAGACAATTTTGTTTTCCCTTAAAAGTTCAACGCGACCAAGCTCTAAAAATGCAGCATAATTCCCGTAATAACAGAAGCCCATTTTGTCTGTTTCGCTGTATCGCACTCTTACAAAATGAGCGCCTTCAAATTTTCTAAGCATTTTTATAATTTTATTTTTTTTATTTAACAATTAGTAGAACAGTAAGTTAATATTTATAATTACTTTCGAAAGTACATATTAAAGTAAAAAAACACGATAAAATTTAAACATGTAAAAAAAAACTATAAAGTCAATAGCAAATCAATTTTTTTTTAAACTTTTTTATACAAATCTTTGTACTCTCCAAAAATACGCTTTGAAAGTTTTTTTTTATCACTTTTTAAAGTAAAACTAACTGTTTATAAAATTCAATTATGATTAAAAGTCACGAAGGTGTATGGGAGTCTTGTTTAAAGTTAATCAAAGACAACATCTCTCTACAAGCATTCAAAACATGGTTCGAACCAATTGTTCCAATTAAATTAGAAAACAACATTTTAACGATCCAAGTTCCTTCACATTTTTTTTATGAATGGTTAGAAGAGCATTACATTCAATTGCTTCGAAAAGTTGTTAAAAAAGAAATAGGCAACGATGGAAGTTTAGAATACAGTATTATTATGGAAAATAATTCAAATTCTTCAAGTCCATACACTGTTAAAATCCCAACAAACAATACTAGCTCCTTAAAAAACGCTCCTATTAATATGCCGATTAACACAAATGAGAAGCAAATTCGCAACCCATTTATTATTCCAGGCTTAAAGAAGGTGAATATTGAATCTAATTTAATCGCATCTCATACATTTGAAAATTTTGTTGAGGGTGAATGTAATCGCTTGGCTCGTGCATCTGGTTATGCTGTAGCAAATAAACCAGGCGGGACAGCTTTTAATCCTCTATTAATTTATGGCGGTGTTGGTTTAGGAAAAACACATTTAGCGCATTCAATTGGAATCGAAATAAAAGATAATTTTCCCAATAAAACAGTTTTGTATGTGCAATCTGAAAAATTTGCACACCAATTTATAGATGCTATAAAGAACAATACTACCAATGATTTTGTTCATTTTTATCAAATGGTGGATGTTTTAATTATTGATGATGTTCAATTTTTTACTGGTAAAGAAAAAACACAAGATGTTTTCTTCTCAATCTTCAATCACTTGCACCAAAATGGAAAGCAAATTGTTTTAACATCAGACAAAGCACCAGTTGAAATGCAAGGAATGGAGCAACGTTTACTTTCTCGCTTCAAGTGGGGTTTATCTGCAGATTTAGGAACACCTGATCTTGAAACCCGAATTGCAATTTTGGAGAAGAAAATGTACGGAAGCGGAATTGAACTTCCAAATGAGGTTGTCGAATACTTAGCTTATTCTATAAATACAAATATCCGAGAAATTGAAGGTGCCTTAAATACACTTTTAGCACAGGCTTCACTTAATAAGAAAGCAATTACCTTGGAACTTGCAAAGCAAATGGTGGATAAATTTGTTCGCAGTACAGCTCGTGAAGTTTCTATAGAATACATTCAGAAAGTAGTTTGTGATTACTTTGATTTGCCAATTGAAATGCTAAAATCTAAAACACGGAAGCGTGAAGTTGTTCAAGCAAGACAAATTTCAATGTATTTCTCTAAAAAGATGACAAAATCATCGCTTGCAAATATAGGCGCTCACTGTGGTGGAAAAGATCATGCTACCGTTCTTCATGCTTGCCGAACAGTTGTTAATTTATCTGAGACAGATAAACAATTCCGAAATTATTTAGAGGAGTTAGAGAAAAAATTGACGATTCATTAATTTGTGAAGCAAGAGTCAAACTATTCATTGCGAATTTTAATGGTCTGTTTGGGTAACATTTGTCGTTCTCCTATCGCCGATGGTCTATTGCGAAGAAAAGTCAAAGAAAATAACTTAAATATTTTTGTTGACTCTGCAGGAACTGCTGCTTATCATATTGGTAAAGCACCTGATTTGAGAATGTGCTCAACAGCAGAACAATTTGGCACCAACATCAAAAATTTAGTAGCTAGAAAGTTCACAATAAATGATTTTGATGATTTTGATATTATTTATGCGATGGATGAATCAAATCGACAAAATATTTTGAGTTTAGCAAGAAATAATTCTGATAGAAAAAAAGTACGGTTAATTTTAGATGAATTAGATTCCAATTCAAATCTTTCCGTTCCTGACCCTTATTATGGCAGCTTAGAGGATTTTAAAGCTGTTTATGAATTAGTAGAAAAAGTAACCTCAGTTATCATAACGAAAATTAAAAATGGAGAAATTAGGTAAATTATTTTTGATTCCAAATACCTTAGGAGGAGAATCTATATCGGATATAATCCCAGATGATGTTATAAAATCAACAATTCTATTGCGCCACTTTGCAGTCGAAGAAATTAAATCGGCTAGACGTTTGCTGCGAAAAATGGATCGTCAATTTCCAATTGATGAATGTCATTTCACACTCATGAATAAGCATTCTAAAGAATCAGATTGTTTGAAGGTGCTTCTCAAACTAACAAATGGTGAGGATGTTGGAATTATTTCTGAAGCTGGTTGCGCCGGAATTGCAGATCCTGGAGCTGAATTGGTTTTTTTAGCACATAGTCAAGGAATTCAAGTTGTTCCTTTCGTGGGACCTTCTTCTATTTTTTTGGCATTAATGGGTAGTGGATTTTCAGGGCAGCATTTCACCTTTCATGGTTATTTACCAAAGGAACGAAAAGACCGTATTCGAAAAATGAAAGACATGGAAATGGATACTCGTCGCCATGGTGGCACGCATATTTTTATGGATACTCCATTTCGAAATATGAATGTTTTAGAGGATTTACTAAATGAATTAACGGATACTACTCAATTGTGTATTGCTTCTAATTTAACCATTCACAATGCATTGATTCAAACTCATTCAGTAATTGAATGGCGAGAAAAAGCATACGACTTAAGTAAAATACCGACAGTATTTCTAATTGGAACAGGTCAATAACTTTGACATTATATCTAAAAATTATACCAATAGTATTTTTTTTATTTTTAATTTTACCAAAAAAATGAATTTCTCCTTATCCTTTTTTACGTTTTTATTTCTAGCTGCTTCACCTTTATTTTTAGCTCAGACTAAGGATGAATCCGAAATACCATTTGAAGAACCAAAAACATTTTCCTCTTCTCGAATTATAAATGGCCATTCCAATGAAACGCTTCCAAAAGGAACATATGAAATGCGAATTGAACATCGCTTCGGAGATTTTTCAGGACCAAATGGTGGATACCAAAATATGTTTGGTTTTGATTACCTCTCAGACATGAGAATAGCAATAGAATATGGCGTAAGTGATAAATTCATGCTTGGCTTTGGAAGATCTAAAGGAACAGGAGCTCCTTATCGCTCGCTTTTAGATGGATTTTTAAAATACAAAGTCCTTGAGCAGAAAAAAGGCAGTATTCCTCTTTCTTTGACTGTGATTTCAGGTTCTAGTTTTACCTACATGAAAAGTTCAACCCTTGAATCTGACGTTAGTTTTTTTCCAAAAGCTTCTCATCGACTAGCTTATTTTACACAAGTTAATTTAGCAAAACATTTTGGCGAGCGATTTTCTCTTGCTCTTGTTCCAACGCTTCTCCACCGAAATTATGTTACACAAAATGATCAAAATACTTTATTTGCTCTTGGAAGCGCATTTCGCTTGAAAATTAGTAGCCGCTTTGCAATACTTTCTGAATACTATCATGTTTTTCACAATGAACAATTTCGCCCTTCAAGTTTTTATAAGAATAGTTTAGGTCTTGCTTTGGAGTGGTTTACTTTTGGGCACAATTTTACTGTCAATTTTACTAATTCTGGTGGTTTAGGTGAAACTCAATTTATACCTTACACTACAGAAAATTGGTTGAAAGGACAATTTAGGTTCGGTTTTTGTGTAGCTCGTAAATTTTAATACTTTATCTTATGAAAAAATACTCAGTCATAATTGCATATTTTAGTTTGTTAATACTAACAACTTCGTTGGCGTTTATGCCCATAGATCGTTTTGAAATTACTGATGCTTTTTCCCTTAATTTCAAAAGTGCTGACCCTTCAGGTTCCTTTAAAAAAATGGAAGGGACAATCGATTTTAACGACCAAAATTTAGCAACCTCAAAATTTAACCTTTCAATTGATATTTCCTCGATAAAAACAGGCAACGGAATGAGAGATAAAAAAGCCCAAACTGAAGAATGGTTTAGCTCTGAAAAATTCCCAGCTATTAAGTTTACATCCACAACAGTAGAAAAAGAAGGTGATTTATATAAAATTACAGGAGATTTAACGCTTAAAGGAACAACTAAAGTGTATGTCGTTAAAGCAAAGAAAAGTGGTTCAGGAAATACTATTTCTTTTGCAGGAAGTATTAATGTAAACAGAATGGATTTTAAAATTGGAAAAAAGAGCGATGTCGTTCCAGATATTATGAAAGTTTCTTTCAATTTTCCTGCAGAAAAAAAATAACATGTTTAAGACTTATTTTCTTTTGGGATTAGCTGTTTCATTGATTTCATCTCTCGGAGCATCTGTTTATGTGACCAAATACTATGAGGTAATGGCAAACTTTTCTCTGATACTTCCTCTTTGGAAAATTATAGCAACTTATTTTACTGTAGGACTAAGCCTATCCGGTTTATGTTTTCTCAGTACTCGATTAGCACCAAAATTCGGCACTATTATATTTAATATAGTTCTTGTTTTTGCAACTCTAGGTAGCATTCTATTTCCAATAATGAAGGAAGATTTCCCTGAGACATTGGAAATGACTGAATTTTATCCTGGATTTGTAATTCCTTTACATTTTATTTTCCCACTTTTTTGGCTAGCCCTTTCACCACTAATCAAAAAAAATGAAATCTAGCATATTTATACTTTCTCTATTAATTTTTTGTAGTTGCAAAAAAGATAAAGCTGAATTTTATGCAGATGCTAATTGTTCAGATACTGTTTCTTTTAACGATGAAATTCTACCACTCATTCAGAATAATTGTTCAGGCTGTCATGACAACCTAAATGGCTACTCTTTGACGAATCATGCAAATATTTCATCTAACTCTTCAGCTATTATTGGTGCAATGAGAAATAGTGGTTATAAGTTGATGCCAAGAGATGGCTTTAATATTGGATATGCATTGCCAGACAGCGTTATTCAACGAGTAGAATGCTGGATAAATCAAGGAAAAAAAAATAATTAATTTAATAATAAAATTAAAACACCATGAAAAAAATTGCATTTATTATCTCATTAGGATTTACATTTTCTGGAATAGCACAAACAGCAGGGACATTGTCATTTAGTTTTAATGAAGTAAGTAAACCAGCTTCTGCAACGTATAATAATTATGGTAAACACGTTCTTGCGGTTTGGATTCAATCAGATTTAGGTCAATTTGTAAAAACAATATCTAGAAATGTTGGCTCGGTTACGAGAGATCATCTACAAACTTGGGCGGTTAATTCAGGTGGTGCTGCTTCAAATGCAATTGCTCCAAACTGCAATGTTGTTAGTGCAACCACTGGCGCGACTTTAGCAAGTTTTGGTAATAGATCTGTTACATGGAATGGAACTGATGTTAATGGGAATCTTCTCCCTGATGGTATTTATAAAATTTCCATTGAAGAGACTTGGAATCACAGTGTAAATGGAACAGTAGTTAGGTCTTTTTCATTTGTGAAAGGTCCAAATGCCGATGCACAATCTCCAGCAGCAGATGCTAATTTTGATGCTATTATACTTACATGGAATCCTTTAAGTGCTGAAATTATTGAAAATCCTGAAAAGAAAGATTAAGATTAACTATTTTCAAATCCTTTGCTAACAGTAATTAAGCACCTTAATTTTCTGCACTAATAATAAACTTTTGAAAACCATCTGAAAGGAAAGTTTTATAGATTCCTCTCCTATCCATGTAAATTATTAAAGCCTCAATTTCCTTATGTTTTTTGAGGTATTTCCTTGCTTTTTTCAATCCCATAACCAAAATCCCTGTGGCTATAGCGTCTGATACAATACAGGAGTCTGAAATAATCGTAACACTTAGTAAATTGTTTTTTGTGGGATATCCAGTTTTAGGGTCGATATGATGCACTATTTTTTCGCCATTTTCTATAATATAGCGTCTATAATTTCCAGAGGTTGCTATTGCTTTATTTTCAAGTTTTACAATTGTATGATAAGAATTTAAACTTTTTTGATTGGCAATAGGAATTTCTACACCAACTAACCAAGAATCTTTATCGTTTAGTCCTTTAGCATAAACTTCTCCACCAATTTCAATGATGTAAGAGTCAATATTCTTAGCATTAAAAAATTGCCGAACAATATCAACTGAGTATCCTTGAGCAAAAGCATTAAAATCAAGTGAAACTCGAGGGTCTGTTTTTACAATTTTTCCTTCTTTAATGTTGATTAATTCAAAACCTACAAATGCTAAAATACTGTCGATTTTTTCTTTTGTAACGACAATTTTTTCCTTTGGTCCAAAGCCCCAAGCATTTACCAATGGATATACTGTTGGGTCAAATGCCCCATTTGTATTTTTCCAAAGCTCTTTCCCTTTTTTAAAACATGTGAGAAAATAGTCATCAAGTACAACATCTTTTTCATTATTATTAATCTTCGAAATAAGGGAATTTGGATTGTAGGTTGAAAGCGATAAATCAAATTCAAATAAGAGTTTTGAAATTTCATCTTCAAAATCCCGATCTTGCTTGTCGTAATAGGTAATGTGATAAGTTGTTCCTTGTGCTTCTCCTTCAATAAATATTACTTTGTTTTGGGAGTAACAAGTTGAATAACACAAAATTGATAGCGATAAAAATAAAAGATTTAAATAGGACATTTATAGTAAGATAAGTTTGGTAAAGATAGTTAGTTGATTCCTCAATGTTTTGTATTAAAACATTAAAAATTTCCTTAAAATTAGTGATTTTATATTTTAATATTTATTATATCTATTTGAATTTAGCTTAAGCCATGCTGTAAATAAAATAACTAAAAAGGATGGTTTTTAAACTGCAAATTATTTTAATATTACCAAGGTTAAATAATTCCTTAATATAACCTTAACATTATTTTAATTTTAGCATTACGATAAGGCAGTTTCTTTGCATAGAATTTTAATATTCCTTTCTTATGCACTATAAATCTTTATTTACCTTTCTATTTACTTGTATTTTAATTTCTTATACATTTTCTCAAAATGCTTCCTTAAGCGGAAAAATAACAGATTCTAAAACGAATGAAGCTTTATTTGGTGCTAAAGTAATTCTTCAAGGACTTGGAAAAGGTGCTGTAGCAGATGGTGATGGAAATTATTCTTTGAAAGGTTTAAGCGCAGGAACTTACATATTGGAGGCTAGAAATGAAACATACAACAACCTAATTTTAACGGAAATAAAACTAAAAGAAAACGAGAATTTAGTTTTAAATATCCCCTTAGATAAAGTAGTTCTAGAATTTGGTCCTGTAACTGTTAAAGCGAAAGTTAGCAGAGAATCAACAACTGAAATATTACGATTACAAAGAAATAGCGCAACGGTTGTAGATGGAATTTCATCGGAGACATTTAAAAAGACTCCCGATTCAAAAGCTTCAGATGTTTTAAAAAGAATTAGTGGAGCAAGTGTCCAGGATAATAAATTTGTTGTTGTAAGGGGCTTAAGTGATCGTTACAATTTTGCCTTAATTAATGGTGCCCCTTTGCCAAGTTCAGAAAGTGATCGAAAGGCCTTCTCTTTTGATGTTTTCCCTTCGAACATGTTAGATAATTTAGTGATTATTAAGACAGCAACACCTGATTTACCAGGAGAATTTGCTGGCGGTGTAATTGATATTAATACAACTGAACCCAAGGAAAATGATTTTCAAAGTATCCAAATAGGAGGTTCTTACAATCTAATTACAACTTTTAAAGATTTTAAAACATACGATGGAAGCAAAACAGACTTTTTGGGCTTTAGTTCTTCTTCTAGAACTCTTCCATCTGGTTTACCATCAACAGAAGAATTCAATAATCTTTCCGCTCTTCAAAAAGCAGAGTATGCACAATCAATTCCAAGTAGTTGGGGAACATATAATCGTGTGGCTGTTCCAAATCTAAATTTGCAATACAGCATCGGCAAAACAATTAAGTTAGCTGAGGAGCGAAATTTCGGTTATGTATTTGCTTACAATTACCAAAGCAACATGAGTTTTAATAAAGTTACAAGAAGAGAATTTGAAGAATCAGTAGCAGGAGTGATCACTAAAAATGAATTAAAAGATTCAGCGTATACTCAGTCTGTATTAAACAGTGCGATGTTTAATATGAAATATAAACTAAACAAAAATAATTCCCTTCAATTAAAAACACTTTATTCGCTTTCCTCAGATGACAAAGTAAATATTCGGAATGGAAAGCGAGACATGGATGTTGAATCAGTTTTCTCTGAGAAATCTACAAATATTTGGTATACGCAAAATAAGCTTCTGAGTTCTCAATTACTTGGCAACCATGAATTTAAAAATAAAATAAAATTTAAATGGATTGCTGGCATTAGTGATGTGAAACGTGAAATTCCTTTTCTAAGAAGAACAGTTTACCAGCAATCAGATACAGCACTTCCATTTGCTGCAGTGATACAAAATAATGATATTTCAACTCTTGGTGCTGGAAATATGTTTTGGTCGCTGCTAAATGAAAAAATAGTAAGTGCGAAATATGATCTTTCTATTCCTCTTGAGTTCTTGAATACAAAGACGGAACTAAAAATTGGGGGGATGCATCAATACCGAACGCGTTCTTTCGAATCGAGAAATTTAGGTTTTTCCAAATACGATCCAGCAGGGAACTCAAGTTTTAATAGTCAATTATTATTATTACCTGAAGACCAAATCTTTTCAAATTCAAATTTAGGTTTAATGGCTGATGGTCAAGGTGGTTTTAAATTAGAAGAAGGAACAAATGTAGATGACAGTTATCAAGCATTTTCTTTATTAAATGCTGCTTATGCTATGTTTGACACAAAAATTACTGAAAAGTTAAGAGTTGTCGGTGGCGCGCGTTTAGAGTCGTATCATCAGAATTTTAAATACATAGAATTTGGTTCTAATCTGCAGCAAAATATTGATACAACTGTTGTGGATATTTTACCTTCCGTTAATTTAATTTATTCTCTTACGAATAAAATAAATTTTCGTTTGAGTGCGTCAAAAACAGTTTCTCGACCTGAATTTAGAGAGTTAGCACCATTTTCCTTTTATAATTTCCTAAACGATAATTTAACATCAGGAGACCCCACATTAAAGCGAGCAACAATTAATAATTATGATGCTAGATTTGAATTTTATCCTGGTGCTGGACAAATTTTTAGTGTCTCGGCATTCTACAAGCAATTTACCAATCCAATTGAATTGATTTTACGAACTGGAACATCTGGAACACCAGAACTTTATTATGACAATGTTGGAAATACTAAAAATTATGGGGCTGAATTTGAATACAGAATGAATCTTGGATTTTTAAATTCTAAGGATTCAACCTCGTTCTTAAAGGATATAACACTTTATGCAAATGCTTCAATTATTCGTTCTAGTGTAGATTTAAGTATGTATGCAGGTCAAGCAGAATATACTAATTCCGCAAGACCATTGCAAGGTCAATCTCCTTATATTATTAATGCGGGTATTTATTATTCAGCTCCTAAGGATGTTAATTTTAGTTTGTCTTATAATTTAGTTGGTCAACGAATTGCTATTGCTGGTAGTATTCAAGAACCAAGTGTTTGGGAGAATGGTAGAAATGTAATTGACTTTCAGATTTCCAAAATGTTTAAGAAAAAATTAGAATTAAAATTAAATATTAAGGATTTACTTGCACAAGATTTAATCTATTTCCAAGATATAAATAAAAACAAGAAGTATGATAAAGGCACAGACAGTGCTTGGCAAGAAATAACGTTTGGGCAAACTGTTTCTATGTCATTAAAATACAACTTCTAATAATTCCCGCTTTTTTCTAATGTTAACAAAATACCGATAGTTCTTAACCTAAACTTAAAGAACATTTAAATATCGTGTAACATGGCAACTTCTTTTTCTGTGGAATTTTGTTCCAACTAAAAAAAAATATTATGAAAAAGAAAAACATTTACTTAGCAAGCTTTGTATTAAGCTTGGGGATTAACCTACACGCTCAAGATGCATTTTGGACACCAACAACCTACAAAGGTGCATTTCCTGTAACGGACAACACTGCAGCATCAGATTGGACCTCTGGATGGTCAAATTTTGATGCAGAAAATACAGATTATCCAGTTACAACGAGTACAGTTTCAACAGACATTACAACAAGTACAACTTGGAGTGGTGTTATTTTATTACAGAATAAAATATATGTAAAAAACAATGCAACTTTAACAATTGCTCCAGGTACAATTATTCGTGGTGACAAACCAACACAAGGTTCATTAATCGTTACTCGCGGAGCGAAATTAAATGCAATTGGAACCTTAGCAAGTCCAATTATTTTTACTTCCAACGAAGTTACAGGCAACAGGAATGAAGGAGATTGGGGAGGTATCGTTCTTTTAGGTTTAGCAAGAAACAATCAACCAGGTGGTGTAGCAAATATTGAAGGAATCGTTCAAACAACTGATACGCAGTATGGTGGAAGTTTCGATAACGATAATTCTGGCACATTAAAATATGTTCGAATTGAATTTGCTGGTATTGCATTAGAACCGAACAAAGAGATTAATGGTTTAACTTTTGGATCAGTTGGATCTGCAACAACGATAGATTTTATTCAAGTTTCTCATTCAGGGGATGATTCATTTGAATGGTTTGGAGGAACTGTTAATTGTAAGCATCTAATTGCCTACAGAGGTTTAGATGATGATTTTGATACTGACTTTGGTTTTAGAGGAAAAATACAGTTTGCCTTAGCAATTCGTGATAAAGATGTTTCTGATGCAATTGGCGATTCCAATAGTTTTGAATCAGATAATGATGCAGCAGGTTCTGCTGGCCAACCAAAAACTGCCGCTATTTTTTCTAACGTTACATTAGTTGGACCTAAAGGAAATGGTTCAATAGTTCTTCCAGTGGGTGAGAAGTTCGAAAAAGCGTTTCGTTTGAGAAGAAATACGGCTGTTTCATGTTTTAATTCCCTTGTTGTTGGTTGGGAAAAAGGATTATCAATCGAAGGTACTGCAGTTGTAAACAATGTAAATGGCGACACTTTACTTTTTTCTAACAATGTTCTTGCTGGTTTCACGAATAATACAAATACTATTTATAATGCCGGTACAACCGGTGGAGCTGCATCAACAAGTTCTTTCTATACTTCTTTTTGGGGTGCTGATGGAAATGACTCAACGCAATCTATAGCTCAAGTATCTTGGGTAAATTTATTTACGCCACTTGGAACAACTCCAGATGCTCGTTTGTCTAGTGGTTCTTCAGCAGCTTCAGGTGCAACATTTATACATCCGAAATTCTTTAGTGTTGCTGCGCCAGTTGTTTCTACAACTTCATACACTTATTGTCAGGGTGAAATAGCTTCAGTTTTATCAGCAACTTCTTCTAGTGGTAATTCTTTGAAATGGTACGATTTACCTACTGGTGGAACTCCATTGGTAACTGCACCAGTTCCGAGCACTTCAACAGCAGGTGTTTACTCTTATTACGTTTCACAAGCTAATTCTAATAATGATGAAAGCCCACGAGTAGCAATAACAGTTTCTATTAATGCACTTCCCTCAACTCCAATAATTTCTGCAAGTGGGAATACATCTTTCTGTACAGGTGGTTCAGTAGATTTAACTTCATCTGCAACTACTGGAAATTCTTGGTCAACATCTTCAACTTCTCCAGCTATTACTGTAGCAACTTCAGGTTCTTATACAGTTACTGTAACTGATAATAACGGCTGTTCAGCAACATCAACGGCAACTGTTGTAAACGTAAGTTCTGCACCAGCGCCAACAATCAATGCATCTGCAACTGCAGCATGTTCAGGTGAAACAGTAACTTTAACATCATCAACTGCAGACGCTTACTTATGGTCTAACGGTGATACAACACAAGCTATTCAAGTAACTGCATCTGGTAACTTTAGTGTTATAACAACAAATTCCAATGCTTGTGATGGTGTAGGGACTTCTGTTCAAACGACAGTTACATTTACAACTACTCCAAGTGCAGCTGCTTCTTTCTCAACAAACGGAAATGTTGTCACATTTACGAATACTTCAACTGGAGCATCTTCTTACTCTTGGGATTTTTCAGATTTCACGAATTCTTCTGTCACAAGCCCAAGTCATGCATTTATTTCAAATGGTTCTTATCCAGTTATCTTAACAGCAATCAATGGTGCTTGTAGTGATACACTTCTTCTTACCATAAATATAACAGTTGGAATTGAAGAATTAATGGGATTAAATAACATTTCGATTTATCCAAATCCTGCTAATGAGAATTTAGTTGTTGCTTTTGACAATCAAAGTGATTCAGCATTTAAACTTCTTGTAAGCGATCGAGTTGGAAGAATCATTCAAACAATAGATGTTCAAGATGAAGATCAAAATTTTGTAACAATGAATGTGTCATCTTTAGCAAATGGTATGTATTCAATACTTTTTGTAGGGCAAAATTCAAGCTTCACAAAAAGCTTTATAGTTGCAAAATAAACAGTAAATAGTAAGGGTTGTTAAAAGTTTTGGCAGCCCTTTTTTAAAATAAAAGAATGGATAATTTAAGGGGGCATACTATTTTACTTGTCGATGACGAACCAGACATTTTAGAATTTCTATCTTATACGATTAGGAAAGAAGGGTACAAAATATTTACCGCTTCAAATGGAGAAGAGGGAGTTCGATTAACTCAGCAGATAATGCCATCCTTGATAATTTTAGATGTGATGATGCCAAAAATAGACGGTATTGAAGCATGTCAAATGATTCGAAAAGATTTAAATTTAGCACAGCCCATTATTGTTTTTTTAACATCTCGTGCTGAAGATTATGCTCAAATTGCAGGTTTTGAAGCTGGTGCTGATGATTATATCACAAAACCAATTCGCCCGCGTTTATTAATTACCAAAATAGAATCTTTGTTAAGAAGGTTTGAGAATACAAAAAGAATCGATGTTGATTCACCTTCTAAAAAAATAAAAATTGACAGAGAAAAATTTTTAATAGAAGTAGATGGTTTATCTATCATCTTACCAAAAAAAGAATTTGAACTTTTAGAGTTACTCGCAAGTCGCCCAGGTAAGGTTTTTAACAGAGATCAAATTCTTTCGATAGTTTGGGGTAACGATACAATTGTTGGCGAACGAACAATTGATGTTCACATTCGAAAATTAAGAGAAAAATTAGGGGATTCAGTTATCAGAACAATTAAAGGTGTAGGCTACACTTTTAGTGAAGAGCTATAGTTATTTTCCTTGCATTTAAAATTTTAAATGCTTTACTGTATTTCCCGAATTTTGAATTTCTTTTAAGGAATCAATTCCTATTTTTAGATGGTCAGATAAGTAGTTAGCACTTACATTTGCATCGCTTGTTTCTGTTTTCACTCCTTCAGGCGTCATTGGTTGGTCACTTACTAATAACAATGCGCCAACAGGAATTTCATTAAAGAATCCAACACTAAAAATGGTGGCAGTTTCCATGTCAATTGCCATGGCTCGAATTGTTCTTAAATATTCTTTGAATTTTTCATCGTGCTCCCAAACCCTTCTATTAGTGGTATAAACTGTTCCTGTCCAATAATCTCTTCCGCTACTTCTTATAGTTGAAGAAATCGCTTTTTGAAGATTGAAGGATGGCAAGGCAGGAACTTCCGCTGGAAAATAATCATTGGAAGTACCTTCACCTCGGATCGCTGCAATTGGTAATATGAGATCTCCAATTTCATTTTTCTTTTTTAATCCACCACATTTCCCTAAAAATAAAACCGCTTTTGGTTCTATAGCAGATAATAAGTCCATTATTGTCGCCGCCATCGCGCTCCCCATACTAAAATTTATGATGGTGATTCCTTCGCTTGTTGCAGATTGCATCGGCCGGTCTAATCCTTCAACCTCAACATTTTTCCATTTTGCAAATAGGTTAACATATGCAGAGAAATTAGTGAGTAAAATGTAGTGACCAAAATCCTCAATTTTTTTTCCAGTATAACGCGGAAGCCAATTATGTACAATTTCTTCTTTTGTAGTCATAACAATAAGTTATTTAGAATGAATAATTTACTCTAAGAATGTGCAATGCAAATTTAGTATTACGAAAGTCGAACCCAAAGTTCTTCTAATTCTTTCGTAACTTTTATTAAATTATGTTTCGTTAAAGTTTTAATACTTGTATCCCATACTTTATTACTCATTTCAAATTTTTCTTTGAGCTGGAATAATTGCAGTTCTTTTAATTCTTTCATCGTTTCAAAAATGATTTTTTCTGAATCATTTAGTTCTACTTTAACGGTTTTAGTTTCTGGGCGCATTTGAGGAAAAAACAGTACTTCTTGAATGGAAATATTATTTGTTAAAAGCATTACCAAGCGATCAATTCCTATTCCCATCCCAGAGGTTGGGGGCATGCCATATTCTAAAGCCCTCAAAAAATCTTGGTCGATAAACATCGCTTCGTCGTCTCCTTTTTCAGAAAGACTCATTTGTTCTTCAAAGCGTTCTCTTTGGTCAATCGGGTCATTTAATTCTGAGTAAGCATTGGCAATTTCTTTCCCATTAATCATTAACTCAAAGCGTTCTGTTAATTCTGGATTATCGCGGTGTTTCTTACACAAAGGCGACATTTCAATCGGATAGTCTGTAATAAATGTTGGCTGAATAAAATGCGCTTCACATTTCTCACCAAAAATCTCATCTATTAATTTCCCTTTCCCCATTGAAGAATCTGTTTCAATTCCTAATTCTTTACAAATCTCCTTTAATTCAGTTTCTGATTTACCATTGATATCTTTCCCTGTGAATTCAAGAATTGCATCGCGCATAGAAATTCTTTTATAAGGTGCTTTTAGTGAAATTTTATTTCCTCCGACTTCTATTTCTGTGCTTCCACAAACATCATGAGCGACCTTTTCAATCATTTTTTCTGTGAAATCCATCATCCAGTTATAATCTTTATAGGAAACGTAGATTTCAAGCATTGTAAATTCTGGATTATGTGTTCGATCCATTCCTTCATTCCGAAAGTCTTTCGCAAATTCATAAACGCCTTCAAAACCTCCAACAATTAATCGTTTTAAATACATTTCATTTGCAATTCTTAAATAAAGTGGAATATCTAAAGCATTGTGATGTGTGATAAAGGGGCGTGCTGCTGCTCCACCTGGTATTGCTTGTAGAATTGGTGTCTCAACTTCTAAATAGTCAAACCCATCAAAAAACCGGCGCATTGAAGAAATCGTTTTTGATCGTTTTACAAAAGTGTCTTTTACATGTGGGTTTACTACTAAATCTACATACCGTTGTCTCGAGCGCATTTCAGCATCTGTAAAAGCATCGTGAATTCTTCCCTCTGCATCAATTTTAGGAAGCGGCAAAGGTCTCAAGGCTTTTGCTAATAGCGTTAATTTTGTAACATGAATAGAAATTTCCCCAACTTGTGTTTTAAAAACTTTTCCTTCTACACCTATGAAGTCTCCTAAATCAAGTAATTTTTTAAAAATTTCATTGTAGAGTGTTTTATCTTCATCAGGGCAAATCTCATCGCGGTTAATATAAATTTGAATTCTTCCACTAGCGTCTTGAAGTTCAGCAAAAGATGCTTTTCCCATCACTCGTTGGCTCATCATTCTTCCTGCAATACAAACCTGCTTTCCATCTTCGAAATCACTCTTTATTTCCTTAGCGGAGGAATTTACTGGAAATAATGCCGCAGGATAAGGATCTATTCCTAAGTCGCGTAATTTTTGTAAAGATTCACGTCTTTGTAATTCTTGTTCAGAAAGTTCTATTAAGCTCATTGATTATTTTATTGACTTTACAAAGATAGAAGTTCTTTGCAAATTTGAGAACGAAATAAAGTAGCTCATTTATTCTATTTCACATAATCTTGCTTGAGCACCAGCATATATTGGTCATTTTCTAACTTAATATAACCGTGATCATAGCAGAAATAATAGTGACTTCCTTTTAACGTTTTATAGGTATTAGTGAAATAATGAAAATTGAATCCGTCTTCTGCTAAGGTGATTCCATCAAGTGTTTTTTTGCCATTTGGATTGTGCTGCGCTAGAATCCTTCTGTTTTTTCGAAGTATTCCGTTTATTCTTCTCACTGTGGCATTGGCATCTTCATTCTGTCGGTTATTATAGGTGTTTCGACAGTAATCAGCACAGAATTTTTGGTCTTTCCTCCCAGATAATTTTGCCTCACATTCTAAACAAGTTCTTTTTTCCATCTTCTTGATTATAACAAGTTTAAAAAAAATAAGTAGTTTTTCCAAATCAATAATTTATTTTTTTTGGGATTTAGTTTCTAGAAAAGATAAAAAATCCTGCTAAACCGCACTTTTTTAAATTTTAAAAAAAGTTAAATATTCAATCAAACTAATCAAATACTACTCATTTATTTACAAATTATAATCTTCTTGTTTTTATTTCAAAAAAAAAAGCGTCAAAACACTAACCTTTTTAATTTTAATACGTTTTATAACTCCAACACTTACAAACAAAGCAAAATGAGACAGTTAAAAATCGCAAAACAAGTTACAAACAGAGAAACGGCATCTCTTGATAAATACCTTCAAGAAATTGGTCGCGTTGATCTTATTACAGCTGATGAAGAAGTTCAATTAGCACGTAAAATTCGCAATGGTGACCGTCAAGCATTGGAGCGATTAACAAAAGCAAACTTGCGATTTGTTGTATCTGTTTCTAAGCAATATCAAAATCAAGGCTTAGCACTTCCGGATTTAATAAATGAGGGTAATGTTGGCTTAATAAAAGCCGCAGAGCGTTTTGATGAAACCAGAGGATTTAAGTTTATTTCGTATGCTGTTTGGTGGATTCGTCAGTCGATTTTGCAGGCTCTTGCTGAACAAGCTAGAATTGTCCGTTTACCACTAAATAAAATTGGAAACATAAATAAAATTAACCGTGCTTATTCTGAATTGGAACAAAAATTCGAGCGACCGCCATCAGCAGATGAATTAGCAGAGTTTTTAGAATGCACAACGGATGAGGTTAAGCAATCTCTTGCACAGAATGGTCGTCATATTTCAATGGATGCACCACTTGTAGATGGTGATGAATCTTCTTCTAGCATGTACGATGTATTGGTGGGTGATTCACTGGCTAGTCCTGAAGCGAACCTAGTCTTAGAATCTTTGCGCTCTGATATCAGAAGTTCACTTACTTCATTGACGCAAAGAGAAAGCGATGTTGTAAATATGTTTTATGGATTGGAAGGTGCAACTCCAATGTCTTTAGAAGAAATTGGAACTAAATTTGATTTAACGCGAGAACGTGTTAGACAAATTAAAGAAAAAGCAATTCGTCGTTTAAAGCATACTTCAAAAAATAGAACTTTAAAGAGTTATTTGGGATAATTAGAGTGAATCAACATCAATAACAATTCGGATTGGTTTATTGGTAGGGTTTGCATAAAATTCATCGATTGTAGATGCAATTCGTTCCTTTACTTTTTTATCTGAAGCAGAGCGTTCAATTTTTAGTTTTATTTCCTTTAAAAATAAATTCTGAATTCTTTTAATGAGTGGAAACTCAGGTCCTAAAACACGTTCTTTAAATACATTTCTCAAGGATTGTGCTAACTCCAATGCAGCTCGGTCTACTAGAAATTCTTCGTTGTGTTTTAAAGTTAGCGTTATCATCTTATAAAATGGTGGATAGAAAAAATTTTCCCGCTCTATGATTTCATTTTTGTAAAAACCGAAATAATCGTGTTTCATTACTAATTGAATAACCCAATGTTCTGGATCTGCGGTTTGAATAATTACTTTCCCTCTTTTTTCTTTTCTCCCTGCTCTTCCAGCAACCTGTGACATCAGCTGATACGATCTTTCATATGCCCTGAAATCTGGTCTTTTTAAAAGCATATCAGCATCTAATATTCCGACGAGACTCACATTATCAAAATCCAGACCTTTTGTTACCATTTGCGTACCGATTAAAATATCAATCTTTCGATTTTCAAAATCACTCAATATTTCTTCGTAGGCATTTTTGCTTCTTGTGCTGTCTAAATCCAATCTTTTAATGCTATTTTCTGGAAAAATTAAGGCCAAATCATCCTCTATTTTTTCCGTTCCGAAACCAAGCATTTTTAAGCGATTGCTTCCACAAGATGGACACGATCCAACAGGTGCTGATGAATAACTACAGTAATGGCATTTTAATAAGTTACTGTGTTTGTGGTAGGTTAATGAAACATCACAATTTATACATCTTGGAGTCCAGGTACAAATTTCACATGACCAAAGTGGAGTGTATCCTCTGCGGTTTTGAAATAAAATTATTTGCTCACCTTTATCGAGTGCTATTTTCATCTCATCGACTAAAAGAGATGAAAAATGCGCCTGCATATTTTTTAATTTTCGCTCGCGTTTTAAATCGGCACATATAATTTCTGGGAGTTCTAAACCTTTGTATCGCTCAAATAAATTAATAAGCGCAAATTTGCCTGTCTTTGCATTGTAATATGTTTCCAACGATGGAGTAGCAGTTCCTAGTAATACTTTTGCGCCGTATTGCTTTGCTAGAATAATTGCTGCATCTCTTGCATTGTATCGTGGAGAAGGATCATATTGTTTGAAGGAACTTTCGTGCTCCTCATCTACAATAATTAATCCCAAGTCTTGGTATGGAAGAAATACCGAAGAACGAGCACCTAAAATAATTCGAAATTGTTCCGCATTGTTTTCAAGTACTTTGTTCCATATTTCAATTCGTTCATTTTGATTAAACCGCGAATGATAAACTCCAACTTGTGCTCCAAAGTAGTAAGATAAGCGTTGAATTAATTGTGTTGTTAAGGCAATTTCTGGCAGAAGAAATAAAACCTGCTTTCCGCTGTCTAATTGTTCTTGAATAAGTTGAACATAGATTTCAGTTTTTCCAGATCCAGTAACGCCGTGTAATAAGGCAACATTTTTTGTCTTAAATGCACTTTTAATTTCTTCTAAAGCAAGAGTTTGTGCTTGTGTTAACTCTTTAAATACATTCGAGGCATCTATTTTATTTTTTATTCTATCAATTTGATAACGTTCAGAAATAAGAACACCTCTTTTTTCCAATGTTAAAAGTGCTGATGCACTAATTCCTTTTTCAAGTAGTATTTTTTTAGGAATTGGAGTAAGTATAGAACCGCAATCCATTGCCTCTTTTATTAAAATTAAGAGTGTGTCAAATTGCTTTTGCATACGTGCATTTTGCTCCATTTCTTCTAATAATTGAGCTAAATTTTGTTCATTTGAAAAATCCTCAGAGAATGAAATACATGTCAGTGTCTTTGGGGTATAGCGCTGATTGATTTCTTCTTTTGAAATAACAATTCTTCTTTCAATCATCTTTTTTATGAGTGGTTGAATTGTTTTTATTCCGAGAATTACTGAAAGTTCTTTTAAGTCGAGAGAATCTTTTGCACTTAGCGCATCAACAATTAACTGTTCTTTCTCATCTAAAGAGTCTAATTCTGCACTAAATTCAGGGTGAATAACAAGAATTGTTTCGCTTGCTAATTTAAAATTAGAGGGCAATGCGGCATTCATTACATCTCCTAAAGGTGCCATATAATAAGAGGAAATCCATTTCCAAAAGTGCAATTGGTTTTCAGTTATAATTGCTCGTTCGTCCAACTGATGTTCGATGTATTTCGCTTGGTAAGAACTTGGAATTTCTTCGTGTATTCTTGTAATAATTCCAGTTTGTAATTTGTTTTTGCCGAAAGGTACAATTACCCGAACTCCAAATTTTATTGAATTATTTAATTCAAAAGGAATACGATAAGTAAAAACTTGGTGTATTGGAACAGGCAGTAATACATCTGCAAATAAAGTTTTTCTATCACTCACAGTGTAAAAATAATAAAACGCCTATATTTTTAAATAGTTAGAACAATAACTTATTGACAAGCGTAGCTTTCTTCTTGATTTACTACGTTATCTCCAGGATGATTAGAGCAAAATAAATACAATCCAGTTATAGGTCCTTGGCAAAGTTCTCTTGTGCTTTTCTTATCAAGTGCCCTTAAAAATGGCTGTTGTGGTGAAACATAAAAAGGATGATAAATTTCAACTGTTTGCCGTGATGAGAAAATACCAATCACTCTCTTTCCATCTGTTGCGGTGAGGTTTGTATAAGTAGGTTTACTCTGAGCTAAGCCTGATGAGGGTTTATTAACTGCTATGAAGTTGTAGAGTTCTTCTGCTCCACCTGTAATTTTTATAGTAACACCTTTAAATGTTCTTTTTGAAATAGATGAATTTTCAGTACAATTACTCTTAATTAAATCATAAAACGTTTCTCCATTTGCTGTAAATATTTTACTTGATGATGGTAGAACATCTGCTTCGCCAAGTTTCCAAAAGAATGATTTTTCTGAAAAAGTGTTGCCTTCCCACTCATAAAAAGCCATATTCAGTTGTGTATTTAAAACAAAGGAATTCCCTGTTGATGAAACTGTTATTCCTGTTGATGTATATTCTCCAGGATTATCAGCAAATTTAAAATTAAAGTTTTGAGTAGCTGCGGCAGAAGTGATACCTCTCACCAATTCAGTTTCTCCGCTAACACTAAATGCACCATTATTAATAACAATGTCAATTTTATAAATTGCTTGAGGATTTAAAGAAGTCATTTGTGGATTTGTGGAATTTTGAATTACACCATTAAATCCTGTTGGCATTGTTTTAAAGTAATATACTTTTTGCTCGGGAGCATAAAAAACGCCATTAGGATCTTTATTATCTAAAATAGTATCTCTCAACAACCATGATCTTGTAGTATCTCCATTCAGACATTCATAAATTGTTGCTTCAACATTAGTAAAATAACTTGAATCCGCTATTTGTGCAATTTCTAAAGCGTTTCCGGGGCCAATAAAAGCTCTATTTATTTTTATATAATGCAGCGAATCAGCTTGATCTAACAAGCCATAAACTACAGCAGTTTCAACGAAATCTCCTATTAATTTAATTTTCTCGTTACATGAATTTAGGATGATTAAACCCAAACTAATAAATATAAAACAGAGGTATTTCTTGATTTTTTGCATAAGTGTAAATATTTAAAATTTTATTTATTGTACGTTTGGATTCATTTCAGGTTTTACAAAGCTTCCAGTTTTTGCGTTATCAGATGCAGCACCTTTTTCAAAACTTAGTAATTCCACTTCGAAAATCAACGGAGAATAAGGTTTGATAATCGTATTTGGTGGTGGATTTCCAGCATACGCTAATTCTTGAGGGATGAAAAATTTGAATTTAGATCCAACATTCATCAACTGAATGCCTTCTGTCCATCCTGGAATCACTTGATTTAAAATGAAGTCACCAGGTTCTCCCCCGATGGAACTATCAAATATTCCACCTTCCGGAATCGTTCCTTGATAGTGAACTTTTACATTGGATGTAGCACTTGGTTTTGGACCTTTACCCATTTGAATCACTTGGTATTGAAGTCCACTTGGCGTTGTGATGATTCCTGGTTTTGATTTGTTCATTGCTAAAAAACCTTCTCCAGCTGCTTTGAACTGTTCTATGATTTTTGCGTATTTTTTATCCATCTTCACTTGAAAAGCTGCCATGATTTTCTTGCGATCCTCGTTTTTTAAGACTTCGATGTCTAACTTGTTTAATCCATCTGAAAAACCACGCTCCACCATTTTAATATCGATTAAGGTCATTGCATTAAGTTCATTGAAGTATCCTTCGAAACGTTGACGGTTGATTTTTCCAACGGCCAATGATCCTTCGGCATTGAATTTTTCGTTGAATTCTTTTCCTGTTTTTCCAATGCATTTTGTCACGGTTTTGAAAAGCCCTTCCAATTCGCTGTCAGCCACTTTGCTGTGGAATCCTTCGATTAATTGTTCTTTATCCATTTTGTTAAACGGACTTTCAGAAATAAATGGTTTAGAGAGTTCAACACCCAATACATACGAGTATTTTTCTTTAGCTGTTTTCAATTTAACTTTCTCTTCTCCACCACAAGATTGTAGGAAAAAGAATAGGGCAATAATTAGGGAATATCGGATCATTAGTTAATGTTTAATAGTTCAACTTCAAAAATTAGCGCACTAAATGGTTGTATTGGTCCACCGGGATGTGGATTTGCGCCATAGGCCAATTCTTGTGGTATAAATAATCTGTATTTCGAGCCAATATCCATCAATTGCAATGCTTCTGTCCACCCTGGAATTACTTGATGAACTCCAAAGCTAGCAGGTGTTCCTCTTTCTACTGAACTATCAAAAACAGTTCCGTCTATAAGGGTTCCATGATAATGCACGCTTACAGTATCTGTTTTTGCAGGCTTTACCCCATTTCCACTTTTTATTATTTCATATTGCAATCCAGATTCTGTGGTTTGAATGTCTTTATTTGATTTATTATTTTTTAAAAACTTTTCACCCTCAAGTTTTAGACTCCCATAAGCTGCATATTTTTTTGTGTCAAGATAAGCTTGAATAATACTGTTTGCTTCTTCAGGTGTAAAGAGAGGGTCTTGATTTTTGAAAATAGTATCCATTGCTAATGAAAGCTTTTTCGTATCAATATCTTCTAAGTTTTGGGCTTTTAAACTTTCACCAATACTCATTCCAACTGCGTAACCTACTTTTTCTAAATCTGAGTCCATTACTAAATAAATTTTCGTGAAGTTACACATTTTGTGTCAGAGGCAGGCAAAAAGAAGCTTAAAATAACCAATAAATTATTTTATGAGTCTGAATTCAGAACCTTAACTATTTCCAACGCTTTTTGAATGTGTCCAAAGGGATTTGTTTGTGAATTATAAATTGCTTTAATTTTTTTATCCCAGCCAATTACGTATGTAACTCTTCCGGGAATTAGACCAAATAAATTTGTTGGAACTTCAAATGCTTTTCGTACTTTTTTATTTGAATCAGCGAGTAGGGTGTAGTTTAAGAGATATTTTGTTGAGAATGCTAAGTGTCGGTCTTCATTATCCGACGAAATACCAATAATTTCACAATTTAAACCTTGAAATTCAGCATAATTATCTCTAAAAGCACAAGCTTCTAGGGTACAACCTGAAGTATAATCTTTTGGATAAAAGAAGATAACAAGTATTTTTTTTCCTAATAATTCACTAATTTTTATAGTCTCTCCAAATTGATTTGGCAATTCAAAAATTGGACAGGCATCTTCTATTTTAAGCATTGGTTTCGTTTAATGCAGATTTAAATCGTTGTAAAATTCGCTCTCTTGCAAATTTATGTTCAATAATTGGCTCAGGATAAGAACTTGTTCCGTATTCTGGAACCCATTTTTTAATGTATTCGAATGATTTATCAAATTTTTCCTGCTGCGCTTGCGGATTGAATACACGAAAATAGGGTGCGGCATCACAACCACAACCTGCTGCCCACTGCCATCCTCCAGTATTACTTGCAAGTTCAAAATCCAATAATTTCTCAGCAAAGTAGGCGGCTCCTAAGCGCCAATCTAACAACAAATGTTTTGTGAGAAAGCTAGCTACAACCATTCTAACTCTGTTGTGCATAAAACCTGTTGCATTTAATTCTCGCATTCCAGCATCAACTATAGGATAACCTGTTTTTCCAGTACACCATGCATCAAAATGGACTTCGTTTTTTCCCCAAATAATTTTGTCGTATTGCGCTTTAAATGAATTTTCAGCACTTTTTGGAAAGTGAAAAATAATCATTTGATAAAAGTCACGCCATATTAACTCGTTGAGGTATGTTTCGTTTTGTTCGCGAGCTATTAGCGCCAACTTTCGAATGCTAATCGTTCCAAATCTTAGATGAAGACTTAACTTGCTAGTTCCTTTAACAGCAGGAAAGTTGCGAGAAAGGTGATAATTATTTAAAATTTCGTTATTGGCAATTCTATCTGGAAATTCATGCAAAACTTTTGATTCAAAACCCATCTCTTCAAGAGTAATTAAGGCTTTTTCTTGTTGTTTTTGGACTAAATTTCCACTGTGTTTTTCTATGGAATATTCTCTTAGGTCCTCTTCTTTTAAATTTGCCTTCCATTTTCTTGAATAAGGAGTAAAGATTGTATAGGGTTTTCCATCATCTTTTAAGACCTCATTTTTTTCAAAGATAACATGGTCTTTATTTCCTATGAATTTAATTTTTATATTATTTAATGATACTTGAATTTCTTCGTCTCTTTGTAGAGCATAAGACTCATAATCATTATTAAAATAAACTGACGAGCAGTTTAATTCTTGTGCTATTTTCGGAATGATTTCTGAAGGTTCACCATAGTAAACCCATAATTCTGATCCAAGATTTTGATAGCTTTTTTTTAGACTATCAATTTCCTGGTATATAAATAAAATGCGCTGGTCATTTTTTTGTAATTTATCTAAGATGGATTTATCAAAAATAAAAATTGGATGGACAATCTCATTTTGCTTTAAAGCTTCAAAAAGACCTTTATTATCATCAATACGTAAATCTCGTCTGTGCCAGAATAGCGCGGTCATTTCTTTAGTTTTGAATAGTTATTTCCCAGCGTATTCAACGAGGTTATTTTCGGTCTCCCAAAGTTTGATACTCAATTCATATTTAGCATCTAATTCTGAACGAAGTAAATTCCAACAGACAACTGCAATATTTTCAGCTGTTGGATTTAAATTTAAAAATTCTTTGCAGTCTAAATTTAGGTTTTTGTGATCAAACCGATCTGTAATTTCATTTTTAATAAGGTCTTTTACAATTTTTAAATCTATTACATAACCAGTTTCTGTATCAATAGAACCTTCGATCCAAACTTCGAGAACATAATTGTGGCCATGAAAATTAGGGTTATTACATTTTCCAAACACAGCATTGTTTTTTTCGTCAGACCAATCTTTACGAAATAAGCGGTGCGCAGCATTAAATGTTGCTCTTCTACAAACCCTCATGGTTTTAAATTATTTAAAATTTGTGAGTAATGATTTCTAATTAATAATTTTAACCAAGCAGAATAAGCACTTTGGTTTATTTCAATATCTTTTTGAAGAAATTCCAGCGATAGCCATTTAAAAGCAATCACTTCTTCAAGATTTGGATGTGGTGTCTCATTAGAAAACCCAATTAAAATGTGGTCGATTTCATGTTCTTTTAAGTTATTATCGAGTACTGCATGATAAATAAATTTAAAAGTGTGTTTTAATTCACAGCTCATTCCCATTTCTTCTTCGAGCCTTCTTTGAGCTGCTACAATTATTTCCTCACCTTGCATTGGATGGCTACAGCAGGTATTTGACCATAATCCTTGTGAGTGGTATTTCCCCAGAGCCCGACGTTGTAATAATAATTCGTGTTTATCATTAAATATAAATACAGAAAATGCACGATGAAGTTTGCCTTGTTCATGCGCCGCAAATTTTTCCATTACACCAATTTCTTGATCTAATTCATCAACAAGAACAACATAATCTGGATTCATCAGAGTCGGTTGAGATTAAGACGAATAATTGAAGTTAGAAGGATGCGTGCTTTTCTATAATTTGGAAGTCGAACGCGCTCATTGAGAATAGTAATTGGTTCAGTAGATTTTATTTTCTTGAATAATTTGAAATAATATTTGTAGGCCATATAAACACCAAATTTTGCTTTTCGAGGTAATTCTAAAATTCCTTTATATCCAGCTATAAAATCTTTTTCTATGTCTTCTTCAATTTGCTTTTTGATGTCTGAATTAAAGTCTTTCATGTCTATTCCTGGAAAATAACTACGCCCTAAATCTTTAAAATCAGCATTCAAATCCCGTAAAAAATTAATTTTTTGAAAGGCAGATCCTAGCTTCATTGCACTTGGCTTTAATCTCTCATATTCTGTGTCATCCCCTTCAACAAATACTTTTAAACACATAAGTCCTACAACTTCAGCAGAGCCAAGGATGTATTTTTCATAGTTTTCTGTGTCATAGGTTTTCTCTTCAAGATCCATTTCCATGGAATTTAAAAAAGTTTCAATTAATTCATGCGGAACGTCGTATTTATTTACAACCCACTGAAAACTATTTAAAATTGGATTCAAGGAAATTTTACTTTCAATAGCTTTATATGTTTGAATCTTAAAATCTTTCAAAAGTTCTGCTTTATCAAAACCCTCAAAGGAATCTACAATTTCATCTGCAAATCGAACAAAACCATAAATTGAATAAATTGGTTTATGTAAATCTGAGTGAAGACATTTTATACCTAAAGAAAAGGATGTACTATATTTTTTTGTTGTTATCTCACTAATTTGTTGACTAAGATCGTCGAATAACTGTTTCATAAACTTAGTTTAAGCTATGTGTTTTGATAATTTCTTTCGCTACAACTTCACCGGAAATGATTGAAGGAGGTACTCCCGGACCAGGAACTGTTAATTGACCAGTATAATAAAAATTTGAAAGTTTTTTACTTTTTAATCTCGGCTTCAATATAGCTGTTTGCATTAATGTGTTTGCTAAGCCGTAAGCATTTCCCTTAAATGCATTGTAATCTTTTTTAAAGTCAGAAATACAATAACTTTTTTTGTAAACAATATTTTCTTTAATTGTATTTCCCGTTAATTTTTGTAAACGTTCAAGCAAAATAGTAAAATACTTCTCTCTAATTTCTTCAGAGTCTTCCAGATTTGGCGCAATTGGAATTAGGAAAAACATATTTTCGCAATTTTCAGGAGCAACTGTAGCATCTGAAAGAGAGGGTACACAAAGATAAAATAACGGAGCTGTTGGCCATTTTGGATACTTGTAAATTTCTTTGCCATGAAAATCAAGTGATTCATCAAAAAATAAGTTGTGATGTTGAAGATTTGTCACTCTTTTATTAATTCCAACATAAAACAATAAACACGAAGGTGCCATGGTTCTTTTGTCCCAATATTTATCAGAATAGTTTGCATTTTCTTTTAATAATTTTTCATCTGTATGTTGGTAATCAGCTCCGGAAACAAAGATATCTCCTTCAACAATTTCTTCCCCAACTTTTGCAGCAATAATTTTATCATTTTCAATTACAAAGCCAGTTACTTCAGCGTTTGTTCGAATTTTGACGCCTTGTTCTTTTGCTATTTTTTCAAAAGCTTCTACAAATTTGTACATGCCTCCTTTTGGGTACCAAGTTCCAAGTGAAATATCAGCATAATTCATCAAAGAATAAAGCGCAGGTGTTTCATTGGGCATAGCACCTAAAAAAAGAACAGGGAATTCAAGTAGTGAGAGGATTTTTGGATGCTTAAAATATTTTCGAATATATTTTGAAAAGGAAGAAAACAAATGCATGTTCATTAAACCCTTTAAAATTCTTTTGTCTGCAAACTCAAAGATGCTCAAACTCGGCTTGTGAACTAAGTCCTGCATACCAACTTCATATTTGTACTTAGCATCTTTTAAAAAAAGCTGAAGTTTTTTGGAACTTCCAGGTTCTAAAGATTCAAACCAATTTTCAATTTCTTTCATGTTGGCGGGAACATCTGTATAGCTTTGATCAGACCAATAAACTCTGTAAGAAGGATTTAGACGTTTGAGTTCGTAAAAATCTGTTGAGGTATGGTTAAATTGCTGATAAAATCGTTCAAAAACATCGGGCATCCAATACCAACTAGGACCCATATCAAAGGTAAAACCATTTTCAGAAAATTGTCTTCCCCTTCCGCCGATAGTTGCATTCTTTTCAAGAATAGTTACATCATAACCTTCTTTCGCTAAAAAACATGCGCTAGATAAACTAGAAATACCTGCACCTAGAAAAGTAATTTTTTTTGCCATTTAATTTTCAGAAAACGAGTAGTCTGGAAGTAAATCGCTTAATTTTTTGCGAGCAATGAAAATTCTGCTTTTTACTGTGCCAATTGGAATATTCAGCTCATCAGCAATTTCTTTGTATTTAAAACCTTGGAAATGCATCTCAAATGGAGCTTTATATTCATCGCCTAATCTACGAATTTTACTTTGAATATCTTTTTCAGAAATAATTTCTAGAGCAGTTTCTTCGTGGCCTGCAGAATTTGAAATTAAAAATAAATCTTTTGAGTTGTCAAAAATAGTTTTTGATTTTGCTTTACGACGGTATTGATTGATAAACAAATTACGCATGATGGTAAAAACCCATGCTTTAAAGTTTGTTTGTGGAGTGTAATAATTACGATAAATAATTGCTTTTAACATCGTTTCTTGGGTCAAATCTGAAGCATCTTCTTTATTGCGCGTAAAACTTAAAGCAAATGATTTTAGGTTGTTTTCAATTCCAATTAAGGCATCATTAAATTCTAAAGTTGACATAATAAAAAGTTTTTGTTTAACATTTATGATGTAAAGTTAAACAATAATGTTTAATGTTTAATAAAAAAGATTAAACAAAATGAAATTTTTTTTAAAATGGAATAAAAAAAAATTTAATTTTCCTAATATCTATATAGATTATAGAACTTATTTATTTTTAAAAAAAAGTTAGTAACTTGTTAGAAAAAGGTGTTAAATCAGTTTATTTTGTAAAAGATTTTAAGGTAATTTCGTCTCTGAGAATTCAATATTTTTATGAAACAATATCACGATTTACTTCATCATATTTTAGACAAGGGAGCAAAAAAAGAAGATCGAACAGGTACTGGGACAATTTCAGTTTTTGGATACCAAATGCGCTTTGATTTAAACGAGGGATTTCCTTGTTTAACAACTAAAAAAGTGCACATGAGGTCTATTATTCACGAGTTACTTTGGTTTTTAAAGGGAGAAACAAATATCCAGTATTTAAAAGAGAACAATGTTTCAATTTGGGATGAGTGGGCTGATGAAAATGGAAATTTAGGACCGGTATATGGTTCTCAGTGGCGTTCATGGCCTTGTGCAGACGGTCGGCACATTGATCAAATTACCAATATTATTTCTCAATTAAAAACTAATCCTGATTCAAGACGCATAATCGTCTCTGCTTGGAATGTTGCCGAAATTGAGAATATGGCTCTTCCTCCTTGTCATGCTTTTTTTCAATTTTATGTTGCCGATGGGAAATTGAGTTGTCAGTTATACCAAAGAAGTGCTGATACATTTTTGGGTGTTCCTTTTAATATTGCTTCATATGCCTTATTGACCTTAATGGTTGCTCAGGTCTGTAATTTAAAGCCCGGCGACTTTATTCATACTTTGGGAGATGCTCACTTGTATTCAAATCATATAGAGCAGGCAAATTTACAATTGGCACGAGATTTTAGACCGCTACCAAAAATGAAAATAAATCCTGAAGTCAAAGATATTTTTGCATTCAAGTACGAGGATTTTGAATTAGAAAATTATGATCCTCATCCTCACATTAAAGCGGCAGTAGCCATTTAAAATGAAAGTTTCATTAATTGTTGCTATTGATTTAGAAGGTGGAATTGGAAAAAACAATGACCTTATGTGGCATTTGCCCTCAGACATGAAGTTTTTCAAGGAAACAACTAAAAATCAAATTGTAGTAATGGGAAGAAAAAATTTTGATTCTATCCCTGAAAAATACCGTCCTCTTCCAAACCGTTTGAATGTTATTCTAACACGCAATAAAAATTTTACTGCTGATAATTGCCTTGTTTTTCATTCTTTTGAAACTTGTTTAGAGCATTTTAAAAATGAAGTCGACAAAACTATTTTTATAATTGGTGGTGGTGAAATTTACAGTATGGCTTTAACTTCAACTGTTTTAAATGAAATGTTTATTACCCATATTGATGGTGTATTTGGTGCAGACACCTTTTTTCCGGAGTTTGATGCTTTAAATTGGTCTAAAACAGAAATTGGTTACCAAGAAAAAAATGAAGCTCATTCTAATTCCTTTCGAATTTTTCACTACTCAAGAATTGAAGCCTGAAAATTAATTCTATTGAGGAAAGGGACCAATGTACTTGATGCAGGGATTTAATCCAACAAAACATTTGTCTTGAATGTCAAAACTGACTGGTTTTTTTGAAACAATCGGAATAATAAAGTCAGCTTGATTTTGCCAAAGAATTAGTTCTTTATCTTCAATTACAGTATAAAATTTCCCTAGTTCTTTTGTGTATTTTTTGCGAAGTTCATCAAGACTTATTGTTTTATCTAATCGATAAATTTCACAGCTCACATTCTTTGGTATTTTACCTTTCCAATTTCCATATTCGTCAAGCGTTATAATTTTATCTGAAGCTGTTTTACCTTTAAAATACAATTTAAATTTTTCGCCTGAAAAAAGAGTTTTTAAACCTCTTGACATTTCTTCTGTTGGTTTAGCACCTCCACAATAGGGTTTCCATTTCTCAACATGTATGGTTAATTTTTGGCTATTACATGAGCTAAAAAATAGAAGAATTGCTATGAATTGAATTGATTTCATATGTATTATTTGCGGAGTAATTGCAGAGCTTTTTCTCTCGCATTTTGGTCGGAGTTAACGTAATCTTGGTAGCTAGGATTTAAAATATTCTTTGTCTCATTTACAACCGTTTCATTGAGCTCGCCAATTTCCAAGAAGCTAATTTTTTTATTTAAAAATGCGTCTACCGCAACTTCATTTGCGGCATTTAATGCGCATGCACTTGTTCCTAACTCATCCATAACGCGATATGCAAGGTCTAAGTTTTTAAATACCTTATGATTTGGTGCTTCAAAAGTTAAGTTGGGATAATCCATAAAATTAAAGCGCGGAAAATTTGTCGCTAAACGATTTGGGTAACTCAAGGCATATTGAATCGGAAGTTTCATGTCAGGCAAGCCCATTTGAGCCTTGATACTTCCATCTTGGAATTGAATTAACGAATGTACAATCGATTGCGGGTGAACGATTACGTCAATTTGCTCTGGCTTTAAATTAAAAAGCCATTTAGCCTCAATAACCTCTAATCCTTTGTTCATTAATGAAGCAGAATCAATTGTAATTTTAGCTCCCATTGACCAGTTTGGATGTTTTAGAGCTTGTTCTAAAGTTACTTTTTGTAAGTCCGAAATAGAAAATCCTCGAAAAGGACCACCAGAAGCCGTCAAATATATTTTTTCTATTGGATTGTGAAACTCGCCAACTAAGCATTGAAAAATAGCTGAATGCTCAGAATCTACGGGGTAAATATTTACGCCTTTTTCTCTTGCTAATTTTGTGATAAATTCTCCAGCTACAACTAAAGTTTCTTTATTTGCTAAAGCAATGGTTTTCCCTGCTTCGATAGCATGAATAGTTGGTTTTAATCCAGCGTAACCTACGAGTGCAGTAAGAACTGTATGTACATTTGTTGCTTCAACAACTTGACACAAAGCCTCTTCTCCGCAATAAACATGAATATTTTCTCCCCAAAGAGCATCTTTTACTTTCTGGTAGGAATCCTCATCACCAATTACAACTGTATTAGGCTGATATTTTTTTGCTTGCTCAATTAATAAGTCTGCATTTTTTCCTGCAGTAAGAACTTGTAAGTCAAAATAATCAGGGTGATTTTCTATCACCTCTAATGCTTGCGTTCCGATTGACCCAGTTGATCCAAGAATGGCAATCCCAATTTTTTCAGACATAGCACAAAAGTAACATTTTGAAAAATGAATTACTTGAATTCACTAAGAATTTAGAAAAAAATCATTCGATACAAGAAACAACTTCATCCCAGGCTCTAACTCCAAATGTATTATTACTCCAAACTTTATTTAATTTTCCTTTCCGAACTAAAATAAAGGATGGGAAACTCCCCTGAATACTCTGTAATAAGGGAATGCTATTTTTTATAGTTCTACAGCTTGCAAAACCATTCAACATGCGCGCATATCTGATAGAGTCTTGCTTGGTTCCGTTTACAATTAAATATTCGGCTTTGATTTTTTTATTTTTTTGATGAATAATTTTTATGGTATTTTGAGATTGAATACAGAAGGGGCAATCGGCCAAGGCAATAATTAATAAATCTTTGTTCTTTGGTAAGTCTAAGTTTTTTCTAATAATAACTCCTTCATTAGATATGTCGCCTTCAAAAATAGGATGAATTGCAAAATAAATTCCAAATGGCAATATAGTAATTAGCGTAAAAATAGGATGCGTATAATTTTAGATGCAGAAATATGCCTGTAAAGCAGTTTTGAAAAAAAAAATCCAAGAAAAACAGCAAGAAAATAAGGTAAAAACTTACTTGCAGTGAATGTAAGTCCAAAATAATTCAGTAATTCCTCCATTTCTGAAACTATTCTACCGTTACAGATTTTGCTAGATTCCTTGGTTGATCTACATTACAACCCCTCATCACTGCTATGTGATAGGAAATAAGTTGAAATGGAATTGTTGCAAGAATAGGCACAAAAAACTCATGAGATTTAGGAATTTCAATATGATAATCAGCAATTTCTTTTAAATGTTCATCTCCTTCTGTTACGATGGCTATAATTTTCCCTTTTCTGGCTTTAACCTCTTGAATATTTGATACAACTTTCTCGTATGAATTTCCCTGAGTTGCAATTACAAAAATTGGCATATTTTCGTCAATCAGAGCAATCGGTCCATGCTTCATTTCTGCGGCAGGATAACCTTCTGCATGAATGTATGAAATTTCTTTTAATTTTAAAGCACCCTCAAGAGCAACAGGAAATAAACTTCCTCTTCCCAAATAAAGTGCATTTGTTACATCTTTAAATTCTAAGGCAATTTTCTCAATATGAGCATTATTTTCTAAGACGCGCTGTACTTTTTCAGGAATAGCTTCCAATTCAGCTATTAATATTCGGAATTCTGATTCACTAATTGTTCCTTTTTTATGCGCTAAGGAAAGAGCAAGTAGACTTAAAATAGTTACTTGGGCAGTAAATGCTTTCGTAGAAGCAACTCCAATTTCAGGTCCAGCATGAGTGTAAGAACCCGCATCCGTAATACGCGAAATAGATGAGCCAACAACATTGCAAATTCCTAAAATAGAAGCCCCTTTAGACTTTGCCAATTCAAGTGCAGCCAATGTATCTGCAGTTTCTCCTGATTGTGAGATTGCAATAACAACATCTTCTTCACTAATAATTGGGTTGCGATAACGAAATTCGCTAGCATATTCTACTTCTACATTTATACGAGCCAATTCTTCAATTAAGTACTCACCAACAAGCCCAGCATGCCAGGATGTTCCACAAGCGACAATAACAAGACGTTTTGCTTGTATCATCTTTTGTTCATACTCTTTTAAGCCACCTAAAGAAACCCAACCTTCGCTTGAATTTAATCTTCCACGGAAACAATCATGAATTGATCGAGGCTGTTCGTGAATTTCCTTCAACATAAAATGGTCGTAGCCACCTTTTTCTAGGGCTTCCAACTCAAGTTCTAGCTGTTGAATATAAGGTGTTTTTTCTTGGTCGGAGATGTTGTATATTTTTAATTCCTCTCCTAACTTAATAACCGCTATTTCCTCATCTTCTAAATACACAACTCGTTTTGTGTATTCTACAATTGGAGTGGCATCTGATGCTAAATAAAAATCTCCATTTGCTCCAATTCCTACCACAAGCGGGCTACTCTTTCGAGCGGCAACCATTTGATCAGGAAAGTTTTTTGAAATGGCTACAATTGCATAGGCCCCTACCACGTTTAAGAGTGCTAAACGTAAGGCTTCTCCAAACCACACCTTTTCTTTCTTACTAATGAAATCAACTAAATGAACAAGTACTTCCGTATCTGTTTCGCTTTTAAACAAATAGCCTTGTCTTATTAACTCTTGCTTTAAAGCATTGTAGTTTTCAATTATTCCATTATGGATAAGTGCTATTGAGCCATCCATAGAAACATGGGGATGAGCATTTGTGTCAGTTGGTGCTCCGTGTGTGGCCCAACGAGTGTGACCTATACCTGAATTCCCACTATGGTCTTGGTGAAGCATAAACTCCTCCAAATTACTAACCTTTCCGGCTTTTTTAAATACCTTTAGTTGATCTTGGTTTATTAAAGCAATACCTGCGCTATCATACCCGCGGTATTCTAAACGCTTTAATCCTTTGAGTATAATAGGAAAAGCTTGTTTTTTTCCAATATATGCGACAATTCCACACATGGTTTAGAAGGTAGTATAAGTAACAATTAATTGTGGTTTCTTCTTATTTGAAGTATTTTTTCCATTGAAAATGATTCTTTCAGCTGAATTAATGAAAAATCTTGGTGAGACAATTAGCCCAGTATTTTCAATAGTACCTTTTAAAACAGCTTGCATATAATCGCGTACCTCAATTCTAAAATGCTTTTCGTACTCTTCAAATCCCCCAAATATCCCCAAACTAGTATAATAATTATCTGCACTTTTTAATTTTGTTGCAATAGAGACACTAACACCCGGTTTAAAACGATAAGCTGTTTGATATTGAATAGGTAGCGTGAGACTTGCTTTGTGAATAATTGTATTAGGAGGTAAGTCATCAATATGTTTAACTTTCACGACCGCTCTATGCTTAAATGCTTGGGCATAAAATTCACTATTCCCTAATGATGGATTTTGTAAAATAGCAGCAATATTAGTTCCAGAATTATTTATTTCCAAATGCGTGAAATCTGCACACGATGAATTAATTAAGAAGTCAAATGTTTTTTTAATAGCAGCTAATTTATAGTAAATTGTGAGTTTTGAGGCTGCATCATTTAAATTAAAGTACAATGCTGCACCTTGCCCATTTGCTTGAGCAGGATTGTTTGTCTTTACGTAAAGACCCTTAAAAAAAGTAAGGAAAGTTTCATTTGATGAAAAGGTTGTTCCTCCATTATTTGCTTCCAAAATCATACTTTTAGCAAAATTTGTATCGAGATGGATTCTCAATTGCGCATCCAAAGAATCTCCTCCAACTATTGTAGCTTGATTTGGTTTTGGTACAATAGTCCCCATTCCAATTGGAACTAAATTAGATGAATTAACAGACTTGCTTGAGAAAGAATAATAATTACTATCGATTGATAAATTTTCTGATAATTCATAAATCTCAAAAGTTTGTGCACTTAAATCACCATAATACCCTGCATACTCAAGCGCCAAAACAAAGGAATCCAACACAATTTGACTTTCATCACCAAAATCAGGATTTAAACTTCCCAAACGAAATTGTGTGTAAAAAGAAGCATCAAAATCTCCAAATTTTGGGTCCTTATAACTTCCTAAAACAGTATTTGGTGGGTTTGATGTAATTATTGAATCTTCTTCTATTGTATAGGTTTCTAAATCAAAGGTATCTGTGGTTATTCCATTGAGATAGTCATCAGGATTTAAAACTCCTTGACCAACAAGTGTATCTTTTTTTTTACAAGCAGAAATAAATAGTGTTGCAAGAAAAAAAAGAAAGAAAAAGAGATTTTTGTTTGACTTCATTGTCAGTTAAACTAGAACATTTTCAATAACTTTATCAAAAAACAGCGACAATTCTTTTGCTTGATTTTCTTCATTAGTAAATGCCATCTTGTGACATTCTGAAGTATCATAAATATCTTTTAAGTCTGTCTGTAGGTTCTCTACTGCAATAGTCACACCATCACAATGGTCTGTTATAATTTTAGAAACATTTAGGAAACTAGAGTCTTTAAATTTATCGGCAATATCTTGAGGGAAACCTTCAAAAAGTAATTTTTCAGAAAATCTTTTGTCCCATGGAGCATCAAATTTATCATTATAGAAGCTGTAAACTACTTTTGTGTCTTTAAAATGTGGGTCTTTATTATAAATATGTTTTACATATAGGGCCATGATTCCTGTCATCCAACCATGGCAGTGAATTACATCGGGTTGCCAGCCTAATTTTTTTACGGTTTCTAGCACTCCACGACAGAAAAACATAGCTTTCTCATCGTTATCTGGGTGACATTTTCCTTTTTCGTCTTGTAAATTTGTTTTTCTTTTAAAGTATTCTTCATTATCTATGAAATAAACTTGCATTCTTGCTGCAGAAACTGATGCAACTTTTATAATCAAAGGATGATCATTATCGTCGATGCAAATATTTAAGCCAGAAAGTCTAATAACTTCATGTAATTGATGCCTACGCTCATTAATAGATCCAAAACGAGGTGTAAATACACGTATTTCTTTTCCTGCTTCTTGAATCACTTGAGGTAAGCGTCTTGCTGTGGAAGATATTTCTGTCTTTGGTGAAAAGGGAAATATTTCTTGAGTTATGAATAGAATTTTCTTTTTTTCCATTAGGATATGAATGAATAGAGTTCAAATTTAAGGATTTTAAATGAACTTTCGTGAAAAGCAATAGCTTTGTCTATTATTTAGGACTTTAAAATGCCAAAAAATAGACTGTTTACTACTTCAAGGGATTTAAGATCTGCACTAAGTTTATTGCAGGAAAAAGGATTGTCAATTGGTTTTGTTCCAACAATGGGTGCCTTGCATGCTGGTCATTTATCTATTATAGACAGAGCTTTGTCCGAGAATGATTGGGTGGTAATTAGTATATTTGTCAACCCCACACAATTTAATAACCAGGAGGATTTAGCTCAATATCCAAGAACACTTGACTCAGATTTATTGTTAATAGGTTCTAGAAATAATTGTATCATATTTCATCCAGAAATAGCGGAAGTTTATCCACAAAATCAATTTTTTGTTCCTATAGATTTGAAAGGCATTGATGCTGTAATGGAAGGTAAATTTCGTCCCGGCCACTTCAAGGGTGTAGTTCATGTTGTTCATAATTTTTTTCAAATTATAAAAGCAAATCGTGCTTATTTTGGACAAAAAGATTTTCAACAACTTGCAATAATTCGAAAAATGGTAGCTCATTTTAATTTTTCAACCGAAATTGTTTCGTGCGAAACCTTGAGAGAACCATCAGGTTTAGCGATGAGTAGTCGAAACATGCGCTTAAATTCATCTGATATTGAAGCGGCATTAATTATTTATAAAACATTACTTTTTGTTAAAGAAAATAAATCAAAAATGAATCCTCAATCTTTAAAAACAAGCGCCACAGATTTTTTTAAATCTAGTGATTTACAGCTAGAATATTTAGAGATTGTTGATGAAAAGACACTTACGAATGCTGAAGATTGGCAAGCAACAAATGTTTGTTGCATTGCTGCATATTGCAATAAAGTGCGTTTGATTGATAATATAGTTCTCTAATTCGAGAATTTGAATTATTTTTGCCTGCTATTTTAAGAGTATGTTGATAAATGTTTTAAAATCTAAAATTCACAGGGTTAAAATCACCCAAGCGGATTTGAATTATATTGGCTCCATAACCATTGACGAATCGTTGATGGAAGCTGCAAATTTAATCGAGGGCGAAAGAGTTCAAATCGTGAATATTAATAATGGCGAACGACTTGAAACATACGTAATCAAAGGAAAAAGAAATTCTGGAACAATTTGCTTAAATGGCCCTGCAGCAAGACGTGCAGCTGTAAATGATGTGATTATAATTATTGGTTATGGATTAATGGATTTTGAACTTGCAAAAACCTTTAAGCCATCGCTTGTTTTTCCAAATGAGCAAACTAATTTATTAGATTAGATTTAGTTTTAACCCTAACAACATAAAAAAATGACTCGATTTGAATTTCTTCAAAATAAATTGGTTTCAATTGAAGAAGCAAAAAGAAGAATCATATCTTGGAAGTTGAAAGGAGAGAAAATTTGCTTTACAAACGGTTGTTTTGATATTTTACACTTAGGCCATGTTAATTATTTAGCAGCTTCTGCAGATTATGGGAATCGTCTAATTGTAGCCATAAATAGTGATGATTCAGTAAGAAAATTAAATAAAGCAGATAATCGACCGATTAATTCAGAGGATGCTAGAATGTTATTAATAGCTGCTTTGGGTTTTGTTGATTTAGTTTTAGTTTTTAATGATGAAACTCCTCTTGATTTGATTAAAGATTTACAGCCCGATGTACTTATCAAGGGTGCAGATTATGATGCATCGGAGCATGACTCCTCAAATATAAAATACATTGTAGGGTCTAAGGAAGTTAGAAGTTATGGTGGTGCAGTTTGTACCGTTGATTTTGTTCCGGGATATTCTACGACATTAATTTTAAAAAAAGGAAATTAATTTTTTTTTTGGTTTGCAACTTTTATTGGTTGTTTTTAGTCTTAAAATTAAATACCTTTACGAATTAATTTTTCATATGATAAGCATGTTTAAATTTACTCTTCCTTTACTATTTATAAGTTGTTTTTCTTTTTCACAAGTTCCAACAGCAAGTTTTTCTGCTCTTCCAACAACTGCTTGTATTGGAGCAACAACTGTATTTACAAATACATCGAACGGAGGAACTGCTCCACTTTCCTATCTTTGGAATTTTGGCGATACTACTTTTTCAACTTTAACGAGTCCCACTCATACTTTCACTAGTGCAGGAACTTTTAATGTAACCTTACTTACAACATCCGCAAATGGACTCACCGCCAGTGCATCTCAGCAAATAATTATTCAATCTGTTCCTAATCCTACATTTGTAGCACCAATAAGTAGTAATTGTGCACCTGCATCCATTAATATAAATAATACTACACCTTCTGTTGCAGGATCATCTTATTTATGGAATTTTGGAAACGGATCAACTTCAATTCTTGAAAATCCTCCTGCTCAAACTTATAATACTAATGGTTCTTTCACTGTTTCTCTTACGATAACAACTTCAGCCGGGTGTTCAGGAAGTACTTCAATTCCAAATTTTATTTCAATAAGCAATGTAGCACCATCTTTTTCTGCAGATTTTGAAGGGGGCTGCTCTCCATTGACTGTTGAATTCTCAGATCAATCTGTTTCGCCATCGCCTACAAATTTAATTACTAATTGGCAATGGAATTTTGGTAATGGTCAAGTTTTTAATGGTCAAAATCCACCAGCTCAATCATATACTACCTTAGGTTTTTATACTGTTTCTCTAAGTGTAACAACTCAGTCAGGTTGTTCAGGGACAACGGTTTTAGATAGTTTTATAACTGTAGGTCAGATAAACTCAATGAACTTTACTGTTGATTCTGATACTAATTGTATTAAAACGGATGTTGAATTTACCCCTACTGTAGTTGTGAGTCCTGCAAATCCAAGCTCTCCAATTACCTATTTTTGGGATTTTAACGATGGAACTTCATCAACAGATACTATTCAAAACCCAACGTATCAATTTGAATCAGATTCAGGTTATTTTGATGTTATGTTAGTTGTTGATTATTTAGGATGTACGGATACGCTTGTTATAAATGATATGGTCTATATCAACGCTCCAATAGCATTCTTTGATCTTGATACAAATCTTATTTGTAATCCCTCTCCTTTAGTTTCTGCTATTTGGCCAGCTGTGGCGATAGTAAGTGACACCTCTGTTCACGGACTCTTAAGTGACAATGTTGAAATGATTTGGCAGTGGGGTGATGGCTCTCCAAATACAGTATTAAATGATGCTGAACTAGACGACGCTAATTTAGGAAGTACTACGCATAGTTATACGAATTATGGCACCTATGAAATTCAGCAAGTAATTAATAATATTACCACAGGATGCAGCGATACAAGCAAACAATTTTTTTATGTTTCTAGTATTACTTCCGACTTCTCAATTCCTAATGATACTATTTGCCAGGGAGTCGAAATTCAACTCTCCGATTCGAGTTCATCTTGGAGTTCTCATTCAATTGATTCTTGGGCTTACAACATGGGAAATCAAGAATTTGTAAATAATGGTCCAAATCCGACATACTCGTATCCTGCTCCAGGAAATTTTGCTATTACTTTAGTAGCATCAAATGATGTTGGTTGTTCAGCTTCATTCACTCAATTTATAAGAGTTTTAGCTCCTCCTTTTGCTGTAATATCGACACCAGCGGCAGATGAGGGTGGATGTTCTCCTCATTTGGTTACATTTTTAAATTTGACAGTTCAACCCCCATCATATAATCCAATGAATCATTTTGATTGGTCTTTTTCCGATGGTTCACCCGGAATTACTACCTTACCTGTTCCAATAACAGTTCCAGTAACTCCTCAAACATCCATCCAACATACATTTAATGGTGAAGGTGTTTATGTTGCAACCTTAACTGCTTATAATGATTTTGGCTGTTCTAGTTTTTCTACAAAAGAAATAATTCTTACAAAACCTACTGCCTTTTTTACATTAGATAATATTGTTTGTAATGGCGAGGTACTTAATACAGACAATTTATCAGTGGGTGTTTCACCTGTAAACTATCAATGGTATATTGATAATACAATAGGTGACACCTTATCTACAGAATTTAATCCAAATGAGCCTTATATTGAACAAAATGTAGCTCCTGGTCAAACAAGTGCAATTCATAATTTGATTCTAATAGCAGAAGATATAAATGGCTGCAAAGACACTGTTTCAATTTCCTTTACTACATCTATTCCTAATGCTAATTTTACAGAGAATTTACCTAATTCTGTTCCCTGCCCTCCGATAACAGGAGATTATATAGATCAATCAACTTCTTATGGAACGATAAATACTTGGCTGTGGGATTTCGGTAATGGTAATCAATCTGGATTACAAAACCCATCAAATACCTATTTTTTTCCTGGAAGCTATGATTTGTCTCTTTCAATTACAGATCAATATGGTTGTCAAGACGATACATTATTCAATGATTATATAATCGTTGGAGGTCCAAGTGGGAATCCACAATATAATTATGATGTTTGTACTCAAACAGCAAGTTTTTTTATTACAAACCAAAATAATATTTCTTCAGTAGTGTGGAATTTAGGAAATGGGACAACTCAGTCTAACCTAAGTTTTGATTATGTTTATAATATTGGGACCTATTCACCTAGTGTAATATTAACTGATGCTGCAGGTTGTAATGTTCCTTATCCTATAAATCCTCAAATAGTAGTCACTAATTCTAATGGCCTTAACGCTAATTTTTCTGCAGATCCAAATCCTGTAAATATTAATACCGCAGTAACTGTACTTAATCAATCTTCAACGTCAGGATCACCAATTACTAGTTGGTTTTGGGATTTTGGAAATGGGACTACTTCAAATCTTCAAAATCCTCCATCAACAACTTTTCCACTTGTTAATCCTTATACAATTAGTTTAACAATTGAGAATGCACTTGGCTGCTCTAATACTTATAGTCTTATAATTAATATAAATCCAGACGATGTTCCTATTCTACCAAATGTATTCACACCGAATGGAGATGGCGCTAATGATAATTTTCAATTAGATTCTGACTATTTTTCATCTTATGTTTTTACCGTTATGAATAGGTGGGGGAATACTGTTTTTGAAAAAGACAGGGATCCAGCTTTCCCATTATTTTTATGGAATGGAAAAACTAATGGGGGTGAAAATTGTAATGATGGGGTTTATTTTTATCGTCTGAAAGGTTTGTTGACAGGAGGAACTGAATTTGATAAAACAGGTTATATAACACTCGTTAACCAATAAGTTATCATTTTTCTTCCTCTTCAAAAAAGAAATCTATGTTTTGTGGGTTATTTGATGCAGCATTAAATGCTAGAACATCACATTTTTCATTTTCTGGATGACCATCGTGTCCTTTTACCCAGATAAAATTGAGTTCGAATTTAGGATGAAGCTCTAGATAACGCAGCCATAAATCGGCATTTTTTTTTCCTTTAAAGTTTTTCTTTTCCCATCCAAAAACCCATTTTTTAGAAATGGCGTCAATTACATATTTTGAATCAGAATAAATATGAACAGGGTATTTGTTTGTTTTTAAATTTTCAAGGGCGTAAATGACTGCTAATAGTTCCATCCTGTTGTTTGTTGTTCTTCTAAAACCCTGAGAAAGCTCTTTCACTTGAGCACCAAATTGTAAAATAACTCCAAATCCACCGGGTCCAGGATTTCCTCTTGACGAACCATCAGTATAAATATTTATGATTTTCATTTCATTTCTCGCTTAGGATTTTGAGATAAAAATCCTTTCCAGGACCCTCCATTTCCTTTATTGTGTTCTCCTATTCCTTTTGAGAAAAAATGACATACAGCGACGGCTAATCCATCAGTAGCATCTAGATATTTTGGAATATCATCAAATGATAATAATTTTTGAAGCATAGCAGCAACTTGTTCTTTTGAAGCATTTCCATTCCCTGTAATTGCTTGTTTTATTCTTCTTGGTGCATATTCTTCAAAAGGAATATTGTGATTTAAACAGGAAGCAATAGCAACCCCTTGAGCTCTCCCTAATTTTAGCATTGATTGTACATTTTTACCAAAAAAAGGAGCTTCGATTGCCATTTCATCCGGATGAAATTCCTCAATTAAGCCATTTAAGCGGTCCAAAATCCGTTTTAATTTTTCAGGATGATTTGCAAGTTTATTTAACTGAATAATTCCAAAATTAAGCATTGTTAATTTACCGTTTTTCACTTGAATTAAGCCATAACCCATGACGGTTGTTCCAGGGTCAATTCCAAGAATTATGCGGTCTTCAATCATTATTTCTTTTTCAGAAATAAAACTAAATATAATTCAGGGATATTTGTATTTTTTGACTTTAATTCCTGAAAATAAGTAGGTTTTACTTACAGCTTAAATTTTTGTTTTATTCAACCTATCTTATACTCAAGTATTTTCTTAACTTAGTTTCATGTATAAAGTATTGCAGATTTTAGTTTTTTTATTTCTTGCACTGCATCTTCCAGTCTTCAACTTTGCTCAAAGCAAGGAAGAAATTCTTCTTCGAGAAATTAGTTCTTCAAAAACTCAAAACTCAAAAATTGACAAATTAATAAAACTTCATAATTATTATTCAACTACTAATCGACAAAAATGGTTTGAATCAATAGATCTTTTGAATAAGGAGGCGCTAAAAATTGAATCAGAAGAATTAAAAGGAAGATTATTTCTATCTATGGGATCTGCCTATTTGGAGCTCGGTAATATTCCAGATTTCAAAAAGTGTTATGAATTAAACATTGCTAATAAAAAGTTTTTGAGGTTTGAGGACAATCATGCTCAAAGACAATTAGAAATAGAATATCTAGTCACAAAAAAAGATGCTTTAGCTTCAAATTTTTCATTGAAACATATTGCATTTGCAAAAAAAAATAAGCAGAATAGGTTTATTTCAGAAGCTTATATTTCTCGCTCTTTATTTTTTATGCAATCCCAGTTAAAAGATTCAGCTATTTACTATGCCAATTTAGCAACAGATTTTGCGAAACGCTCAGACACCAAGATATGTTTAGCACTTTCATTACATCACCAAGCAAAGGTTCATTTTTTTTTTAGAAATTATCTTGAAGCAATTAACGAAGAATTTAAATTCCTCTATCTTGCTGAAGAATTAGATCACACTTATTTTAAGTCTTTAGCCTATAGGTCTATTGCTGTAATTTCTTTTGATGTAGGTAATTTTGATGAAACCACTATATATTTAAAGAAAGCAAATACTTTTTCAACTCGTTTATCGGATTTTTATGAGGAGGCAAAATTGAAGATTTATTTTGCTAAATTGTTTCTTGCTCGTAAAAATCTTACTAAAGCAAACAACACTATAAGCGAAGCATTTGCGACATTTAATACTTTTAATGATTATAGAAATCTTGGCACATGCACAAATATTTTAGGTCAAATAGTTACTCAAAAATCAGATTATGAAACAGCTATAAATTATTTTAATTCAGCTATATCTTATTTTGGCATTTCGGGTGAGAAGCAGGAGTTAGATTTAGTTTTCAATAATCTTGGGAAACTTTATTTACAAAAGGGAGATTTAATACAAGCAGAATTATACTTGTTAAAAGTAGTAAGCCAAGTAAGCAAATCAGGCGAGCTATCTCAAAATTATAAGTTGTTATCAGAATTATATTTTAAAAAGAATCAGTTACAATTAGCTTACAATTATCAGAATTTATACCTAAGTATTTTGGAATACAATGCTTTGTCAACATTAGGAAGTAAAGTTTTACAACTAACAGAATCAAATTTAAGAGAAGAACGAGAAAGGTTGATTTCCTATCAAAAAGAATCAATTCAAGCTAAGGAAATAATAACAATACAGCTTACCAGACAGATTTTTATTATCGTTATTTTTGCTGTATTACTATTATTTCTATTGTTTTTTCTGATTTTCAGAAGCCGTCAAAATAAATTAAAACAAAGTCAAAAAGAAGCTGAGTTATCACAGTCTTTGTTGCGTTCTCAAATGAATCCACATTTTATTTTTAATGCAATGTCAGGAATTCAAAGTTATATTTATAGCCACGAACCAGAAAAGTCTTCTCAATTTCTAGTTAATTTTTCCAGATTGATTCGCCTTATATTGGAAAATTCATCGAAAGAGTTTATACCACTTGAATTAGAGTTAGAAATAATCGAAAAATATTTAACAACACAAAAAATGCGTTTTGAAGATAGATTTGATTTTAAATTAAATATTGACGAGTTCTTAGTTGATAAACAAGCGTTAATTCCCCCAATGATTACCCAACCTTTTATTGAAAATGCAATTGAACACGGACAATTACATACGCTTATTGACGGCTGTATAAATATTTCAATTACAGAGGAGAATAAAATGCTTCAGATAATTATTTCTGACAATGGAGTAGGACGAAAGGGCTCAAAAAATACCCAAAAAATAAAGAGTCATAATTCAATGGCTATTGATATTACACGCGAAAGAATTCGAATTATTAACCAGAAATATAAGACGAAAGGAAGTTTAAAAATTCGTGATTATGATGAATTAAATGAAATTGGAACAGAGGTTATTATAAAAATTCCTCTTAAGTTTGAAAATAATTGATTTAAATTTTAAAAGATGAATAAAAAAATTCTTATTGTTGATGATGAAAATCCAACGCGACAATTAATCAAGAAAATGATTAATTCTTTTGGTTTAAATTTAGATGTTTATACCGATGGTGAAAATGTAAAAACTGCAATTTCTGCTATCGAACGAATTCAACCTGATTTAGTTATTTTAGATATTCAAATGCCTGACGGAAATGGATTTGATGTCTTAAAGGCTATTCCTGATAAAAAATTTGAGGTGATATTTATTACGGCATTTCAGGAATATGCAATTCAAGCAATAAAATTCAGTGCCTTAGATTATATTTTAAAGCCTTTTGCAAGTGATGAACTTAAGGCAGCATTGTTAAAAGCAATAAATTCACTTGATCAAAAGAAAAGCAATTACCCTTTTGTTGCTTTAGATAACAACATTCAAGCGCATAAAAAAAAGAAATTAATTTTAAAAACACTTGAGAGTATGTTTATTGTCGACATTGATAATATTGTTCGATGTGAATCCGATAAAAATTACACCTTCTTCTTTTTTGCAGAAGGGAAAAAAATCTTGGTTTCTAAGACACTAAAAGAATATGATATGTTGTTATCTGATCTTTCTTTTTTTCGTGTGCAACAATCTCATTTGATAAACATGAATTATGTTGACCGTTACGACAAACATGAAGGAGGATGTGTTATTATGAAAGATGGCACTGAAATCCCTCTGTCTCAGGCGAAAAAGGAGCAATTTTTTAAAATGTTGGAGACACTTTAAATTAAATAAGAGCCTGTTTTAAGTCTTCTATTAAGTCTGAAACATCTTCAATACCAACGCTTAAGCGAATAAGTGAATCAACGACACCACTTTTTTCTCTTACTTCTTTGGGGATTGATGCATGCGTCATTGTTGCAGGATGTCCAATCAAAGATTCTACACCTCCTAAGGATTCAGCAAGTGCAAATAGCTTTACCTTTTTTACAATTGTAAGTGCATCTTCCAGATTATTGCCTTTTAATGTAAAAGAAATCATTCCTCCAAACCCACGCATTTGATGCTTTGCAATTGTATGGTTAGGATGATCTTCAAAACCTGGCCAATAAACTTTCTCAATTTTTGAATTGGTTTTTAAGTAATGTGCTATTTTCTCTCCATTTTCACAGTGTCTTTGCATACGAAGATGAAGTGTTTTTATACCTCGTAAGACAAGAAATGAATCCATTGGTCCAGTTACAGCACCCGAGGAATTCTGTATTCGATACATTTCATCTGCTATCTTATCATTTGAAGTAACCAATGCGCCCATAATAACATCTGAATGTCCACCTAAGTATTTCGTAACGGAATGCATTACAATATCTGCTCCCAAATCTAACGGAGTTTGTAAGTAAGGAGTTGCAAAAGTATTGTCTACGCACAAAAGTGCGCCTGATTTTTTAGCAATCTTTGACATCGCAGTAATATCAATAATATTCATCATTGGGTTTGTTGGAGTCTCAACCCATATGACTTTGGTATTTTTATTTAACACTCGTTCTACCTCTGATGTATTTTGCATGTCCACAAAATGAAAAACGATGCCATATTTCTCAAAAATAGTTTTAAAAATACGATATGAACCGCCGTATAAATCATTAGTTGAAATCACTTCATCACCCGGATGAAGCATTTTAATTACACAGTCGATTGCAGCTAATCCTGAACCGAAACATGCGCCGAATTTACCATTTTCAATGGCTGCAATATTTTTTTCTAGTGCATGACGTGTAGGATTTTGAGTGCGCGAATATTCATATCCTTTATGATTTCCGACACCATCTTGAACATACGTTGATGTTTGATAAATTGGTGTCATAATAGCTCCTGTTGCCGGATCAGGATGAACACCAGCGTGTATTGCTTTTGTACCGAATTTCATGCTTAGTTTTTCTGCAAAATTAATAGAATTCTTTAATTTTCTTTGCTAACCAAGGATAGAATTTATATTGCTAATTCTTTACTGGGATCCCAGAAAATAATTTTAAAATTTTGAATTTGATTTTTTTCAACAGTTATTCCTTCTGTTTCTAGTCGTTCTTGCATTGTGCTTTCTTTTTCAAAATGAATTTTACCAGTCAATAACCCGATTCGATTAACAACACGATGAGCAGGAATATCGAAATGTGCATGTGATGCATTCATTGCCCAGCCAACCATTCTCGCCGATTTTCTAGCTCCTAAATAGTTTCCAATAGCACCATAAGATGTAACTCGCCCTTTCGGAATCAGTTTTACCACTTGATACACTTGTTCAAAGAAATCTTTGTTATTTAGTGAGGTATTTTCAAGGTTAAGCATATAGGATGATTTTATATTTAAAAAAAGCCAGGCAAACCTGGCTTTTAAATAACAATAATTTATATTACTTTTTTTTGCAACATTCTTTATTACTATTCTCACATTTCCCTGTTTGATTGCCAATCCATTTTCCATCTTCACCATAATTTGATAAGCACATAGCTTTTTCCTCAGGAGAACAACCTTTAGAATCGCACATTTTTGAACACTCTTCTTTGGTCATTTTAGCGCATTGGCTAAAGTCGCATTTACCGGTATTAATTGGTACACATTTACCATCTATCATTTCACACTTGGTTGTATCGCATCCATTCGCTTCTTTCACATCATGATGACCACTTCCTAAAATTGGCGCTATAACTAGACCTATTAAACAAGTAAGTTTAATTAGAATATTCATTGAAGGTCCTGAAGTGTCTTTAAATGGATCACCAACCGTATCTCCGGTAACTGCAGCCTTGTGTGCATCAGAACCTTTGTAAGTCATTTCGCCATTGATTTCAACACCTGCTTCAAAGGATTTTTTTGCATTATCCCAAGCTCCACCGGCGTTATTTTGGAAAACTGCCCAAAGCACACCAGAAACGGTTACTCCTGCCATATATCCACCAAGCATCTCAGCGATTAATTGATTGTTATCACCATATACTAATTTTCCTAAAAGTACTATTGCAATTGGGAAACCGATTGTTAAAATTCCTGGCAACATCATTTCTCTAAGGGCTGCTTTTGTCGAAATTTCAACACATTTCCCATATTCTGGTTTGCCAGTTCCTTCCATTATGCCTGGAATTTCTTTAAATTGACGGCGAACTTCATAGACCATATCCATTGCAGCTTTACCAACAGAATTCATTGCTAATGCAGAGAAAACTACAGGAATCATACCACCAATAAACAACATCGCTAATACAGGTGCTTTAAAGATATTTATTCCATCAATACCAGTGAAGGTAACATAGGCAGCAAATAAAGCCAGTGATGTCAATGCAGCCGAAGCGATAGCAAATCCTTTTCCTGTCGCGGCAGTTGTGTTACCTACTGAATCTAAAATATCTGTTCGTTGACGAACTTCTTTAGGTAATTCACTCATTTCAGCAATTCCACCTGCGTTATCAGAAATTGGACCGAAAGCATCAATCGCCAATTGCATAGCTGTTGTTGCCATCATTGCAGAAGCTGCTAAAGCTACCCCATAAAAACCTGCTAGAGCGTAAGACCCCCATATTGCAAATGCAAATAAAAGAACCGTTGGAAAGGTAGAAATCATTCCTGTTGCAAGTCCTGCAATTACGTTAGTTCCTGCACCGGTAGATGATTTTTGTACAATTTTCAATACTGGTTTCGTACCTAATCCTGTGTAATATTCAGTTACAGATGAAATTGCTCCACCAACTACTAAACCAACTAAAGTTGCATAAAACACTCTTAATGATGAAATTTCTTTCACGCCTTCACCAAAGAAATTCATTGACATTGATTCTGGTAACATATATTTTACCAATATAAAACATGCTATAGCAGTAAGAACAATAGATACCCAGTTTCCAATGTTTAGTGCTTTTTGAACTTGAGCTTCTTTTGCATCATTGCTTGTAATTTTAACAAGCATGGTTCCAATAATTGAGAAAAGAATTCCAAAGCCAGCAATCGACATCGGCAATAAAATTGGACCAATTCCTCCAAAAGCATCAGTTATAGCGCCACCCATATCTTTAATAACATAGTTACCAAGAACCATGGCTGCCAATACAGTTGCAACATAAGAACCAAATAAATCGGCACCCATTCCAGCAACGTCTCCAACATTATCTCCTACGTTATCTGCAATAGTTGCAGGGTTTCGAGGATCATCTTCTGGAATTCCAGCTTCTACTTTTCCTACTAGATCTGCTCCAACGTCTGCTGCTTTTGTATAAATACCTCCACCTACACGCGCAAACAAAGCAATTGACTCAGCTCCTAAAGAGAATCCAGCTAAGGTTTCAAGTACAATTGTCATTTTATCAGTGCCACCATTTGCCCAATCTCCTCCCATGAAGAAGTGGAAGAATAATATAAAGAAAGTTGTTAAACCTAAAACAGCTAAACCAGCAACACCTAAACCCATTACAGTTCCACCACCAAAAGCAACTTTCAATGCTTGAGGTAAACTTGTACGAGCTGCTTGTGTTGTGCGAACATTTGTTTTTGTAGCGATTTTCATTCCCATGTTTCCAGCTAAAGCCGAAAAAAATGCTCCAAAAATAAATGCGACAACAATTAATATGTGAGTAGTTGGAACAATGAAGGAAATCCCGGCCAATAAAATACTTGCTAAGACTACAAAAATTGCTAATAAGCGGTATTCTGCTTTAAGAAAAGCCAAAGCTCCTTCGTATATATAATCAGAAATCTCTTTCATTTTACCGTCGCCGGCATCTTGCTTTAACACCCAAGATCGTTTAATAGCCATGAAAATTAGGCCAATTATAGCCATAGCTATAGGAACATAAATCATAATTGCATTCATATTTTTCTGTTTAAATTTTAATTAATCGAGGGCAAAAATAGTGTTTTTAAGCCAATCTGTTTGGATACGAACAATAAAAAAAAGAGTTACACTAAAAATCAATGGAAGTTCAAATTATTTAAATACAATAGTTTTGAAGAATATTAAAATAATTAAAGGACTATGAAGTTCAGAGTTTATTAATTATATCTCAAAAAAAAGAGGGGTTCCCCCCTCAATTTTAACCAATCTACTATTAAATTAATCTTGTAAAACTTCTAATTTTAAATTTGGGCTTACTATGGCCTCTTTGATTTTAGCTTCTAATTCATCAGCTAATTCTAGATTATCAAGTAATAAGGTCTTTATAGAATCTCTACCTTGTCCTAATCTTGTTTCTCCATAAGAAAACCATGAACCACTTTTCTTAAGGATGTTAAGTTCAACTCCTAGATCAATGATTTCTCCAACTTTGGAAATACCTTCACCATACATAATATCAAATTCTGCTTTTCTGAACGGAGGGGCAACTTTATTTTTAACAACCTTTACTTTCACTCGATTACCAATTACTTCTTCACCATCTTTCAATTGAGTTGATCTTCTAATGTCAAGTCGCACTGATGCGTAAAACTTAAGTGCATTTCCTCCAGTTGTTGTTTCTGGATTACCGAACATAACACCTATTTTTTCTCTAAGTTGATTGATGAAGATACAACAGCATCCTGCTTTACTAATAGAACCTGTTAATTTTCTTAATGCTTTTGACATTAATCGTGCCTGAAGTCCCATTTGAGAATCTCCCATTTCACCTTCAATTTCTGCTTTTGGAGTTAATGCTGCAACTGAATCAATAACAACTAAATCTACTGCTCCAGACCGAATAAGGTTGTCTGCAATTTCTAATGCTTGTTCTCCGTTGTCTGGCTGAGAAATCAATAGATTTGCGATATCAACTCCTAATTTTTTAGCGTAAAACTGATCAAATGCATGCTCAGCATCTATAAAAGCTGCAATTCCTCCTTGCTTTTGAACTTCAGCAATAGCATGAATTGCGAGCGTTGTTTTTCCAGATGATTCGGGACCGTATATTTCAACTACTCTTCCTTTTGGATAGCCATTAATTCCTAATGCTAGATCTAATGTTATAGATCCGGTTGGAATTACCTCTACTTTTTCAACGGGAGAATCCCCTAATTTCATTACTGCACCTTTTCCGAATGTTTTATCTAATTTTTCCATTGTTAGTTGAAGTGCTTTTAGCTTTTCTGTGTTTAATTCTTGTTTTGACATATTGATTTTTTTAAATGTGTAAGTATTCTGTTTTTATTATGGTACAAATTTATGCTTCGATGATTGTAAATTATTTACGACCTTCTCATAATTTGTATGTTTGTAGTATTTCATTTGCATGATCTTTTGTATTTGGCTTGTCTAAAACAGCAATCAGAGTGGAGTCTTCATTAAATAAAAAACTTGTCCGGTGTATTCCGTCATATGTTCTCCCCATGAATTTTTTTGATCCCCATACTCCAAATGCTTTGATAATTTCCTTTTCCGTATCAGCCAATAGAGAAAACGGCAACTTGTATTTTTCAATGAATTTTGTGTGAGTTTGTGCACTGTCTGCACTTACACCAAGAATTACTATTTGTTTTTCGACTAATATTTCAAAGTTATCTCGTAAGCTGCATGCTTGAGCTGTACAGCCTGGAGTATCGTCTTTTGGATAAAAGTAGACTACAAGTTTTTTACCATTAAATTGAGAAAGATTAATTTCTTTTCCATTTTGATCGCTTGATGTAATAGAAGGAATTTTACTTCCAATTTTTAATTTTTCCATATTTGCTTATTAAATAATCTAAATAATGATGTTTTTCTAATCAAAAGTAATAACTATTTTCATATTAGAAACAATTACATGAAAAAAAGTTTAAATTTTTTAAAAAAAATTATGTGGGCTTTATAAAAAACTAGCAATAGTAAAGCCTTCAGAAGAATTATTAGGATTTACGCAAGAGACATATTGTTAAGTAAATCCATGATCCAATTAATATTGCTCCTCCAATTGGTGTGAGCAATCCTAAGAATGGAATATGTAAACCTATTTTATTAAAAAATACTAGAAGATAAATCGAAAAACTGAAGAAACAAAGTCCAATTATCATGCTATTTAGTATTTTTTTAAGTGGAAATTTAAATTTATCTGAATTAAGAGAGAGCACAACAATTGCAATTCCTTGAATAAGTTGGTAGCGAATACCTGTTTCAATAGATGCTAGTTGATTAGTGTCCAATATTGTTTTTAAAAAGTGTGCTCCAAAGGCTCCTAAAATAATTGCAAGCCATACGAATATAGTCCCAAGAATTAGTGATGTTTTTATCATTTTACAAAGTTGAATAAAAAAAGTAACTATTAATCAATTCTGTATCTTTGTGCTATGAAATTAAATTCATTTACTGTATTAATTTTCTTTTTGAGTTTTATTCTCTTAAATTGTAAATCGGAATCACCGTCTATAAATGAGATTGATTACTACCAGTTTCAAGATATTAATCTTGGTAAGTACGATATTGATGCTACAATTAAAATCCCAGATGCAACGGCTGGAATAGGAGCTACTTTCATGCCAGAAGTAATTCATGAGCTTGGAGATTATAAGTGGAAAATAGCAGTCGGTAAAAATTTCGAGCTTTTTATTGAAGATTATGGAGATTATCCTTATTTATTTCCTGAATTCAAGAAAAAATTATTTTCTAACAATAAATATTATAAAATAGAAATTCTTAAAGAAGAGAAAAATTTACTTTTATTCAAAAGAACTATTCGAAAAAAATTAGGTAACGTAAACTCTTCTTCATACCATTTGTTTTCAGTTATAAATATGAATGGTATAAATTATCAGTTCACAAATAGAGAGGCTGGAGATTCTAAAAAAGTGATTGATTTTGTTTATAAATCTGTAAAATCAATAAAAAAAAACAATAAATAAGATGGAATTAAATCGTGAAGAGGTCCTTAGAGTATTAGGAAATATTATTGAACCTGATTTAAAAAAAGACATTGTTAGTTTAAATTTGATTGAAGATTTAAAAATCCTAGAGCAGCGTATTGAATTATCAATTCAAGTATCTAATCCAGCACTTCACGCTCGAAAGAGAATGCAAGAAGCTGTTTCATTTAATTTAAAACGTGTTTTTGGTTCTTCTTTAGAAGTAGATTGCACCGTAAAAGGATTGCCGAGTGAATCCAAAGAAAAGAGAAGAAAAATTCTTCCTGATGTAAAATATATTGTGGCGATTGCCTCTGGAAAGGGTGGAGTAGGGAAGTCTACAATTACCTCTAATCTTGCGGGTGGGCTACAGAAAAAAGGATTTAAGGTTGGTATTGTTGATGCTGATATTTACGGACCATCAATGCCAACTATGTTTGATGTTGTTGGTGACAGACCAAAAATGATTGATAT
>CAMDDR010000003.1:0-58938 GCA_945892995.1 Chitinophaga pinensis | reverse complement strand
GTTACTGTGTAGGGTGTTCCAGTAGTCATGTTAGTAATAACGCCAGTTGTTATATCTACTGTTGGACCATTTGGAGTGAAGTTATACGTACTCCCTGCAACAAAATTACTAATAGTTGCAGTTCCGTTTGCTAAACAAGTAGGGGCAACAATTATAATTGTAGGAGCTGGTGGCGTAATTAATTGGAAATCTATAGAAAATGTTAATGAATTTAAAGAGGTACAAGATCCATTATTACTTGTCACTGTATAACTTATCCCTGCAATCATGTTGCTAATAAGGCCACTTGAATTTACTGATGGGCCACTTGGTGAAAAGACATGCGTTTGCCCAGATACATAATTGTTAATAGTTGCTGTTCCTACTGAAGAACAAGTTGCTGTTGCAATTGAAATAGTAGGGTCTGGTGGAGTAATTAATTGCGGATCAACAATAAAGGCTAGTGAACTTGAAGATGCACACGCTCCAATATTACTTGTAACAGTATAACTTGTACCTGCAGTCATGCCGCTAATAAGACCTGAAGCATCAATTGTTGGGCCAGGAGGTGTAAAAACATAGGTTTGGGTTACATCATAATTACTAATGCTTGCTGTTCCGTTTGAAGAGCATGTTGCAGGACTTGCAACTACAGTTGGAAGAGCTGGTAAAGTGATAACTGAAACAATTAAGTCTAACAGAGGAGGTGAAGCACAGCCTCCTACAGTACTAATAACCTGATATATGCCAGAGGCCAAATTAGGAAAAATTCCTGTGGTATTTGTTATCGCTGCAACTACTGGGTTAGTTCCTGTTAAAGTATAGCTTGTTCCTGAGGCTTCAACTGGGCTTGTGACTGTAATAGTTCCTGTTAGAATAGAGCAAGTTGGTTGTGCACTTACACTTGCTACAGGTGTACCAGGTGGCGGAGGTGGGTTAATAATAAGAGCTAGAATTGTCTTAACGCAACCATTTGCATCTGTTAAAGTTAAAGTATAAGTGCCTGCAGCTAAATTTGGAATTGTATAGTTGCCTCCACTTGTAGAAATCTCATTTCCAGGCGGACTTGATACAATTGAGGAGCTTGCTTGATTATACCAAGAAATATTGTAAGGAGCAGTACCTCCATTTGCTGATAAAGTAACTGATCCTGAACCACAAGAATAAGTTGTTGTGCCCGATTGATTAAAAAGAAGGTTTGGTGGGGCAGTTATTGTGGGGTAAAAATAATATGCACCACAACCTACATTATATGCAGCTAAGCTAGATATACTACCACTTGGCATCACAGCAATCGTTTGATTAGAACCATTATTGCCAACAAAAGTTGCAGGAGAAGTATACGTACCAATTCCCGTTTGTGTTTGTGTATTTGTTGGAGTAAAGGTATTTGTACCCGCGCTTGCTATAGGAGTTACTGAAATATATGTATATCCTGGGTATGGAGGTGGAGATGGAGCTGCTTCTGTCCATGTTGATGTTCCATTTGTAATGAGCCCTGGACAATTTGGACAAATTTCGGGATTTGTGTTAGTTGTAGCCGGAACTCCAATTATATTAGAGCCATTAAGTAAAATATTATAACTTCTTGGGGCAAATGATCCAATTGTTCCAGCGGCCGGAACAAGCGCAGAAGTAAATGCATTTAATGGAGAAATTAGACTCGTATAATTCCAACCATGGTTAGGCCCAACTGTAACGGTATATTGCCCCGATCCAGGATTACCAGCACAAAGTGAATTAATTACCGATAATTTTGCTTGAAAAGGTGCCATGATTACTTCTCGCGATCTTAAATTGCTAGTAGTTGGGCATCCTGCAGAAGTATGAGTATAAAAACGGATAACCCCCGTTATGGTAGCTGTCCAGTAGACACCACTAGTTCCATTTAGACCTGAGAATATTGGAGCTCCAGTTGCATCATTTGCAATTGTTATAAAATCTGTTTGTACAGCAGAGCCTACTGATAAACTCCTAAAATTATATTGATAGCCAGCAATTACGTATACTTTTGAGTGTTGGTTTGTAGTTCCTGAAGTAGTAATAACTTTGGATTTGCTACATTGAGGCATAAAAAATGTCTGAGAAGTTGTTAGTGGGGGATTTATAAAAGTTAAAGGAAAAGAAGCCCCTGTTGTACACTGCCCAAAAACCATGCTATTAGCTCCGGCTAAAAACAGAATTAAAGAAATAAGCCGTAAGTAATTCAGCATGCTTGTTTGATCTTAAAATAAAGCAATAAATTTACTCTTTTAGAACGAATTTAGGAAATTTTAGTTGCTTATTTTGATTAGAATTTGCAAAAATTTAGAATTCAAAGGTCTCCATAAACTTGGTGGTAAAATTTCCCTTACAGAAATCTTCGTTTTGCATCAGTTTTTGATGAAAAGGGATCGTTGTTTTTATGCCTTCAATAATGTATTCATCAAGTGCTCTTTTCATTTTTAAAATTGCTTCATCGCGGGTTTGCGCAACTACAATTAACTTAGAAATCATTGAGTCGTAATTAGAAGGTATCGTATATCCAGCATACACATGCGCATCAATACGAACTCCATGTCCGCCGGGACAATGGTATTCCGTTATTTTTCCCGGGCAAGGACGAAAATCCATCGCAGGATCTTCAGCATTTATTCTGCATTGTATTGCATGCATCAGGGGATAATAATTTTTACCAGAAATTTTTTCACCTGCAGCAATCTTAATTTGTTCTTTTATGAGATCAAAATTAATTACCTCTTCAGTGATCGTATGTTCGACTTGAATTCGCGTATTCATTTCCATAAAATAAAAATCGCGATTTTTGTCCACAAGAAATTCTACCGTTCCAACTCCTTCATACTTTACAGCTTTTGCTGCTTTTATAGCCGCAACTCCCATTCTTTCACGCAGTTCATCTGTCATAAATGGAGATGGCGTTTCTTCCACTAATTTTTGATGACGGCGCTGAATCGAGCAGTCTCTTTCTGATAAATGGCAAGCATTTCCATATTGATCTCCCGCAATTTGAATTTCAATGTGTCTTGGTTCAAGAATGTATTTTTCCATGTACATTCCATCATTTCCAAAAGCTGCAGCAGATTCTTGTCTAGCAGAATCCCAAGCTGATTCTAATTCAGATTCTTCCCACACAATTCGCATGCCCTTTCCGCCACCTCCAGCTGTTGCTTTGAGAATAACGGGGTATTTGATTTCTTTTGCTATTTTTTTTGCCTCAGGAATTGAAGTCAATAAACCCTTTGAGCCAGGAATACAAGGAACTCCGGATTTTATCATAGTTGCTTTTGCAGATGCTTTATCGCCCATTCCTGCGATTTGCTCTGGTAAAGCGCCAATAAATTTGATGCCGTGTTCTTGACAGGCCTTTGAGAACTTTTCGTTTTCAGAAAGGAAACCATATCCTGGATGAATTGCATCTGCATTGGTAATTTCTGCAGCTGCCAAAATATTAGGAATCGACAAATACGATTTCGCACTCATTGGTGGACCAATACAAACAGCTTCATCAGCAAAGCGAACAGGTAAACTGTCTTTATCTGCTGTAGAATAAACGGCAACCGTTTTAATCCCCATTTCTTTACACGTTCGAATAATTCTTAAAGCTATTTCCCCGCGATTTGCTATCAATATTTTATTAAACATCCCTGATTTTTTGGTTATATGCTTTTAAGATGGGTCAACCAAAAATAAAGGTTGATCATAATCCACAGGATTTGAATTGTCGACAAGTACTTTTATTATTTTACCAGAAATTTCAGCTTCAATTTCATTAAAGGTTTTCATGGCTTCGATGATACACAGTTTATCTCCTTTTTTAATATCTGTCCCGACTTCTACAAATGCTGGTTTATCTGGACCTGCAGTTCGGTAAAAAGTTCCAATCATTGGAGATTTTATCGTGATGTACTTCGAGTCAATCGCTTCCTCAACGGTATTTGTTGGAGCACTTGGTGCTACAGACATCGAAACTGGCGCTGCAGCTGGAAGTATTTGTTGACTTGGCGCTGCTTGCTGCATGTAAATAGGTTGCTCAGCTTGCGTGTTCATGCCACCTTTGATAATTACTTTAAATCCTTCGCGTTCGATTTCAACTCTCCCAATACCTGTTTTAGATACAAGTTTAATTAGGTCTTTAATTTCTTCTAAATTCATTGCTATGATTTTTTACTAAGTTAAACTTTTTATGAATTGTAAGCCCATTTTAAATAAATCGAGCCCCAAGTAAATCCTCCACCAAAGGCAGAGAGTATAATGTTATCGCCTTTTTTTAGCTGTTTTTCATAATCCCACAAACACAAAGGTAAAGTGCCCGCAGTTGTATTTCCATATTTTTGAATATTTATCATGACTTTATCATTTGAAACACCCATTCTATTTGCTGTTGCATCTATAATTCTAAGATTTGCCTGATGAGGAACAAGCCATGCAACATCCTCACTGCTAAGATTATTTCTTTCCATAATTTCTACAGAAACATCTGCCATTTTAGTTACTGCAAATTTAAACACCTGCAATCCTTCTTGCTTGATAAAATGCATCTTTTTTTCAACGCTATCAATAGTTGCAGGATTTACTGATCCACCACCCTGCTGAATAAGAAATTCTCTTCCTGAGCCATCGGTTCTTAGAATATGATCTTGGATTCCAAGTCCCTCCTCGTTTGGTTCTAATAAAACTACACCTGCACCGTCACCAAAAATAATGCAGGTTGTGCGATCGGTATAATCAACTATTGAGGACATTTTATCAACTCCTACAACAAGTACTTTTTTATACCTGCCATTTTCAATAAATTGTGATGCAGTTGTTAGCGCAAATAAAAACCCTGAGCAAGCAGCCAAGAGATCAAAGCCCCAAGCATTTGTCATTCCAACTTTGTCACATAAAATATTTGCCGTACTTGGAAATAAGTGATCTGGAGTAACACTTGCTAAAACAACTAACTCGATTTCGAGTGGGTCAATATTTTTTTTCTTTAGCAAGCTTTTTACAGCTTCAGCTGCCATATCAGAAGTAGCGCCATTTTTCATGATTCTTCGTTCCTTAATTCCTGTTCGTGTTGTTATCCACTCATCAGAAGTGTCAACAATTTTAGTAAGGTCTTCATTGCTTAAAACATGCTCAGGAACATATCCTTGAACGCCCGTAATAGCAGCAGTTATTTTATTCATAAATTAATTAAAAGCATCGTTAACTTTCATCGCTAAACCAGAGCTTGCAACCTCATGAGCATGCAAAATCATATTTTTAACAGCAATGTCATTGGAAATTCCGTGGCCAATAATAACATTTCCCTTTACACCTAAAATTGGAGTCCCACCATAATTCTCGTAATTAAAACGATCAAAATACTCATCGTTTATCCCTCGTTTTTTCATAAGAGAATAAATACCTTCGGCTTGTTTTAAAACTACATTTCCAGTAAATCCATCACAGACAATTACATCTGCTTTTCCAGAAAAAATATGTCGGCCTTCTAAATTTCCAATGAAATTAATTTCATCTGATTCGGCAAGTAATTTGTAGGTTGCGATTGTCAATAAATTACCCTTTGATTCTTCCTCTCCAATATTTAAAAGTGCAACTCGGGGGTTTTCAACGTTATGAACATGCTGCGAATAAAGAGATCCTAAAACAGCAAATTGGTACAAGACATCGGCTTTACAATCGGCATTTGACCCAACATCCAATAAAATAGTTTTGGAACCATCTATAGCTGGAAGTGTTGAAGTTATGCAAGGCCTAATAACTCCAGCGATTGTGTTTAATTTGTACATTGAACCCACCAACATAGCTCCAGTATTACCCGTGCTAGCAAATGCATGTAATTCTCCTTTTGCAAGTTGATTAAAACCTAAAGCTATTGAGCTATTTGGTTTTTTAGAAAGCGCTCTAGTTGGATGATCGTGAAAAGTGATTACTTCTGGGGCATGAATTATTTCAAATAAACCATCAGCAATATTTCTTTCTCTTAAACCTGAATTTATTTGTTCTTCATCTCCAATCAATACAATAATGGCGTCACCTTTTAATTCTTTTTGTGCTAAAATAGCGCCATCAAGATTTGCAGCAGGAGCGAAGTCGCCACCAGAAATATCTATTCCGATTTTCATTTAAGAACTTTTTGTTGACTACTCAACAACTTCTTTTTCGGCTAAAACTTTTCCTTTGTAGTATAATTTACCTTCATGCCAATGAGCATGGTGAAATAGGTGCGGCTGTCCAGTTGTAGGGCAAGTAGCAACATTGCTTGCAACAGCATTTATGTGTGTTCTTCTTTTATCTCTACGTGTTTTGGAAATTTTTCGTTTAGGATGTGCCATAACTTTATTATATTATTATCAATTTAAATTTTTCAATGCTGCCCACCGTGGGTCAACCTCATCATCTTTGTCTTTTTTTGGTTCAGGTGTTGAATATTTCTTAATCAATTGAACCATTTCTTTTTCGCATTCGCCTTCTTCATGTATTGGTCTAGATGGAATAGAAACTACAATCAATTCATAAATTGCTTGTTGCACGTTTATTTCATAACTGTCGAAAGGAATAACTATAAGATTTTCATCCTCTTCATTCTCGTTTCCAAATTTGTAATAAACAGTCATTTCGCCTTCTACTTCGATGTCCATTTGTTCATTGCAACGAGAACAAGTTCCATTTACAGTGCCACAAACTTCGAAATCAGCGACAAGCATTGACTCTTTTTTTTCTAAATCCAACCAAACTTTTAAATTACCTTTTTCAATTATAGAAAATGGCAAAGACTCAAAGAACGTATCGTCAATGTCTAATTCAAAATCATGGTATCCAATTTTTAATCCAACAAAGGGTATTTCAAATTGACTTTTCACGAGCTGATTTTAAATTATACCAAAACGAAGGGCAAAGATACTATTTTTCTTTAAAAAGAAAAAATCATTTTACTCATCTCGGCTACTATTCTTTTTGCTTTTGTCTTCAGGAGTAAAAGGAAGTGGATTTGCATGAATTAATTTTTGGAATTTCCGCGTCCTAAAAATATCAAGCGCCATATAGATCGCACTTCTAAAAGACTGCTCTGAAGCACAATTTTTTCCTGCAATATCAAAGGCAGTTCCATGATCAGGAGAAGTTCGAACAATCGGTAGACCGGCTGTAAAATTAACCCCGTCATCAAAAGAAAGGGCTTTAAAAGCTGCTAGACCTTGATCGTGATACATCGCTAAAACACCATCGTATTGATTTCTCGCTGGAGAACCAAAATAACCATCAGCAGCAAAAGGTCCAAAAGCTAAAATTCCTTCAGCTTTACAAAATTGAATCGCAGGTTGAATAGTTTCTGATTCTTCAGAGCCAAGTTTTCCATTTTCGCCAGCATGGGGATTTAAACCAAATACAGCAATTTTAGGTTTAGTGAGATTAAAATCTTTTTTCAAACTTTGTTCAAATGCTTTAATTTTTTCAATTATTAAATCTTTGGATAATTTCTTGCTGATTTCCTTAATTGGAATGTGACTTGTAACAAGTGCAACCTTTAATGTTGGAGAAACTAAAATCATTAAGGCCTCTTTAACACCAGATAAATCTGCTAAATACTCCGTATGACCCGGGAATTTAAATCCTGCTTTTATCATTCCGTCTTTAGAAAATGGCGCAGTTACCAGAACATCAATTTTTCCTTCAGAAATATCTTGTGTCGCCGCTTCCAATGCTTTAAATGCATATAGCCCGCCTTTCTCAGTGCCTTGCCCAACTGATAATTCTACTTCCTCTGTCCAAACATTTACAACATTTACATTATTTTCAAGTGCTTGACTCGCATTTTTACAGATTTGAATGCTAAAATCATCCATTTCCAATAAGGCTTGATAATGCGACAAAACTTTTTCAGAACCATAAATTATCGGCGTAAAATCCTTAAGAATTCTAGCGTCACGTAATGCTTTTAGAATAATTTCAGGTCCAATTCCATTGACATCTCCAATGGTAATCCCAACTTTAGTTAAAGGTTGTTTTTCCGTATCTATTTCCATTAAGACGAGTGATTTTTTAAAAATTGATACAATAAACGCACACCTGAACCAGTGCCACCTTGACCTTTATAATCTTCTCGACTATCAAGCCAAGTTGGACCTGCAACATCCATATGAATATAAGGCGCTTTTAAAAAATGTTCTAAAAATTTTCCTGCAGAAATCATACCTGCATTTGGTCCGCCGATATTCTTTAAGTCTGCAATTTTAGATTCCATGTGTTTTGCATAATCATCCCAAAACGGAAAGCGAACAACGCGCTCATGCACTTCATTTCCTGCTTTCTCCAATTCTTCAAAATAGTGATTTTTAGCATTTCCCATAATTATGCTAGCTTCCGTTCCTATTGCACGCAATGCAGAGCCAGTTAAAGTTGCTGCGTCGATTACAATTTCTGGGTCGTACTTCATAGAATAAGACAAGGCATCTGCCAAAATCATTCTTCCTTCAGCATCCGTATTTAAAACCTCAACACTTGAGCCATTGTACATTGTGATTACATCACCAGGAGTGTATGCATTTCCTCCCGGTCGATTATCTGTCGCTGGAATTAATACAATGATGTGTAACTTTAATTTTTGCAAAGCTGCCAAATACAATGCTCCAGCAACTGCAGCTGCCCCAGCCATATCACATTTCATGCAATCCATAGAACCTGGTGTTGGCTTTAAACTTAAGCCGCCCGTATCATAAACAACGCCTTTTCCAACTAGAACAATTGGTTTTTTGTTGACCGCTTTTTTGTGTTTGTACTCTGCAATTGTAAATGTTGGAGGATCAATAGAGCCTTTATTAACAGCCAATAAACCTCCCATTTTTAACGATTCTATCTGGGTTTTTTCTAATACTTGGACTTGAAAATTTGCTTCTTCACCTAATTTAACTACAGCTTCAGCTAATTGCAAGGCATTTAAATCAGAAACCGGTGTATTTACAGCATCTCTCGCCCAGAAAACTGCTTTAATGGTATCATTTAATTCGTCAATTTTTTCTTTTTCTACCTCATCAGATAAAATAATCTCTGTTAAAGTATGCTTCTTAGGTTTACTTAAGTATTTCAAAAATTGATAATTGGTCAAGGCAAGACCTTCGGCAAGAAAACACGAATTTTTTGATTTACCGCTAATTGAAATTGCTTCACAATCAGCACAAATCATATCGTGAATTCGAGAACCTATCACACGCAATTCTTCAGGTTTTTGATCGTCAAAAACAAAAAATACAAAACTATTTGAAAGCCTTAAATAATCAAATTTCTTTGTACCAGCAATAATTGCGGCAATACTATGAGAAAATTGCGGATCGAAATCTTTGCTTTTACTTTTCTTATCGATTAAATAAATGCAACTGCTATTTTCTTTATTTGTGGCTTCTTGTTTTACTGAAATCATGGTGGTGTTTTTTGTACAAAGTTAATGAAGTTAAACTTTCAATTAAGAAAAAAGTTGGGCGCTTTCTTCTTCGAGGAATTTTTCAATCAATCGAGGGATTGGAAAGTCATCAATTTGTGAGGGAAATAATTTTTGCTCCCCCTGCTGAAGATTTATTTTTTTTACGCGCTGAAATACAAAAGTTGCAAATATATGCTGATGAGATAAGATGTGTTTGTACTCTTTTGAAACAAAGTCAAAGTTATGAGCTTGCAGAAAAGTCGCCTTTTTATCCTGAGAAGTAAATTCAAAAAGTGGGAATTGATATAAGTTTTGCCAAATTCCCTTCTCAGTTCTTTTTGTCATGGCGATTTTTCCTTCAGCGTCTTGCGCTATTTTAAAAATAAAATATCTGGGACTTATCTTCACTTTTTTATTTTTCACTGGGCGAATTTTAATTGTACCAGCAGCAAATGAAAGACAAGAAAATTGAATGGGGCACTTTTCACACAAGGGATTCGCGGGTAAACAATGAAGCGCTCCAAATTCCATGATTGCTTGATTGTAGATATTTGGAACTTCAGAAGAAATTAATTCATCCGCCAAATTTTGGAATTCTTTTTTCCCAATTCCTGAATCAATTGGAGTTTCAATATTAAAAACCCGACTTAAAACTCTGTATACATTGCCGTCAACTACAGCTTTAGATTCGTTGTATGCAAAAGATGCAATTGCAGAAGCAGTATAAACGCCAACGCCTTTTAAGAGAATCAGCGCTGCAAAATTTTTGGGGAATTCACCTTTTAAATCAAAATAAATGTATTTTGCAGTTGTGTGTAGATTTCTTGCTCTGCTGTAATACCCAAGTCCCTGCCATAAATTCAACACTTCTTGTTCATTCGCGAGCGCCAAATCTTTAATTGTTGGAAAGCGCTTTATAAACTTTAAATAATAGGAGGTGCCCTGTTCAATTCTTGTCTGTTGTAGAATTATTTCACTCAACCAAATAAAATACGGATTGGTGGTATCTCTCCAAGGTAGATTTCTTTTATTTTGATGGTACCATGATATTATAGTTGCTTGAAATTCAGACATTTGATAAATAGTTGATAAAAATATTGTGAAAATTAAAAATATATTCGTTTTGAAATATACTTTTGTGCTCTTTTAAAATATGCTTGCTGAAGTAATTGCAAACATTTTTTAAAACAAGATGTTTATAATTAAATAACTTTTAAATAAATAAATTACAAATGACCAAAGCAGACATCGTTGCAGACATTGCATTAGAAACAGGATTAGAGAAAACAGAAGCCCTTCGAGCAGTGGAGGCTTTTATGAATTCTATTAAATCATCTTTAAGTAAAGGAACAAATGTTTATTTAAGAGGTTTTGGAAGTTTTATTGTGAAAGAACGCGCAGAAAAAACAGGGCGAAATATTTCCAAAAAAACAACAATTATTATTCCAGCTCACAATATCCCTTCTTTTAAACCTTCAAAAACGTTTGTTGCAGAAGTAAAAAGCAAGGTGAAAATTAAATAATATAGCCGCGTTTATTAATTTCCAAAAAAAAGCTTAACTTTGTTCTCCTTTTTAAGGGATGAATTTTTAATTGGAATTTAAGAACACTAAAATATAGCATTATGCCAAGCGGTAAAAAAAGAAAAAGACATAAAATGGCTACGCACAAGCGTAAGAAACGACTTCGAAAAAATCGTCACAAAAAGAAGAAATAATCTTCTAATGATTTCATAATGAAGCTCAGTGTTAATAACGCTGAGCTTTCATTGTATAAACCTATAAAAATCATATTGTGAATTTAGAATTAGTCGTTGACGCTCGTAACACTGGTATTTGGCTTGCTCTTTTGCGTGATGGGAAACTCATAGAGTTACACGAAGAAAGAGGAAATACAGATTTCGCAGTAGGCGATGTTTACTTAGGTCGTATAAGAAGAGTGGTGCCAAGTTTAAACGCTGCTTTCGTAGATGTTGGCCACGAAAAAGATGCTTTCCTCCATTATTTAGATTTAGGATTACAGTACAACTCTTTTGCAAAATTTGTAAAGGATTCCATTCATGGAAAACAAAATGTTCCAGATTTGATGTACTTCAAAATGGACAAAGATTTGCAGAAAGATGGAAAAATGACCGAGACAGTATCCTCTTCTCAGCAAGTTTTAGTTCAAGTCGCTAAAGAACCAATTTCAACTAAAGGCCCACGTTTATCTGCTGAGGTTACACTAGCAGGAAGATACATTGTTTTAGTGCCATTTTCTGAAAAAATTTCTGTCAGTCAAAAAATCAAGGATAATGCTGAAAGAGCTCGACTTAAAGAATTAATGGATCGAATTAAGCCAAAAAACTTTGGTGTTATCATTCGAACTGTAGCAGAACACAAGGCAACAATTGATCTTGAGAATGACTTGCAGAATTTATTAGATAAATGGAAAACTATTCACGAAAACCTTAAGGGAGGGAATGCTCCAAAAAGGATTTTAGGAGAATTAAATACCACAACTTCAATATTGAGAGATTTATTAAATGCCGATTTTACAAATATTCATGTAAACGACGAGAAGTTACTTGCAGAAATGAAGGAGTATATTTCAGTGAATGTTCCAGGGAAAGAGAAAATCCTAAAGCATTATGATGGAAAATTGGCGATTTTTGAAAAATTTGAAATCAGCAAACAAATAAAAACATTGTTTGGTAAGAAAGTTCAAATGCCAAGTGGCGCATATTTAATTATTGAGCACACTGAAGCAATGCATGTCATTGACGTGAACAGTGGAAATCGAAAAGGAGCTACAGGTCAAGAAGCAAATGCCTTAGCAACAAATTTAGAGGCAGCAGAAGAAATTGCACGCGTACTTCAACTAAGAGATATGGGCGGAATCATTTGTGTTGATTTCATTGATATGCATGATAAAGAAAACAATAAAATTCTTTTTGAAAAAATGAAGAGTTTTATGAAATCTGATCGCGCAAAACACAACCTTATTCCTCCTTCAAAATTTGGTGTTATTGAAATTACGCGACAGCGTGTTCGCCCTGAAACAGAGATTAAAACTGCAGAAGTTTGTCCAACTTGTTCGGGAAGTGGTGAAATTACGGCGAGTATCCTTTTTGCAGAAGAAATAGAAAATAACTTAAATTACTTACTTGGTGATAAAGGAATGAAAGGTATTTCCTTACTTGTTCATCCTTATTTAGCAGCTTTTTTCAAAAAAGGATTGGTTTCTAAACAAATGAAATGGTTTTTGAAACACAAGAAGTGGATTCCAGTAAGAGGAATTACAGAGCTTAATCTTTTAGAGTATTCATTTGTTGACAAACACAACGAAGAGATTACAGTTTAATGTTTCCAAAAAAGTATTCAAAAGAACAAATTATCTTAAAGTTGGAAGCGTATTGCGCATACCAAGAAAGGTCTTTGTTTGAAATTGAAACAAAGTTAGCCACTCTCGATTCAACCCAAACTGACTTTAAAAGTATAATAGCGCATTTATCGGAATGTAATTTCTTTAATCAAGAACGTTTTGCCATTAGTTATGCTATTGGGAAATTCCGAAACAATAAATGGGGCAAACAAAAAATAAAAGCGGGCTTATTTCAAAAGAAAATTAATACTGATTTAATTTCAAAAGCGTTGTCGTCAATTGATATAACAGAGTATAAATCAATGGCTCAAAATTTATATGAAAAAAAATGGCTTTCGCTTAAATCAGAAAAAAATGATTTTGAGAGAAAACAAAAAACCCTTCGATATTTGCAATCAAAGGGCTTTGAATACGATGAGATTTCAAATTTATGTTAACTATTCAGCTTGAATATAAGTGTTTGCTTCTGAAATCCAAGCAGCTGGGCCACCAGCGCGATATCCTGTATTTCCAAGTTTTGTTAAGTTAGTTTTTCCATCTATTTTATCAGGGCGAACAAAATGAATTGTAGGATATCCTTGAATTCCAAATTGTTGTTGTAATAAGTTATTTTGTTGTTGCAATTCGGTGCTTTGCTTACTTTTATTTTTTGGGAAATCTATATCTACTAATACAACATTATCGTTAGCCCATTCAATAAACTCCGGCATGTAAAAAACTTCTTTCTGTAGTCTAATGCACCATCCACACCAATCACTTCCTGTGAAAAACAACATAAGGGGTTTTTTTTCTTTTGTGGAGATTTCTATTGCTTTTACAAGGTCTGTATGCCATGTTAATTTTTCAACCTGAGAAAATAATGAGCTACTGATAAATAATAAAGTGCTAAAAAGTATAGTTTTCATAAAATGTATTTTAATGTGAAATTAATAATTAAATTCTGTATTTCAAAAACCGTGCAATTTTTTTTCTATTCTTGTAAATAAAATTTTGTGATGTAAAAAGCAATATGCGAGGTTATTTGCGATTTATGCAAATTGCATCCTCTAAGTTACGAAAATTAATTATCTTTTTTGTTAAAATCAAGTTATCTTTGATTAATTAAAACTTATAAAACTATGAAAATATTTACTTTAACATTCTTTCTTTTTGTTGCAGCAACTTTATTTGCTCAAACACAAACTGTTCGTGGAAAGGTCTTCGATAGTGAAACAAACTTTCCTTTAATTGGTGTTAAACTGAGCATCCAAGTTAATGAAACAGATTTACTTCGTGTTTTATCCAATGCTGATGGGGAATTTGAAATTAAAAATGTGCCAATCGGAAAATATAGTTTAGAGGCAACATATGCTTTGTATAATCCTAAATCTTCCACAATTGAAGTAGGTTCCGGACGAGAAGTTATTGTCAATGTTCCAATGGCTGAAATGATTGTCTTGCAGAAAGAAGTGACTGTAACGGCAAAACGAAAAGGGGAAGTATTAAATAACATGGCGCTCCTTTCTACACAACAATTTAGTGTTTCAGAAACAAATCGTTATCCTGGTTCTAGGATGGATCCAGCTAGGATGGCTTCAAATTTTGCTGGAGTTGGAGGATCTGATGATTCCAGAAACGATATCGTGGTTCGTGGAAATTCTCCCCTTGGCGTTTTATGGCGCGTGGAAGGTGTTGATATTCCAAATCCAAATCATTTTTCTATTTCTGGAAGTTCAGGCGGACCAGTTTCTATTATCAACAACAAAATACTTGGCAATTCAGATTTTCTTATGAGCGCTTATCCTGCTGAATACGGAAATAGTACTGCTGGAGTATTTGACTTAAAATTGAGAAGTGGAAACAATAAACAGCATGAATTTACCGGTCAATTTGGATTTTTAGGAACTGAGTTTTTGGCAGAGGGGCCAATGGGAAAAAAAGGTAAAGCGTCCTTCTTGGTAATGGGAAGATATTCTACTTTATCGCTATTCGAGAAATTGGGCATAAAAATAGGAACGGATGCAGTTCCTGTTTATGGCGATGCTGCCTTTAAGTTTAATTGGGTTTTGAAAAATAATGCACAATTATCCTTTTTTGGAATTGGAGGGAAAAGTAAGATTGCAATTAAAATTTCAGATCAAAAAGAAGTGACCTCAGACTTATACGGAGATGGAGACAGAGACCAGTATTTTGGTACAAGCATGTATTTTTCTGGCTTTAATTACAAGAAAACACTTGGTGAAAAAACATTTTTTAGTGCAACTATAGCTGCAGCAATGGAAGACCAACACACAAAACACGATTATTTAAAAGGAAGAAAGATTGTTGGCGAAACAATAGAAATAGATACAATCTATAATATGTTGGCTTATACCTTTAAAATAGCAAAGATTTCTGCCTATGCTGCTATAAATCATAAAATAAATACTCGGCATACGATTAAAGCTGGGGTTAATTTTGACCTTATGCAACTTGATCAAATAGATTCTGTTTTAGTTAATCTTGATACAGCTGGAGTATATAAAGTTCGTTGGAATTACACTGGTTCGGCATTACTTGCTCAGCCATTTGTGCAATGGAAATGGCGTGTAAATGAAAATATGGATGTGTCGGCTGGCTTGCATGCTCAGTATTTTTCATTGAGTAATAGCTTAAGCCCTGCTGAACCTCGAGTTGGAATGAAATATCGAATGAATGGATCTCAGTCAATTTCTGCTGGTGCTGGAATGCACAGTCAAATACAACCTATTTATACCTACACATTTGATAAATATGGAACAGGCAATTATTACAATCAAAACATGGATTTTACACGAAGTTTACATACGGTTTTAGGGTATGAAAAATTCTTTGATAAAGGTTTCAGTATTAAAACAGAGGCGTATTACCAACACCTTTATAATGTTCCTGTTGAAGTTAATGCTTCTTCTTTCTCTATGATTAATATGGGAAGTGGATTTTCAAGAATTTTTGCAGATTCATTGCAGAATACAGGAACAGGCTATAATTATGGACTTGAGTTAACTGTTCAGAAATACTTTGACAAATCCTTTTTCTTCTTGTTTTCTGGAACCTTCTACGAATCTAAGTACAAAGGAAGTGATGGAGTTCTGCGTAATACTTCTTTCAATGGAAATTATGTTGCCAATATCCTAGTGGGAAAAGAATTTAAAATAAGTAAAAATCAAGTTTTTGGAATTGGTGGAAAATGTACAGTTGCTGGTGGAAAACGATATGGCTTGGTAGATTTAGTGAAAACAGATGCCAACAAGGAATTATTTTTTAAAGACTCTTTGTTTAACGGCTTACAATTTAAAGATTATTTCCGTGTCGATTTGAAAATAAGTTGGAGAATGAACACCAAGAAAATGACACATGAAATTGGCTTAGATCTTGTAAATCTATTGAATACAAAGAACTTATTAAGTTTAGCTTATGCTCCTCGCTTGGATCCAAACGATATGTCTGAACCAACTTCTCAAAAAACGCAGTTGGGATTTTTGCCAATATTCTACTATAAGATAGATTTCAAAGCAAAGACAAGAGAATAGTGAAAAATACAGATCTTGGTATTTTAATAGCAAAAAAGAACTATTCTGAAAGCAGTTTAATTCTTACCTTCTATACTGAGCTCAACGGACTTTCTAGTTTTATTTTTAAGGGTGCTAGAAAAAAGAAACTAGCTATTTTTCATCTAGGGATTTATGAGCTTACTTATTTTAAGCGAGCAGAGAGAGAGCTCGGGATTATTAACGCAATGGATTTAGCACTTCCGCTTTCTGAAATTTATTCTAATCCACAAAAAACTATTCTGTGTTTTTTTATAGCTGATGTTTTAAAACAAACCTTAAAAGTTGAGGGTGGAGATTCACTCATATTTAAATTTCTTCGAGAAAAGATCTGCTTGTTAGAAGTCAAAACAGATTTATATACATTTCCTTTGGAATTTTTAACAGGTTTAATTGTTAATCTAGGTTATCTACCGCACTTTGAAGAAGCTAATGCCTCATATTTTGACCTGCAAAAAGGAATTTTTACAGCAGTAGAATCTCCCTATTCTTATTTTGTAGACGAGCAATCAGTCGAACAATTAAAAATATATTTTGAAGGGAACTACGAACAGACTTTTGAGAAAGAAACAACTAAAAAATCACTAGAGCTATTGATTGACTATTACCAAATTCATATTCCAAATTTCCGAATCGATATTTCTTTAGGAATAATAAAAGACACCTTGTATTCTTATGCTTAAGAAATTTTATTTCTATTTTATTATTATTTTGTAATTTAGATTCTTAATATCACTAAACAAATAAATATGACTAAAAAACTACTTTTTATCTTAACATTAACTTTTGCTGTTTCGGCAGAGGCTCAAAACATCCCAAATGCGGGTTTTGAAAGTTGGACGCCAAGTTTTGGATACGATGATCCAAATTCATGGGGGACTTTAAATGCTCTATCTATTTTAGGTATGCCTATTTCTGTAACTAAATCAACAGAGCGACATGGAGGGGCTTTTTCTGCAAAAGTGGAAACTATGTCAACTATTGATGATAGTACCGGGCAAGAAACACCAAGCCCCGGAATTATGTTTATCGGATCAGTTGATTTATTTCAACAATCATTCATTAATGGCACTTCCTTTACTGCAAGACCTGATTCTTTGGTTGGCTGGGTAAAATGTAACTCTGTTAACGGAGATACTTCAGGTATCATCTTACAACTAACAAAATGGGACGCAACAAGTTTGACGCAAGAAATGATTGGATTTGGAGGATACATCACAACATCTTCGAGTTCTTCTTTTTATCGGTTTTCCGTACCTGTAGAATATGAAAGTGAAAACACACCAGATAGTTTATCTGTTATAGTTATAAGTAGTTTGGGGGATGGGCAGATAGGTTCTGCTATTTGGGTGGATGATTTGTCTTTGATTTACAACACATCTTCAGTGGCGGAGTTAAATGGCACTTCTTTTGAAGTCTTTCCTAATCCTGTAAATGATGAACTTTCCATATCTTCAAAAACAGTTGATAAAATGGAAGTCTATTCTGCAACAGGAATTCTAATTGATCATATTGTAATAGATTCAGGATTAATTTATACCTATGACACAAAAAAATTAGCAAATGGGCTCTATCTTGTTAAAAACAGTAAGGGCGAATTAAAAAGATTCATTGTTCAACATTAAGAAATAAATAAAAATCTGACAAAAGGGGATGTTTAGCATCCCTTTTTTTATTTTTCCGATTTTTTTGCTTATATTCAAGTAATGAATTTAAAAATACAAGAAAGTTTCCTTGACCCTGCGGTTTTTACTGAGCGATTTATCAATCAAACAAATCGCAGCATTTTTTTAACAGGAAAAGCAGGAACTGGTAAAACAACTTTACTTCACAAAATTGTTTCTTCAACCCATAAAAATACGGTAATTGTTGCGCCAACTGGAATTGCCGCTCTAAATGCTGGAGGAGTGACTATACATTCTTTTTTTCAACTGCCTTTCGGGGCTTTTATTCCAGATTTTAAAACACCACAAATAGGAGTTGCTATAAAGTCAGAAAACAAAACAACATTAAAAAGACATTTTTCAATGAATCGCAGTAGAATTTCTCTTATACGTTCATTAGAATTGTTGATTATTGATGAAGTTAGTATGCTTCGAGCAGATTTATTGGATGCAATCGATTGGACCATGAGGACAGTTCGTAGAATAAATTTACCCTTTGGCGGTGTGCAAGTCCTCTTTATAGGAGATCTTCACCAGTTGCCTCCGGTTGTTAAAAATGATGAGTGGACCTTGCTGAAATTGTATTACAAAGGAATTCATTTTTTTAACGCGGATGTTTTTGCTGAAGAGCAACCAATATATATTGAACTCGAGAAAATTTATCGGCAAGTTGACAGTGTTTTTATTGAACTTTTAAATCACCTAAGAAATAATACTATCTCAGAAGAAGATTTGACCTTAATTAATAAAAACGTACAACACAATTTACGAATTGAAGATCGCAAAGGCTATATAACTCTGACAACACACAATAACAAAGCAGATGAAATGAACCTTCGTGAACTTGAGTTTTTGAAAGAAAAATCATATTCTTATCAGGCAGAAATCACTGGAGATTTTCCAGCTCATCTTCTTCCATTGGATGCGCGACTAGAATTAAAAGTTGGGGCTCAAATTATGTTTATTAAAAATGATGTTTCATTTGACAAGCAATTTTATAATGGCAAAATGGGTTTTGTTGATTCACTTTCAAAAGATGAAATAATTGTGAACTTCCCTGAAGAGAAAAAGAAAATTGTACTAGAAAAATTTGAATGGACAAATATTAAATATTCCTTAGACGAGAAAACACAGGAGATAAAAGAAGAAGTCTTGGGAACTTTTGTCCACTATCCGTTAAAATTAGCGTGGGCAATTACCATACACAAAAGTCAAGGCTTAACATTTGAAAAAGCAATATTAGATGTGGCAGATGCATTTGCTCCAGGACAGGCTTATGTTGCTTTTTCTCGCTTAAGATCGCTAGAAGGACTGATTCTATTAAATCCATTAAAGCTAAATGGCATTCCAAACGACCAGCAAATGATGGCCTATTCTAACTCCAAATTTAAATTAAGTGATTTAGATGTTGCACTCCAAAAAGAAACGTTTGTGTTTTTAAAAAATAAAATTTTAGAAGCATTTGATTGGTACGACACATTTGCTTTATGGACATCCTACTCAGGTTCAATTTCAATTTTATCTTCAAAATCAGAGAAATTTAAACAAACTTCTTGGGTTAAGCGAATTACAGATGAACTTGCAAAAACGAATGAGCCAGCTACAAAATTTAGGAAGCAAATTTCTGCGCTGTTTCAAGTTGAAAAAACAGATCTAGTCTTTATAAATTCAAGGATTAACGCGGCATATTCTTATTTCTTTGATATCTTAGACCCTTTAGTTTTAGAAAGCTTCCGCAAATTACTGGAACTTAATCAAGTTAAAAAGACAAAGCAAGTAGTTGAAGAATTAGAGCCTTTATGCGAAGAATTACTGCAAATAGTTCTAACGCTAAAGCGCCTTCGTTTGTTTTTTGAAGCACTTACTAATGGAAAAGAAATCACAAAAGAAATTTATAGGGTTTCAGAAATAGAGAACTACAAAGTATCAAAATTAGCAGTAATACAAAATGATTTTAGGCAAAACAAAGTAACAACATTACTAGAATTTGATGATGGCATTGGATTTATTCCACTAAAAATAAAGAATAAAGCGCCTAAAGAGCAAAAAAAATCAACCTATGAACAAACGCTAGAATTAGTACACCTTGGGAAAGACGTTCATGAAATTGCCAAAGAAAGACAGCTTTCAGTATCCACAATTAATGGGCATTTCGCACAGTTAATTCGAGTAGAAAAAATTGAACTAAGAGATGTGATGGAACAAAAAAGAATTGCAGAAATAAAAACCCTTTTGGAAGGAAAAGAATTTTTCTCGCTATCAAAAATACGCGAAGAGCTTAACAATCAAGTTTCTTGGGACGAACTTAGACTTTACCAAGCATCTACCATAATCTAATAAAAAGAAAGAAATTTATACTTACTTAGTGTACTGAATTACCGCATTTCCAAGAACAGTTGAAATTGAAAATGCATTTTCACCAAATTGTGTTATTTGTAATTTCTCTGAACCTTTTAAGTCCTGATTAGCTATAAATTGGCCTGAAGTATTTAATAAATATACCTTATTCTCTATTGCGTCAAGAATACCAATTAAAATTATTCCATTTTTGCCTGACTTCACAGAACAACTGCTTATTTCTGACAGATTCATTATTTTCTTCCACTTAACAATCCCATTATTATCTATCGCCCTTATTTCATTAGTGTTTTTTATCAATAGGACAAGGTTGTTATTTTCAAAATAATGGCCTATGATACTAGAATTTGATTTTATCTTCGATATTTTACTTTGTGCGTTTGAATTAATTATTTGAAGTGAATTATTTATTATTCCCGCAAAAAACAATGAGAAATTATCTGTAAATAATTGCAAACTTGAATCACAAGATATTTTTTTAGTTACTGAACGACTTTGAGGATTCAAAAAGTAAATCATGTTTTGGGTTAATATTCCAATTTGATTTTTTTTATCTTTTTGATACTGCCCTGTCTGTTTTATTAATCCATTTGTTGAAAATTGCTTAATTACAGAACCTTTCCCGTTTAATAGCGAAAAATTATTTGATCCATTAACTGTAAAAAATTCTTCTTTTGAGCTAAATTTTAGAGGAGCTATACCATTAGTTGCAATTAGACGATAAATAATTCGACCGTTTTTATCAATGACTTGGCATTCTCCATTTAGTAGAAGAGAGGAGTAGTTTTTATCTGATTTGAAATCCTTTAAAATTACATCATTATTGAGTAATTGTTTTTCCCATTTTCTAAGTCCATTAATATACCCGATTAATTTATTGCTTTCAGTTAAAGCAATTACATTTCCTCTTTCATCTAAGGCTATAAAATCCTTAATCGTTTCACCAATATTCATTGTAAAATAATCTTTGTCATTTTCTTGCTCCTCGACATTGATTTTATTTGATGCAATGTATTCTGTTTCAATTTTTATTGATCGAAAAATATTGATTGCTTTATGTTCCTTATTAGTTACAATCCGAGATGCTACTTTAACAGGAAGTTCACTATAAACAAAGTCCATTTTTTTTTCATCTTGTGAAAGTGAATTACCTAAATTTATCTCTGTTACAATCTCGTCTAAATAACTTTTATCAGTTGATATAACAGCAAAATTATTAAATTCCTCTATAAAAAATCCTGTGGTAATATCTTGCTTAAAATAGCTGCTAAAAGGAATATTTTTAAAATTAGCAGAACTTTCATTTCTTTCTTCAATATTTAATTTTTCATTTAAATTTTGAATAGGATTTTGCCCTTCTTTAAAATAAAAAATAACCGCATTTTGATTTTTATTTCTTATAAATACAAGCCCTTTATCTAGCCATTTAGTGAAATCACTATTTTTAAATTCTTTATCTATTTTTTTTAAATAAGAAATGCTAAAAAAGGTATAAGACGAAAAAAAATTTGGTAAAATTCCTGCAAATAATTTTGCGTCGTCAAAAGCACTAATTTTAGTTTGATTGTATTTAGTTTTCGTGTATTTATAAGATCCTTCTTCCTTATTGTAAAAATCTGAAGTTCGGATATTTTTTTTACTTAAATAGACAACTGAATAAGATGCTTTATTGTCTACTTCAATCTTAAAGTTTTTAAAGAAATCTAAATCCCCTTGATATAAAAGAAGTTCATTTTTTAAAAAGCGGCCCTTATACTTTCCAAAAGTAAAATTCATTTTTCCTTGAAATTTTAATGGGAACAAGCCCTTGCCTAAAATTGCTAGAACTTCAGTTTTAGTCCAGTTATCTTTGCGCTCAATTAATAAAATAGGCCTCTTTGTGCTTAAAAAAATAGAGCTTTCATAAGTTATCGCACTAAGAATTGAATTATAAAGAGTGAAGCTTGTACTTAAAACCTGTAGGTTATTTTCTTCCCAATTTATCTCCCTCGGATTGTGAGATACAACTATGGATTCATCTTTAAAAGAGAAACAATCGCGCAGATTTGAGGAAGTGTCTGTACGAATTAAATCATATGATACATAAGAAATCCAAGCAGTTAAGCCAAGGCAAACAATTATTAGAAAAATACGATTGCGCATTTATTGTTTTTCACAAAACTATGGATTACATCAGGTATTTATCCTTGTGTTTTATTATTAAATCAACACTCTCTTGTTCAATCGAATAAATTTAACTGATTATTTACCGCAAACAAACGAAAAGTTTTTCGGTGATGTATTGAAACACCAAAGTTCTGAAGTGCTTTACGATGCTTTAATGTTGGATATCCTTTGTTTGTTTTCCAATCATAACTTGGGTTTTTTTGGTGTAGACAGTTCATCAAATAATCTCGGTGTGTCTTTGCTAAAATAGAAGCTGCTGCAATTGACTGGAATTTAGCGTCTCCTTTCACGATGGTTTCATGAGGAATAGAAAGATAAGGGTGAAAACGATTTCCATCAATTAGTAAAAAATCAGGGCTTATTTTTAATTGACTAATTGCTTTATGCATTGCTAAGATACTTGCATTTAAGATATTTATTTTATCAATCTCGGATACCTCAACAACTCCTATTCCGAAAGAAAGAGCTTTATTAATTATTTCATCTTTTAGAACTAATCGTTGTTTTTCATTTAGTTTTTTGGAATCATTTAAGCCTAATATTACCTTATTTGGATCTAAAATAACTGCCGCTGCCACAACTGGTCCAGCCAAGCAACCTCTTCCGGCTTCATCGCAGCCGGCTTCTAATCGTTTTTTTTGTAAGTAAAGGTATAATTCTTGCATTTATATAAAAGTGATGATTAATTTTGTATTTTAGCTTTAAATATCAATCTGATGAATATGAAAACTTTATTAACTTCCCTCTGTATTCTTTTATTTAGCGTGACATTAACAGCTCAAACTGTAAATTCAGCATCTTGTAAATCTAAGGCAAATTTACTTTCTGGAAAAGAAAGTGGCAAGATTCAAATTACACTTCCTGAATCGGTAGTTAAAGAAAATATAGGGGATTATGGTAAATATTATTTGAAAATGTTTACAGTTAACTTTGATGAAAAGACGCACCTCGCTACTTTTAACATGGTTACTAATGATGAAAATTCTCGACGCGTAATTCTTCGCTTTTTGAGTGCTAATCAGATACAATCTGTTGTAGTAGAAAATAAAGTCTTTACACTTGGTGATTTCTTCGATAATTTTCTGAAGTAGATTTTTATCTATCTTATTAAATTGACTTGACCAGTCACGGATACTCGTTTATCAATTTCTTTAATTTTATAGCTTATTTTGTAGGTGTAAATCCCTGCTTGAACTCCTTTTAATTTAGTTCCATAGGTTCCATCCCATCTAGCTGTAGCATTATAACTCAACCATATTAATTCTCCCCAGCGATTGTATATTTCAAGTTCAAAATTATAGGGGTCAAAGCCTTGTGTAAATACTGGACCCCAAGTTTGATTATGCTCATCTTGGTCTGGGGTAAATGAATTTGGAATATAGAAAATTATTTCTTCATCTATAACAACATCCATGGATACAGGAACAGCACACATACTTATATTTGGAGTAAATATATAATTAAATTGACCTATCAAACTTGTTTGAATTACATTTGGTGACCAAGAACCTGTTATTGGCGGTGAATCATTTGAAATTATTGGTAAGGGTGCAGGAATAGCAGCTTGTGTATATGGGCCTAATTGGTCAAATGATGGAATAATTGGATTAAGAACAGATATAGATAATGAACCTAAATCTGTACATTGACTGATATTTGGGGTAAATAAATACACTGAACTTCCTACAATACTTGATGTTATTAGTGGAGGATTCCAAGAGCCAGCAATTCCCTCAATAGAAGTTTGAGGTAAAGTAATTTGTGAAACATCTTCGTTAATGCAAAAGGGACCTAACGCTAGGAAAGATGGTATGTTTAAAGGGGTAATTTCTATATCTATTGTCGTTGTACTTGCGCATTGATTTTGGTCAGGAGTGAAAGTTAATGTTTGAATGCCTATAATTGATGTGATTATAGTTGTGGGAGTCCAGGTGCCAGATATTCCTGGAATATTGGTTGAAATTAAAGGTAAAGAAGCTGCAGATGAATTTTGGCAAAAAGGACCAAGTGTATTAAAACTAGAGGCAATGGAATTGGTAACTGTTATAGTTCCAGAAGTAGTTACTGTCTGACAATTATTTCCAGATGTAGTTACAGTATATAGATAAATTCCTGTAATTGTCGGTGTTCCACTAATAGTTAAAGTTGAGCCCGTGGTTTGTGCCGTCAAACCAGATGGAAGTCCTATAATACTGGCTCCTGATGCACCTCCTCCATATGTAAATAAGAGTGGTTGAATTGGCATATTTACACAATTTTCCAAATCCAATCCTTGAGAAATGGTGTGGGCAGGATTTACTATAACTGTCATCGTCGTTATAATAGCGCATTCTGAAGGATTAGGGGTAAATGTATATGTTGTCGTTGAAGTAGTATTGATATTTGGACTCCATGAGCCACTTATATTATTTGTTGAAATAGTGGGAAGATTAATTGGCTGACCACTACAAATGGGAGTAATTTGAGTGAAAGTTGGTGTAATAGCAGCGCTTACATTTATAGTTGTAAATGCCACATCAGAACACCCAGCTATGTTAGATGCATTTAATATGGCTGTATAAGTACCCGGATTTGAATAAGTTATAGTATGAGGTCCGACTCCAACTGCACTTGTCGGGGAACCGCCATTGTTAAAATTCCAATTATATCCGTTAGCACTAATATTGGTAGAATTTAATGCATCAAAAGTCACAGATTGACCAGCACAGATTAGAGTTGAACTACTTGTTATGATTGGGTTCGGACCTAAAAAAGTTCCTGAAGTTGTTCCTGTTCCAAAACTAAGTGTAAAACCTGCAGATGTGCTAAAATTATTAACTAAAATAGCATAACTCGTTCCTACTGTCATGTTTACAAACTGACAATAAGAATTATTTCCAGGATTAAAACCAGGCATTTCAGAAATATCTGTATCTGTTAGATTTAAACCAACTGCTCCATTTGGATTTAAAAAAGCAGAAGCATTACATCTAACAACTGTTCTGGTTCCACAGGGATTAGTTCCAGATAGTTGAAAAACCATAAAGTCAATGTCATCATTTTGGTTAACAGGTATAATATCGAAAGTTAAAGGACCAGGAGTTGCACAGGTAAAAGTAAACCAAGATGAATTTCCCTCATCAGCTCCAGGAACCTCCATGCAAGAAGATGCCTCAGGTTCATCAGTGTTAATACCACCACCACTTAAAACACCAACACTAACTGGATTATTGCTACATAAATAAGATGCACCACTACAATCTGCGCCAGGATTTGATATGGGAGTATAATTATTCACACACAATTCAAATGTTCCTTCATTGTTAGTGAGCGTACTAATCCTAATATAATAAATAGTACCCGGCATTAAGGCAGATTGATAAAGTTGAGTAATACCACTTCCAGCTACTCCATTTGCACAGCCAAGTTGATTGATTGTTGTAGCACAATTACCTGAATAAATAGCTATTCTTGGTCTATTCATAGTGCCGCCAGCTCCAATTCCCGAGGCGGAAATTAATATATCCGTTCCAATTGCAGTAAAGGAAAACCAGACATCCTCCGAAGCAACACCCGTAATGCAAGTTGCTTGTGGAAATAGACTCGCTGTTGAGTTAACATTAGTATAAAATGCATTTCCTGAGCAAAAATTACTAACGTTTGTTAATTGACTTGCTGAGGCACAATCATCTGCTTGGGAAAACACAAAGGTCGAGCCCAAAAAAGACAAAATAGAAATCGTATAAATAACACATTTAAACATTTAAATAGTTATTAAAGAAAAGAATATATTTAAAAATTTTATGAAAAGATACTAATTTTGAATTGTAATTTAAACAATTACAAGTAAAAAATAATAGTACTTATATTTTTAAAGGCGTATTATAGTAGGTTTTAGCTATTAAAAAATTTATAGCCGAATTCGCAATTCATTTAATTTACGATTATCAACAATATCTGCTTTCTTTCTTAAAGCGCCTAAGGCTTGACCTTGAACAGAGCCTTTAAGTGCAGTATACATTTGCTCTCGCTCAATTTTATAATTAGCTGCAGTTGGGGCTTTAGTTGTCTTATCAATTTGAATAACATAAACCCCTGTTTTTCCTTTCAAAGGCAAGGTTCTTTTTTTATCTTTTATCACTGAAGCAAATAATGCCCCAATTATTTCTGGTTCATATCCACCTCCGGTAATTTGAGGATTTGAAAATGAAATCTCAGCATTCATAATTGTTGTGTTGGAAGCTTTTGCAAGTGCTAACATTGTTTTGTATTTAAGCATTTGTGTTATTAATTTTTGCGATTTCTTTTCAATTAAAAGATCTTCCTTCATTTTTGCTTTTATGTGCTCATAATTAGGCTCTCCTTTTTCTTTAATTGAAGAAATCATTGCAATGACGTATTTATCTTTATCTTTTATAGGATAAGATGTTAAATTACCAACTGACGCCTCCTCTGCATAAGCTAATTCAAGAATTTTATTCGACGCTGCAGCAGTAGTGAAGCCCGTTACTTTTGGACTATTATCTTCTATAACAATAGCGCGGGGGAAATATTTTGACCTTGCCACAATTGTATCAAAAAGGGCACTTTTTTTAATTGGGTCTTCTACTTTTGAAATTGACCGATCTAACTTATATAAAATATTAGTGATTTCACTTTCCTTGTTTTCAATGGTCTCAATTGAAGCTTTGAATATTTTTGAAACCGAGACAAGTAGTGGGAATTTAGTGGCGTCTCTTTCAAGGACTTCGATAATATGAAATCCAAAATCTGTTTTTACAATTCCGATTTTACCGATAGCTTGTGTTGCACAAAAAGAACCAAATTCCTTAACCATTTCTGCTTCTAGAAAATTTTCATAAAGACCACCAGTTGTTTTTGATCCTGGATCTTCTGTATATTTTGTTACCAACTCAGTAAAATTGTTCGTGTTTATCACTTTTAACAAGCTATCTGCAGTCTTTCTTTTAGCAGCTATAACTTTTTCATCTTTTGAACTATTAGTGGAAATCAATAAGTGACGAGCCTTTAAACGAGTTGGAGTAAAACCAAGCACTTTTGAGATGATGACATTTTCTTGCATTGTGTATGGACCAACAATTTGACCAATACTTGTAGACTTAAAAATAGAATCTAGGCTAGCTGGATAGGTTTGAAATTTATTTGCTTTTTCATTTCCTTCTGGCACTGCTGTTGAACGCTTATCTGAAAAGTAAATATTACGATCACTATTCTTTGCGACAAAAATAGAATCATTGGCAGATTGTAAAAACAAAGCCTTTAATGTGTTCAAATTTTTATTAAACATTAAACTATCTTTTCTTGAAGGAGCAACAGAGACGTCAAATAATTTCACTTCTCTTGAAGATGAACGATTTGCATACTTTTTATCTGATTTATGTTCTTCGTAGTAGTTTTTTAATTCACTTTCAGAAATCTTTACAGAAATATCTTTAATTTCATCATAGCGTCTAGCAACAAAGGAAATATTTTTTGTTTCCTTCTGAGCTAAATACTCTGCTTCTGCCTCCAATTTTGTTACATAGGCCCCTTGATCTAATAATGCAAGGTATTTTTCTTGCTTGCGACGATCTGTGTAGTATTGCTTTGTGCCCTTCCATTGTTGAACAGCTTGAGGTTCTTTACTTGCTTTTAATTTGTCTATTGTTAATTTTAATTTTTGTCGCCCCTCAACAGTAGATTTTTCTGAAACAAGTCCAGTCAAAGAATCAGTAAAAAACTGAGCTGATAAATCTTCTAAAATAGGAAAGCCATCAGTTGCCATTAAATAAGCATTAAATTCTCTATCACTTACTGAAACTTCAAGAGCATCGTATTCTCTTTTTAGTATTGTCGAATCAACTAAAAAATTCCAAGCTTTATCTTGTGATTTTTCAATATCCTCTTCAGTAAATTCCTTTTGTTCCTTTTGAGCTTCACCTCTGTCTTGATCTTGAACTTTTCCATTAGTTTCATTGTATTTATTTGGATCTATTTTTTCCCCATAAACTGTTCCAATTCCGTATTCTCCTTCACTTGAGCCAAAGAAACTTTGATAATCGCCAAGAATAAATGATAATAATGCAATACCAATAATACCAACGAGTAATCCTGACTTTGAACGGATTTTACCTATAATCGCCATAATATAATTTTTTTAGAGTTTGCGAAGATAGAAAAAAAACGTCAATAAAAGTAGTAAAGGCAAGAAAAAATCGCACTTGTTATCCCCCTCCTTTTCTTTCAGGAATTGGAGCGGATGGTTTAGCATCTTTTTTCTCCTCAACCGCCGGTTTAATTATAGGTTTTGTATAAATAATGCTAACTGTTTTAGAGTCGGTACCACAATTTCTTACTGCACTTACGATTAATTTGTTTTCTCCTACTTTCAAATTTATATTGCTTGTTAATTGACCATTAGAAAAAGTAAAGTTTTGAGGAGAGCCGTTTAGAGTTACAGTAATTCCAGCTTTTAAAGGCATATTCACAATATTTGCTGACAATGAATAGGCAGCTGCAGAAACTGTAAAATTTCTACCATTAATTGTTACTAAAGGGGCAATACAATCATCTAGATTTATAATAATTGTTTTAGAGTCGGTACCACAATTTCTTACTGCACTTACGATTAATTTATTTTCTCCTACTTGCAAATTTATATTGCTTGTTAATTGCCCATTAGAAAAAGTGAAGCTTTGGGGAGAGCCGTTTAGAGTTACAGTAATTCCCTCTCTTGAAGGCATATTCACAATACTTGCTGACAATGAATAAGCAGCGGCGGAAACTGCAGAATTTCTTCCATTAATTGTTATTACAGGAGCAATACAATCATTTAGATTTATAATAATTGTTTCAATATCAGATCCGCAATTATTAGTAGCTGAGATAATTATCGTATTCGTTCCTGAAGAAAGTTGTAAGCTAATATCTGCCGTTTTAGTTATTGTATTATATATCGTGGTGGAAACTTGTCTTCCATTTAGTGTAACTATAATATTTTCCTTTGATGTGATATTATCAATTGTAGCTTTTAGGCGCAAGGCAGACAGAGAAACTACTGTATTTGTTATAGGATTAGTTGAGGTTATCTTAGGTTTTATGCAGTTCTCATAGCTTACAGTGGTACTTGAAGAAGTGCTGCCACAATTATTGGTTAAGGAAACTGTAAATGTATTTAGGCCTGGCTGAAGCGTTACATTTGCTTGTAGAATACGAGTTGTTGGATTATAACTAATGTTATTTAATAAAACTCCATTCTGATAAACTAATATCCCTTGTGTGGATTGTAATCCATTAATTGTAGCACTGAAGGTAAAAGACGGATAAATAACAGTTGTCCTTTCAGAGATTGGATTTATAAAAGATAAACTAGGATCTATACAATCTTTATATTGAATGGTAATTGTTTTTTGCTCAGTTCCGCATTCATTGGTTGCAGTAAGTGTAAATATATTTATCCCTGGATTAAGTATGACATTTGCACTTAATTGTTTCGAAGAGCTATCGTAGCTATAGGGAACCATAATATTTGACGAGTTTAAGAGCGATATATTTGACATCCCCGCAACGTTCGTTACTGAAGCATTAATTGTAAATTGTGGTGAAGTACTAATACTGTTGTCCCTAGAAGAATTACTGAATTTAATAATTGGTTTTGGACAGGAAATTGTTTGATTTGGTAAAGGATTTTCCCTTGGAGTTTTATTAACTCTAAATTGAATATACAATGAAGTATAATGGTAAAGATCATTTTTAGACCTTGGACTTGAATTACTTACTCCATCAAAAACATCTTTTTGTGTGAAGGTGGTTTTGTGTTCTATACCAATTGTAGTTGCTTTTCCAATTTGGTAGCCTAAACCAAAACCTAGACTTGGCATTACATTCACCTCATATTTTTTTGCGTCGTAGCCATCTAAAACAGATTCGTAGGTGTCGTCAAGTGCATTTAAATCAGCAGGGTATTGATAATTTGATAGACTATCAATTTGTAATAAGTTTCCATACGTTCGGTTGAATGTTAGGCCAATTCCACCAAAGACATAAGGGTCTATACCTGTTTTTTCTGTCAGACCATTCAAGTGAACGACTAATTCTAAGGCTAAACGGCGTGTTTTAGATTTAAAGTTGTGAATGATTCCTTGGGGTTTGTAATACGAAAGCGCAGTCCCAGAATAGTCTGCTAAACTTGAAATGCTTGTATCTTGTCCATACCAATTACCAGATAAGTACCTTGCACGTATATCAAAGCTCACTATTTTACCATAATTGTAATTATATGATTTGCCTAATGTTAATCCCCATCCGGCTCCAAGTTTGTACTTAACATCTGTTGTGTTCCATGTTCCACCTAGATTGACACCCATGAATAATTTTGAGGAATTATCATAATCTACCTTTTGGGCGGAAATAATTACACAAAAAGAAAAAGTAAATAGTGTTAATAAAAATTCTTTCATAGCATGAAGTTTATGGTAAATTTAAAGCTCTTAGAAAATAAACTAGTTGTTTAACAAAAATATAACAAACGATTAATAAAACTTATAATCTTTAAAACGAACAATATACATAAGATTTGAAGCTACTTCTCTTTGGATAAAAGACCCTAAAAATTGGGTTTTGTTATCATAAATAATTTGTAAATCTTTTATGAAAATGCCATTCCGCTTCGTGTGTTTTTCTATAAGATTGCCCAAGACATCGTATTTAAAAATATTTTCTTCAATCGGATTAGGTGTATTGTTTTCATAAATTGCAATGCTAGAAAGCAATCCTTTTTCATTGTAAAAATATTTTTTGCTTTTTAAAAGTTCTATCATTTTAAAGTTTTCTATACTTTCTAACAAATAACCATCTGCATTTCGTATTTCCCATTCTTCTTTGTAGGGTAAATTGTAGTTATTAGAAACAATTGTTTTAGAGCCAAGAGAACTTTGTTCATAGCTTTTATATTCTTGGTTCATTAAAAAACTTTGCTTGAGATTTCCAAACTTGTCAAGAACATCTCTTTTTTGAGTTATTTTAACAACTCGACCAATAGAATCAAAGTCAAAATAATAGGCGGAAACTCCTCCAAATTCTGTTTTACGCTGCATAACAAGTCGATTGAGCGAATCGTAAAAAAAAAACTGTACAGTAGTATCTTTTTTTAGAGCATCAGTTTTAGTCTCCAAAATAGATTCAAGACGACCTAAAGAATCAAATTTATAGTTAAAGACATCATTTGTTGCACGAATAATATCTCCATCTTTTTTACGTGAAAAAGTCCCCTCAATTGATTTTATTCTGTTTGCATAGATTATCTTTTGGTCAAAATAGGGAGCGTCCGTGAAAGCAGTGCCAGTGATATTATTAATCATCTGGGACCAAGGGCTAAAACTTAAAATTATTACAAAGAAAAAGGAAATAGTAATTTTTCTCAAAAACTGATGTTATAAATTAGATAAGATTGTTTTCCAACTTGCCTTCTTTTCAATCATTGAACCAATCTCAGAAACTGAAATCCTTTGTTGAAGCATCGTATCTCTATCGCGAACAGTTACCATATTATCTTCCAATGTTTGATGATCTATTGTAATTGAAAAAGGTGTTCCTATAGCATCTTGACGACGGTATCTCTTTCCAATTGAATCTTTTTCATCGTATTGCAAATTGAAATCGAATTGTAAGTCCTTCATGATTTCTCTTGCTTTTTCAGGTAGCCCATCTTTTTTAATTAATGGAAGTATGGCTGCTTTATACGGCGCCAGAACTGCAGGTATTTTTAGAACAACGCGCTCAGATCCATCTTCAAGAATTTCATTTGTATATGCTGAACTCAAAACGGATAAAAACATACGATCCAATCCTACTGAGGTTTCAATGACAAAAGGAACATAGCTTTCATTCATTTCAGGATCAAAAAACTGAAGTTTTTTTCCAGAATGCAACTCGTGTTGTTTTAAATCAAAGTCTGTTCTTGAATGAATCCCTTCTAATTCTTTAAATCCCATCGGAAAATTATATTCGATATCGGATGCGGCATTTGCGTAGTGTGCTAACTTTAGGTGGTCATGAAAGCGGTAAAGATTATCGCCAAGGCCAAGATTTTTATGCCATTTTATTCGTAAATCCTTCCAGTATGCATACCATTTCATTTCTTCTCCAGGTCGCACAAAAAATTGCATTTCCATTTGCTCAAACTCACGCATTCTAAAAATAAATTGTCGTGCAATGATTTCATTTCTAAACGCTTTTCCGATTTGTGCAATTCCAAAAGGGATTTTCATCCTCCCAGATTTTTGAACATTTAAGAAATTAACGAAAATACCTTGAGCTGTTTCAGGACGCAAATAAATGGTAGAAGCATCTCCAGCAACTGAACCCATTTCAGTAGAGAACATCAAATTGAATTGCTTAACATCCGTCCAATTTTTAGATCCCGAAACGGGGCAAACAATCTCTAATTCTATTATAAGATTACGGACGGCCTCAAGATCATTATTTTCCAATGCAGCCTTCATCTTTACTTCAATATCCTCAATTTTTTCTTGATTTCTAAGAACATTTGGATTGGTTTTTCTAAACTGCTCTTGGTCAAAGTCATCGCCAAATCGTGCTATTCCTTTTGCGATTTCCTTATCGATTTTTTGTCGGATTTTCTCAATATGCTCCTCGAGTAAAACATCTGCACGATAGCGTTTTTTTGAATCTTTATTGTCAATCAAGGGATCATTAAATGCATCAACATGACCTGAAGCTTTCCAAATAGTAGGGTGCATAAAAATTGCTGCATCAAGCCCAACAATATTTTCATGCATTTGCACCATTGCTTTCCACCAATATGTTTTTATATTGTTTTTTAATTCTGCACCGAGTTGACCATAATCATATGTTGCTGCTAAACCATCGTAAATCTCTGATGAGGGAAATACAAATCCATATTCTTTGGAATGAGAAATAATATCTTTAAGTCTATCTTGATTTTGTTCCATACTGCAAAGATAAATTAGATTGACGAAGCGCAAGCAGATTTTTGAAAAACTATTTCAACAACGAAGTATGAATAGCACGATAGAAATTCTTATTTTTGGATTATGAGATTATTTCTTAATTCAACTCAATTCATCGATACTGACAAGCCATTAGATTTATCGATGGGTTTAACTGCAAGCGTTAAAAATGTGCGTGCTTGGTATGTTGATCCGCCAAGATTTGTCCCCGTTCGGGAAAATGGATTTTTGGGAAGCGTTGCTGAAGGTGGAAATGTTAATTTTCGTGATGTTTTTTTCAATCCTCATGGTCATGGGACGCACACAGAATGTTGTGGACACATTACAGAAGAAGTCTTTTCCGTAAATCAGACATTAAAAAAGTACTTTTTTAAAGCGACATTGATCTCAATAACACCTAAAACATTGGCAAATGGAGATAGAATAATTACTGCAGAGCAAATCACTAAAGACATAGATAAAGAATTTTCTGAGGCACTATTAATAAGAACCTTGCCTAATGAAAAAGATAAATGTGAAAAGAATTATTCCAATACAAATCCTCCCTATTTGGATATTTCGATAATTGAACTATTCCAAGAACTTGAAGTAAAACATCTATTAGTAGATTTACCCTCTGTTGATCGCGAAGAGGATAAGGGCGAACTTGCCTTTCATCATGCTTTCTGGAATGTTCCAAACAAGCCAAATTTAGAGCGAACAATTACTGAATTAATTTTCGTTGAAAATAAAATCCTAGATGGCAAATATCTTTTAGAAATGCAAATGGCGCCTTTTGAAAATGATGCTAGTCCAAGCCGACCCGTTTTATATAAAATTGATTTTCTAGAAGTTTAATCCTTCGGCAACAAAATTTCCAAAACACTTTCGTTTTATTTACGTTTATTAAATTTATGAATAAGAACATCTTATTATTTGGCTGTGGTTACTTGGGATTCCCTGTGGCTAAAGAATTAAAAACCCAGGGTTATTTTGTGCAAGTTGCAACTCATTCTCCCGAGAAATTGAAGGCCTTTGAGGAAGATGGATTAAATCCTTTTTTAGTAAGCCTAGATTTTGATAATTTTTCAGCGGATAGCATCAAAGAAAAATGTAAAACTGTAGATAGCGCAATTTTAATGTTGCCTCCCTCTAATTTTAAAAATTATGCTGCCACAATCCGGTCAATTGCAGATTGTTTTAAGGAAAATACACATGTTATTTTTGTCAGTTCGATAAGTGTTTATGAAGACACTAGCGAAATAGTAAACGAAAATAGTCCATTTAAGGAAAATCACCCTTTAATTATTGCAGAACAGTATTTGCGCTGCAATAAGTCTATAAATACTACTATTTTACGCTTGGCGGGATTGTTAGGTAATGGTCGACACCCAGTACTCTCTTTTTTAAACAAAGAAAAAATAGCAAATGGATTGGCACCAGTTAATTTAGTGCATCAACAAGATGTTGTGTCTGTCATAACAAAAATATTAAGTAAAAATATTCAAAATGAACTATTTAATATTTGTTATCCTGAACATCCAACAAGAAAAGACTTTTATGAAAGTGCTGCAGCTAAACTATTTTCAAAAAAAATTAAATTCCTTTCTGAAGGAGCAGGAAAAATTGTAAATGGGCAAAAAATTGTAGAATTTTATGAATTCACTTATAAAAATACTATTTATTAATACTATTTCTAATAAAAAGACCCAACGTTTAGCTTAATTTTACGTTAGTTATTTCAATGAAAAGATTATTTTTTATTTTCCTATTATTTATAAGCTTTCAAGCCAAGGCCTCCCATATTATTGGGGGAGATATTTATTATAATTATTTAGGTAATAACCAATATCGGTTTTTTATCACACTATATCGCGACTGTAATTCAACAGGAGCAGCTTATGACGACCCGCTTGCTCTTACAATTTTTCTTGCAAACGGCGCTGTATTTCAAAATTTAGACGTACCATTTCCAGGAAGTATAATTCTTCCAAACACATTTAATAACCCTTGTGCTACTCCACCTTCAAATATATGTGTTGAACGCGCAATATATACTATTGTAGTTACTCTACCACCAGTAGTAGGTGGATATAATGTTTCCTATCAACGATGTTGCAGGGGGCCAAATATTACAAATTTAATTAACCCTGACGACACTGGAATTACACTTACTACGCATGTTCCAGGATCTGAAACTGGTTTTACTGTTAATAGCAGTCCAAGATTTACGAATTACCCACCAATTTTATTGTGTAATACTGAACAATTGACTTTTAACCATGTTGCAACAGATCCAGATGGAGATCAACTAGTTTATTCATTAGTAACACCATTTGCAGGAGCAAATTCTGTAAATCCTATGCCAAATCAAGCTCCGGCTCCTCCTTATATTCCTGTTCAATGGGATGCCACCTATTCGGCATTGAATCCAATGGGTGCAGGTTCCACGTCATCTATTAATGCTAGCACAGGGATTTTAAATGTAACACCAAGTATGGTTGGACTATTTGTCGTAGGTGTAAGAGTGCAGGAATATAGAAATGGGGTATTGATAGGAGAAACAGTAAGAGATTTTTTATTCCGCGTATTTAACTGCAACATTACATTACAAGCTCTTTTACCAACGCAAGAACAACTTCCAACTTTTGTATCTTATTGCCAAGGTTTAAATGTAAATTTCGTTAACAACTCTTTTGGAGGTTCTACATATGCTTGGGATTTCGGAAATTTAGCGTCAAACTCTGATGTAAGTTCCTTGTTTTCTCCATCGTATACCTTCCCTGGACCAGGAAATTATACAACACGCTTAATTGTTAACCCCGGAATGCCTTGCACAGATACAGCTTATATGGATATTATTGTCGATATTCCTTTTGTTGTTTCGTGGACGGCCTTAGATTCTATATGCATTACAAATAATGCTGTTGATTTCAGTGGTCAAACATCGCATCCAAATGCAACTTATTCTTGGAGTTTTGATGCTTCTTCATCGATTCAAAATCCAACAAGTATAAATGTTCAAAATGTAAATTTTTCAACTCCTGGTTACCATGCTGTTTTATTAAATGGGAATAATGGAGGTTGCCAAAGTAGTTTTGTAGATTCGATTTTTATTGTTGATGCTCCAAATGGATCAATTATTTTACCGCCGGAAATTGAATGTTCTGGCTTAACGGTTCAATTTCAAAGTAATGCAAGCAATACTCTTTCATATAATTGGGATTTTGGTGTTGCAGGAACGACTTTAGACCAAAGTACACTTTCACAACCATCCTTTACCTTTCCGCAAGCAGGGAATTATACTGTTCAATTAGAAACTAGTAATATTCCAGGTTGTACAAATACAGCTAGCTTAACTATTAATTTAAACGAATCCATTGTGATGTCTTTTGTGCATTCAGATTCCTTATGTGGCTTATTAGAATTATATGATTTTGATGCAAGTGTTTCAGGGCCACCATCTACACAATATTCATGGAATTTTGGTCCAAATTCACTGCCTAATTCAGCAAATACTATTGATGTTTTTGGTGTTCAATTTCTTGTTCCGGGTAATCAAGATGTAATGCTTATTGGAGCTTTTGAAGATTGTATAGATACTGTTTATTCAAATGTCTTTGTATATAGCTCACCGGAAATAAATTTTGCTTATTTAAATAGTTTGCTTTGTGCTCCTTCTGTTGCTCAATTTGTCAACTTAAGTCAAACAGATTCTCCTGTTTTGTATACTTGGGATTTTGGAGATGGAGGGATATCTTCTGAATTTAGCCCTGGGCATTTGTACACAAGCGTAGGAAATTATAGTGTTGGATTGACAATGATTACGTTAGCGGGTTGTATTGATACACTTTATATCCTTCAGCAGGACATTATTAACGTTTACCCGAGGCCAGTAGCTGGTTTTTCCGTATCACCAGAGCAAACAGATATATGTGAAGGATTAATCACTTTTACCGATTTATCTCAAGGTGCTAGTTCTTATTATTATAATTTTGATAATAATGGATTTACTTCAAGTGTTGCGAATTTTTCTCACAATTATACGACTACAGGTTCAGACTATCCCATTCAAATTGTTACAAACCAATACGGCTGTAAAGACACGATGATTCTCACAGTAATAATTGAGCCCACTTCTTTATATATTCCAAATACTTTCACGCCAGACGAGGACGAGCACAATACACTATTTAGGCCAATAACAGACTTTGAGATTCTAGAATGGCAGTTAAGAATTTTCAATCGTTGGGGAGAGCTTGTTTTCCAATCGAATGATTATTCAATTGGATGGGACGGGCGCTATGGAGAAATTCTATGTCAAGACGGAATCTACGCTTACGATCTACAATATCGCTCTTGTGAACAGGAACAGAAGAAAATTGAAGTTACAGGTCACGTAAATTTAATACGTTGATTTATTCCTTAGAACAAATTTTTGTCCTAAATAGACTTTTCTAACTTGATCATCATTAGATAATTCCTCTGCCGCCCCGTATTTTAAATCGTGGGGGAGACTTGCATTCCAATCTAATGATTAATCAATTTAACTAGTGAAAACACAATTGAGAAATTTAATGTTAAGTTAGAATTATTTATTATAACCATACAATTGCTCTTTTTAACAAAGAATAAAAGAAAATTAAAGTTGCGGTTTCTGTGAATTTCATTTGATAATAATTCAGAGTTAAATTTCATTTAAATTAAAATAGTATGAAGGAAATAAAAATCAATTTTAAACTGTAATAAATCTAAGTTTTTTGCAAAAAAAAAGGGTTGCTCTCACAACCCTTTTAAACAATATAAATAATTTAGTTTTTCACTATTCTTATAGTTTGAACTTCATTTTCAGAGGAAATATTTACTAAGTATACTCCTGGAGCTACATTTCCTAAATTCATTAAAGCACCATTAGATAAATTATTTTTCTCTAAAATTACTTTCCCTTCTGCATCAACTACAGAAACATTAGCTTTAATGTTTGCAGGTAAAGTAATATTAAATTTACCACTAGTAGGATTTGGATATACACTAAAGTCTGAATTTGAATTTTCAGCAACTCCTAATTGAGACTGACCTGAAACAAGACAAATAATGTTACTTCCGTGAGTAGCTAAACTTGAAACGTATTTAGAACCATCTACATAACCTATAACAGCTGCAGTAGGTTCAAAATCAAAGGCAAAATCAGTATTTGGAGACCATGTTCCACCTTTAACTGCTAATCTAAAAGATCCTACAACTAAACCATCACCAGAAGGGATTAAAGGAGCAGTTTCAGAATCGAAAAATTTTACATTTGATGAATAATTTAACATTTTTTTGTCTGCTTTATATGGTAATACATTTGTAAAATTTGGCCAATTGTTCCAAGATGAATTTGTGTTATTATTTAAAGCTGTCCAAGATAATGTTGCACCTTGAGTTATTAAATTTTCAGCATGCTTACCACGAACAATCATGCTATTAAATTTTACAGGTAGATTACCAGTATTTGTTAATCTAACTTGAAAATCTGCGGTAGTTGGTGTTGAACTTAACCACTCTAAAGACATTGTAATTTGTTCCTGAGCCATCGAACTAAACGATAACAAAAACATAAATAAAGACAATAGTGTTACTTGAAATGAGAATTTAGAGTTTAAATCTCGAACTTGATAAAAATTTTTCATTGTTTTTGGTTTTAAAATTAAAAAATATGTTTAGGAATATAATTACAATTTAGCGGTAAACAAAAACCACTTAGCAAATATAAATTAATAATTTAGAAAAAAAAACTTTTTTTTAAAAAAAACATAAAAAAATTACAAATGATTAAACTTTGGGTAATAATAGCTTAACAAACAAAATTTTTGTGGTGTTTTAAATTAAGCATGATTTTAAAATCAATAAGGAAGTTTAATGGTAAAAGTACTTCCTTCTCCAAGCTTACTTTTAACATCTATAGATCCATTGTGCTCATTAATAATCAGTTTAACATAGAACAATCCAAGACCAAATCCTTTTATATCGTGAATATTTCCTGTTGAAACTCTATAGAACTTATCAAAAATCATTTTTAGATCCTCTTTCCGAATACCTATTCCATTATCTTTAATTTCAATAACTAAATAATTTCGCTCATTTTTTGTTGTAATCGATATTAATGGTTTTGTAGTGCTGTATTTTACAGCATTATCTAGTAAATTATAAACTACATTAGTTATATGAATAGGATCTGCTTGAATTGTAAAAATACTTGCATTGTTTTCAATTAATATTTTTCCGCCATTTGCCAATTGATTAAAATCAAAAGTATCTTTAACTTCAATAAGGAGTTCATGAAAATCTAATGATTTTTTATTTAAGGTGGTGTTTTCTGTATCTAAAGTGGAAATATTTAACACCCTTTCCACTTGGGTTTCTAATCTTTTATTTTCTTTAAAAATAATTCCGGCATATTTTTTAGCTTTTTCTACATCATCATCGGTCTCTAGTCGCATAATCATTTCACTAGACAAACTAATTGTTGCAATGGGCGTTTTTAATTCATGCGTCATATTATTTATAAAATCTGTTATCACTTCTGATAATCTTTTTTGCTTAATAATAGTAGCTAAACTAAACCCGAAAAAAATTAAAACTAAGAACACGATTGTTGATATATAAACCCATGGAGAAAGAAAAACAGTGTTTTGTGGAAGCTTATTTTGGACATTTGGGAAAAAAACAGTGAAATAATGACCATCATTTTTTAATTTTAGTCGTGCAGAATCTAAACCAATTATATTATTATTAACTAATTTATATAAGGAGTCATCGGTAAATTTATATAGTTTACTAAAAGTTAATTGATTGGTAAAACAATCATATATACCAAAAGTGAAATCTTCGTGAATGTTTTGATTATAAAGTGCTTTTTTTAATAATGTTTCCAAATAATAGGGATCAAGTTCTTGTATTATATCTACTTTAAATTGATTTACGTTTAACTGCTTAATCGCGCCATAATGCTCTGAGCTATCTTCTATTGCATTGGAGATAATATTCAAAACATTTCTCAATGCTAAGTTTGTTTGTTCTGAGAATTCCTTCAAATTTAAACTATCAGATTTTTGTTGGATTGCAGTACTAGTTGATTGAATTTCAATTGTTTTTCGAACCCAAAGTAATTGAACTAGCAAGATGCTTGACAAAGAAAGCACTCCTAAAATAATAACCGCATTTATTCTGAATCTCTTCATAAAGTCAATAAAGGTTAAAACTACTTATTAAGTTTGGTAATTATATTACTTAAAACCCTTGTATTCCATTTACAGTTGTATACTTCAAGATATTTTTTTTATCTGGGTATATTCTAGCAAATGCTGACTGAACAGCCATTGTTCCCTCATGAAAGCCACAAAGAATGAGTTTCAACTTATTTTCATACGTATTTACGTCTCCAACCGCATAAACTCCAGGAATAGCAGTTGAATAGTCCTTAGGATCTACTTTAATTGCATTTTTTTCTATTTCTAAACCCCAATCTGCAATCGGACCTAGGCTGGGTTTTAAACCGAAAAGTGGTATGAAATGGTCTGCTTCTATTGTTCTATTTCCTGTGGTTTGATGTTTTACAACTATTCGTTCTAAGTGATTTGTGCCCTCCAAATCAATTACCTCTGCTTCTGTAATTAATTCGATTTTATTAGCTTGTGCAAGATTAATTATTTTTTGCACTGAATCAAGGTGCCCTCTAAAAGAGCTACTTCGGTGGACCAAAGTGACTTTTTTGGCAATTTTCTGATCAACTAGAAAAAAAGCCCAATCCAATGCAGAATCACCACCTCCAGAAATAACACAGGTCTTATCCCTATAAAACTCAGGGTCTTTTATAATGTATTCAACTCCTTTATCTTCATAATTTGCTAAATTCTCAATCGGTGGCTTCCGCGGCTCAAAAACACCAAGTCCGCCAGCAACAATAACGACAGGCGCAGTGTGCTCTGTGCCTTTTTCGGTTTTTACGATAAATTGGTTCTCCTTATCTTTTTCAATAGAAAGGGCGGCTTCTCCCAGCGTAAATCCCGGTTTGAAAGGCGCAGCTTGTTCCATTAAATTATCAACAAGCTCACCAGCAAGAATAGTTGGAAAACCCGGAATATCATAAATTGGTTTTTTAGGATATATTTCAGAACACTGTCCTCCAGCTTGAGGCAAGGAATCAATTAAATGGCATTTTAATTTTAGAAGGCCTGCTTCAAAAACTGTAAATAAACCAACTGGCCCTGCACCAATAATAATTATGTCTGTTTTAATCATTTTTAAAAATTAATGCAAAAATACTGATTCTAGTTAACAAAAGATTCATTCAAAAGTTCTAGTTTAAAATTTCTATTGCACAACAAATTACAACCTTAAATGGGGAAAAAAGAGGGGTTTTTGATTAAAAATTGAGGTTGACAAGAAGTTGTCGCAGTGATTAACAAGAAAAATAACTAAGGCAATACTAATCTTTCTTATTCGTATTTTTAATCATGAATAGAACCATCAATACCAAAAAGGCAATAGTTGCAATCGCAATAGTCATTGGTTCAGATAGCCAAGATGAAAGAGGCTTCATTTTTTATAATTTGTAATAAATATAATTTGTATGTCCCTGAATTTCAATTCCTTTTATATAAATTACAGCTACTAATTATAATTTGATAGGTTTGAATTATTATTTAAGTTAGTAATGGGGATTTTTTCTCATGTTTTCAAATAAAAAAAGCTCGATAATGGTTAAATAGACACTATTTATTATTCAAAATTTCTTGCAAAGAACTGCATTTCATTTAATTTTCGGTAAGCACCATTTTTTTTCAGAAGCTCTTTATGGCTTCCAAGTTCCACAATTTCACCTTTTTCTAACACAACAATTCTATCTGCTTTTTGTATTGTGGACAAACGATGCGCAATGACAATAGCAGTTCTACCTTTAGTAAGTGCTGCAGTAGCTTTTTGAATTAATTCTTCCGATTCATTATCAACACTTGATGTTGCTTCATCCAAAATTAATATATGTGGATTGTATACATAAGCACGAATAAATGCTAGTAATTGCCTTTGACCTACGGAGAGAACGCCTCCTCTTTCGCCAATTTTATAATCATAATTTCCTGATAGCTGCATGATAAAATCATGAGCGCCAACTGCTTTAGCTGCTTCTATTACTTGGTTTCTACTAATATTTTCATCCGTTAATGTAATGTTGTTGTGTACAGAGTCTGAAAAAAGAAAAACATCTTGTAAAACAATTGCAATATTACTTCTCAAGTAAGCAATGTCTATTTCATTAATATTTGTACCGCCAATAGAAATTATACCTTTATCATATTCATAAAAACGTCCTAAAAGATTTACGATTGTAGATTTTCCTGCACCTGTTGCACCAACAAAAGCGAGTGTTTCTCCTGGCTTTATTTCTAAGTTAATGTTTTTTAATATACTATTTTTTGAATCATATCCGAAATAAACATTCGAAAAGATAATCGCTTGGTTAAAGTCAAGCTTAGCAATTGAACCCTTTGCCTGCACATTTTCTTCTTCATCTAAAACATCAAAAATACGTTCTGCTCGAACGGTTCCTCTCTGTAAAACATTAAATTTATCTGCTAACTGTCGAATTGGCCTATAAAGTTGGTAAATCCATAAAGTAAAAGCAATTATCTGCCCATACATTAAGCGAATCTCTACTTGTGTTTTTCCACTTACGTTAAGTGCTCCCCAAACTAAAAGAAAGGCGATAGATAAGGAAGATAAAAGCTCAACTATTGGGAAAAAAATAGAATTTGCCCAAACTGCATTTACATGTGCCTGTCTATGGCCTTTATTTATCTCTTCAAAGTTTTCAAACTCTTTCTTTTGCCGGTTAAAAAGCTGGACAATCGACATGCCCGTCAAGCGTTCTTGAACAAATGTATTTAGTCGCGTTACTTGCTGTCGCTCAAGCTTAAAAGAGTCTCTCATAGCGCGCGCAAAAATGCGGGTAGCAATTAATAAAAATGGAATTGGGATTAATGTCATTAAAGAAAGTTGCCAGTTTGTAATAAACATTAGCGTTAGAATAAAAAACAATGAAATAATGTCTCCAGCAATTTCCATTATCCCTGCGGAAAATACTTCCGTTATCGCTTCAAGATCTGAAACAACACGTGTAACCATAGCTCCAACTGGATTTTTATCAAAATAACGCATACGAAATGATAACAAATGCTGGAAAATCTTTTTTCGTAAATCGCGAATGACAGATTGCGCTAATAAATTAGATATGTAGGTGGAGCAAAGTTGTAAGATTCCCTCCAATGTCAAAATTAGAACTACAATCATTGACCAAAAGAGTAATTTATTTTGATTTTGATTTTTGATAATGTATTTGTCAACCATATCTCCAATAATATATGGCCTCAAAGGCCCTAAAATTGATAAGGAAAGGATACAAATGACGGAAATCCCGAAAAAGTATTTGTACGGAAGGGCATACTTAATTAAGCGCCCAAAGAGAGAATAAGGAATGGTTTTTTTGGTTGACATCACCACAAAATTAGTCTAATTGTCCAAAACTCAAGTATTACTTTTGCTTATTTAAAAGCTTATTAAGACTATGATTTTTTTATAAAAAATAAAAACCTTAATTTTGCAACCTTATTAAGAAAAAAAAGTGGGCGTAAAAATATTTTCAGGTAGGGCATCTTTAAAATTGGCGAATAATATTGCCAAAAATTTTGGTGGAAAACTTGGAGATGTTAAAGTTACTGTCTTTAGTGATGGGGAATTCCAGCCTTCATTTGAAGAAACAGTTAGAGGGCAAGATGTATTTATTGTACAATCAACAATGCCCCCCACTGAAAATCTTTTCGAACTTCTTTTATTAGTAGACGCAGCAAGAAGGGCTTCAGCAAGAAAAATTATTGCTGTTATACCTTATTTTGGCTTTGCAAGACAAGATCGAAAAGACAAACCTAGAGTTGCAATTGGCGCAAAATTAATTGCAAACATGCTAATGGCTGCAGGAGTTGATCGTGTTATTACAATGGACTTACATGCAGATCAAATTCAAGGGTTTTTCGAGGTTCCAGTAGATCATCTTTATGCTTCCACATTATTTTTAAAGGAAATTTCTACTACTAATATTGATAATTTAGTTGTTGCTGCACCTGATGTGGGTGGAGCTAAAAGAGCGAATTCCTACGCTAAAAATCTAAATTGCGGTCTTGTTTTATGCCATAAAAACCGCAAGAAAGCCAATGAAATAGCAGAAATGACTGTCATTGGAGAAGTTAAGGGTAAAGATGTTATTATTATTGATGATATGTGTGATACGGCTGGCACACTTACTACAGCTGCAGATTTATTAATTGAAAAAGGCGCTAAAAGTGTTAGGGCTTTTTGTACACATGCAGTTTTGAGTGGTCCTGCATATGATAGAATATCAAACTCTAAATTAACGGAACTAATTGTAACTGATACAATTCCATTGATGAAGCAGAATTCTAAAATCAGAGTCGTTTCTGTTTCAGAATTGTTTGCGGATGTTATCAAAAGATTGGTAAATAACGAATCAATTAGTTCACATTTTGTAATCTCTTAAAATTAAATATAAATGAAAACAGTACAATTGAGCGGTTCGCTTAGAGCGAACGTAGGGAAAAAGGATGCTTCGAGTCTGCGCTCTGCGGGACTAGTTCCTTGTGTACTTTACGGACAGGGTCAACAGACACATTTTTCTGTAAAGCAAGTGGCGATAGAAAAAATCGTATATTCTCCAGATGTTTACCAAGTTGAGTTAAATATTGATGGAAAAACTGCAGTTGGAATTATCCAAGAATTACAGCAACATCCTACAAAAGATACCATACAGCACGTAGACTTTTTAGAATTAAACGAAACTAAAACTATTCGTATAAAATTACCTGTTAGACTTGTTGGTTCTTCTCCTGGTGTTATGGCTGGAGGAAAATTAATGCTTGTTTTTAGGAGCCTACAATGTGTTGGTCTTTCCAAAGATTTACCGGAAGCAATTATATTAGATATTTCTACATTAAATATTGGTGGTGCTATCCGTGTAAATACTATCAATATACCAGGAATTACATTTCTAGACCCTGCAAATGCAGTTGTTGTCTCTGTAAAAATGGCTCGTGGAGCAGTTAAAGGAGAAGAAGCTGAAGGTGAGGTTGAAGAAGAAGTGGCTGTTGCAACAGATGTTAGTGAGGCTGCAGAAAATACTGAAAATTCAACAACTAGTACTGAGCTTAGTGAAGAAGAAGAAACTTCAGAAGAAGCTTAATCTTATTAATATATTTAAAAAAAAGCCTGATTTTTTTAAAATCGGGTTTTTTTGTGCCTCTATCATTTTTTAAAAGCTATAGTCACAATATATTTTGATCTTTATTGCTTAACTTCGTTTTTAAGATGCTAGTCGACACATTAATTATAATTCCAACATACAATGAAATTGAAAATGTTTCCTTAATTACAGAGGAAATAATAGGTTTACAAGAAGGCTACCATATTCTTTTTGTTGACGATAATTCACCAGATGGTTCGGCTCAAGAGATAGAAAAATTGCAAATAAAATTTCCAGGACTTATACATTTAGAAAAGCGAAGTGCTAAAATGGGTTTGGGAACTGCTTATCTTCATGGCTTTGAGTGGGCAATAAAAAATGATTACACTTATATTTTTGAGATGGATTGCGATTTTTCGCATAATCCAAAATATTTAAAAGACTTAAGACAGGCTTGTATTGAAGGCGTAGGACTTGCGATAGGATCGCGCTATTGTAAGGGAGGCAGTGTAAAAAATTGGCCTATGAAACGCATTCTAATGTCCTATTTTGCAAGTGTTTATGTCCGATTAATTTTATTAATAAATATTCGCGATACAACATCTGGTTTCAAGTGTTACCATAAAGATGTTCTTAAAACAATTCAATTAAAAAATAATCCCTTTAAAGGCTATGCCTTTCAAATCTGCATGAAATATGCTACGCTAAAACATGGTTTTAAAGTGAGAGAATTGCCAATTGTCTTTGTGGACCGCCTTCATGGCACTTCCAAAATGAGCAGTGGGATTTTTAAAGAAGCAATTTTTGGTGTTTGGAAAATGAAAAAAATGAAATTGTGAATTATCTACTGAAAAACGGAACTATTATAAATGAAGGCCGAGTATTTACCTCTGACATTCTAATAAAAGAGGATAAAATTGTAAAAATTGGCGGGGTCCTTGAAAATAACTGTGGGGCAGTTGAAATAGATGCAAGTGGGAAATTAATTATTCCAGGCTGTATTGATGATCAAGTTCATTTTAGAGAGCCAGGACTGACACATAAGGGGACAATTTTTTCTGAGTCTAGGGCAGCGGTTGCCGGAGGAATAACTTCTTTTATGGAAATGCCAAATACAGTTCCAAATGCATTAACTCAAGAATTATTAGAAGAAAAATATGCGATAGCCTCCAAAAGCTCAATAGCTAATTTTTCTTTTTTTATGGGTGCATCAAATGATAATTTAAATGAGGTTTTGAAGACGAACCCTACAAATGTTTGCGGAATTAAAGTTTTTATGGGCTCCTCTACAGGAAATATGTTGGTTGACAATGAAAAAGCACTTGAAGGACTTTTTTCTCAAGTGGGAATGTTAATTGCAACTCATTGTGAAGACGAAAATACGATAAAAACAAATTTGGAAAAAGCAAAAACGCTCTATGGTGAACATATTCCGATACAAGAACACCCTATAATTCGCAGTGAAGAAGCCTGTTATAAGTCGTCTGCATTTGCTGTTTCTATGGCGCGAAAATATGGGAGCCGTTTACATGTTTTACATATTTCTACAGAAAAAGAAACACACTTATTTGACAATACAATTCCTTTAGAACAGAAGAAAATAACTGCTGAAGCGTGTATTCATCATTTGTGGTTTACAGAAAAAGATTACAATTCAAAGGGGAATTTTATTAAGTGGAATCCGGCTGTAAAAAAAGAAAGTGACCGCTTAGGAATATGGAAGGCCTTGCTTGATAATCGTATTGATGTGATTGCAACGGATCACGCACCACACACTTTACAAGAAAAAACCCAATCCTATTTTAATGCTCCTTCTGGAGGACCATTGGTGCAACACGGGCTACTAGCGATGTTAGAAAAAGTAAAAGAAGGTGTGCTAAGTCTTGAAAAAGTTGTTGAGAAAATGTGCCATTCTCCTGCCATTTTATTTAGAATAAAAGAGAGAGGTTTTATTAGAGAGGGCTATAAAGCAGATTTAGTGGTTATTTCCCAAAAAAAATCACCGATCGTTACAAAAGAAAATTGTTTGTATTCTTGTGCTTGGTCACCTTTTGAAGGGATTCAATTTTCACATACCATAGAAAAGACATTTGTTAATGGTAATGTTGTTTTTCAAGATGGAATTAGCATAAATAATATCATCGGGGAAAGATTGACTTTTATAGCATAAGAGACCTTTTTCAAAAAAACTAAAAAATTTTAAGTTTCTAATCAATATCTTCAAAAAAAGAATCTAAATCTCGACGGTCTTTTTTTGTGGGTTTTCCATCTCCATTTTGCCGATAAATTTGCCGCACTAGCTGATATGCTTTAAATTTTTCCTTTTCTTCTATTGGAGTAATATCTATAATAAAATTTTCAATGAGCGCTGCGCCAACGCGTTTATCTAATAATTCTATAACCTTATATGAAAAAACCGCATTATTTTTGTGAAATGAAATTACATCCTTAAGCTTTACTTCTTTTGAGGGTTTGGTGGTTTGTGAATTTAGCTTAATCTGTCCTTTTGAAATAAGTTCTGTCCCTTGAGATCGCGTTTTGCAAAGTCGAACACACCAAACAAATTTATCTAAGCGGATTTTTAACAAGGATTAATTTTTAAACCAAAAAAACCGGTATCCTCTAAAGTTTCAAGAGAATAAATTAATGTATAGCAGGGGCATCATCATACTTCCCAAGATTATAAAGCATTTTAGTATGTGCTATTAATGCTGACGTGAAGTTTTTATAAGAATGATAAGGTAAATTGTATTCAAGAGCCGTCTGCTTCACTATTTTAGAAATATTTGGATAATGAACATGACAAATATTTGGAAATAAATGATGTTCAACTTGATAATTTAACCCTCCAACATACCATGTGAAAATTGGATGTTTTGGCGCAAAATTAGTAGTATTGTATAATTGACTAATTGCCCAATCAGAATCCACATTTCCTGTACTATCTGGCTGAGGATAGTCAGAAGTAGGAACAACGTGTGCAGGTTGAAAAATTGCTGCTAATACCAAACCACAAATTAAATGCATTGTTATTAATCCTGAAATAATAAAGTACCAAGGGGCATTAGACAAGACCAGTGGTGTAACAATAAAAAGTCCGTAATAACATAATTTTGTGATAATGATTGAAACTAAGTGTTTTGTGAATGTTAAGTTTTGTGTTTTGATTAAATCTTTGGATTTATAACGAAGGGCTTGCTTGAAATCTTTAGTGGAAGACCATAATATTGTCATTAAGCTATAAAAAAACCAAGCATATATAAATTGAAAACGATGGATTTTGTATCTTTTCGTATGAGGGGAAAATCGTAGTAAAAATGAAATTGATTCAATGTCCTCATCCATATTAGCAACATTTGTATACGTATGATGTAAAACATTGTGTTGAATACGCCAATTCACATCACTTCCTCCGATAAAATAAATCACTTTACCAATAAATTTATTTACTTTTTCATTTTTAGAATACGCTCCATGATTGGCATCATGCATTACAGAAAGCCCAATTCCTGACATTCCAAAGCCCATTAAAACCCACATGAAATAATGCACAGGATTAGATAATTCAGCAAATAGGATAAAGCCAAAAGGAACTAAATAAAGGGCTAACATAAAAATAGTCTTGAAGACCATATTAGCATTTGCGTGACGCGAAATTTGTTTTTCTTTAAAATAATTGTTTACTCTAGAACGAAGAACTTTATAAAAGTCAGTTTCTTGTTCAGTAGAAAATGTAATTTTAGGGAGAGTCATTTTGTTTTTTTTATGTTGCAAATTTAACAAATGTATTTTAATAATGTTCAGAAGCTATAGATTACTTCAAACCTTGGAGTGTGCAAAACTTCTGGTATGCACCTCTTTTTTTCATTAAATCCTCGTGGTTGCCTTGTTCTATAATTTTTCCTTTTGCTAATACAATTATTTCGTCGGCATTTCTTACTGTACTTAAGCGATGGGCAATTACAAAAGAGGTTCTATTTTGCATTAATTTTTCAAGAGCTTCTTGAACCAACATCTCTGATTCTGTATCTAAAGCTGATGTTGCTTCATCTAGAATTAAAATTTTTGGATTTTTATATACCGCTCGAGCAATACTTAATCTTTGTTTTTGTCCCCCAGACAATTTATTACCGCGCTCGCCTACTATTGAATCATAAGCTTCATCCATATCGGAAATAAAACCATGGGCATTTGCGATTTTAGCAGCTTCAATAACTCTATTTCTATCTGGATTTGGGTCGCCAAAAGCAATGTTTTCTAAAACAGAAATATTAAAAAGAATAGACTCTTGAGATACAATTCCAATTAATCCTCTTAAATCCGCAATTTTATAGTCTCTAATATCTACTTCATCAATTAGAATAGACCCATCATTTACATCGTAAAACCGAGGGAGTAAATCCATGAGTGTAGATTTTCCGCTTCCTGATTCACCAACAATAGCAATTAATTTTCCTTTTTTAACCTCTAAAGAAAATGAAGAAATTATGGTTTCTTCAGCATATTTGAAAGAAATATTTTCAAAACTGATTTGTGACTTAAAATCTACAATCGTTTTCGCATTTGGCTTTTCTGTAATTTTCTCATCTGTCTGAAGCACTTCATTCACTCGATCTAAAGAAACTTTAGCTTTATTCATTAATGCCATACCATTAGATATTGATTGAATTGGACGTAATAATTGTGAAAAAATAATAATGAAGGTTAAAAATAATTCTCCCGTCAAACCATTATTCGTGTTTTCTAAAATCTCTTGCCCTCCAAACCAAACCAAGCACATCATCACACCAGCTCCTATTGTTTCATTTAACAAAGAAGAAACGTCTTTTTTACGCATGGTTTTAGTATGTAACTTTTGGTGGCGTAGGTTTAGTTTTTTAAACAGATTAAAAATAAATCCACTTGCATTAAAAGATTTTATAATTCTAACCCCGCTTAAACTTTCATCTATTGATGATATTAATAAGCCGAGCTGTTCTTGGTTTTGTTGGGCTGTTCTTTTTAGGCTTTTTCCTACACGAGAAATTACAAATGCAGAAATAGGAAGTAAGAAAAAAGATGCTAATGTTAAAGCTGGGCTTATATAAAATAATGAAACTATATGTATAAAAATTGAGATGGGGTCTCTAAATAGTATTTCAAGTAGTGCAACTACGCCATTTTCTATTTCTCCAACATCACTGCTCATTCGAGAAATTAAATCTCCTTTTCGCTCTTGCGTATGGAAAGATAAGGGTAAGTGAATGGATTTTTCGAATAATTCATCGCGGACATCTCTTACAACTGAAAAACGCAATTCCGATTGAAACCATATTGCCATATATCTGAAAAGATTCTTCAGAAAAAAAGCTGAGAATACCATAATACAAACGGAAAATAATGCTTGCTTAGGGTCGTGAATAACCATATCGTGCATCTGGAAATTATAACTCTTAATTATAAACTCAGGCAGCAGGGAAATATCTCCAGAATAGGTGGGCTTTGGGATTACTGTTTTCAGCTTTTCAGAACTAAAAATAAGTTGTAAAAAAGGAATAAATAAAACTAGGGAAAGGAGATTAAAAAAGGTGAAAAGTAAATTCCCAATTATAGTCAAAAAAGCAAGCTTCTTATACTTAAACGAATAATTAAAAATTTGACGAATTGAATTCATTATGCAAAGATACACTAATCCCTAAAAATGAAAGAAAAAGAGAGGAATCACTAAATTAGCATGTGAGTTTATTGTATTTATGCGCTCAACTTCAAAGCATATAGAGTTGTATCCGTCTAAATTCTTTAACTTTGTTTTTATGGGATCAATTCGTCAAAATAAAATTGAGGCAGTAATTCAAACTGAGCTTGCTGTATTTTTCCAAAGACACAGTGCAGAAATATGCCTTGGTGCAATGGTTACAGTTACAATCGTGCGCGTTACATCTGATCTTTCTCACGCAAGGTGTTTCCTCAGTATTTTTACCGGGCCGGATAAACAAACTGTGTTGGAAAATATAAACTTGAATAAAGGTAAAGTAAGACTAGATATAGGGAAACGCCTAAAAAATATGCGAAAAATACCAAGTCTCACCTTCCATATTGACGATTCTCTTGATTATGCACTGAAAATTGATGAGCTTCTAAAAAAATAATCATAAATATACCTTTTTACATAGCGTTTCGGTATCTCCGTTCTTCAAGAAAGAAGAATGTTATTACCTTAATTACGCGAATATCTATTGTTGGTGTATTTGTAATAACTGCAGCATTAATTATTTTGCTCTCAGCATTTAATGGAATAGAAACAATGATTGAATCACTTTACAGTGAATTTGAACCGGATATAACGATTACAGCAAAAAAAAGAAAAACATTTGATGAGCGTGAAATTAATTGGAGCGAAATAAAAAAATGTAAGGGAGTTTCAAGTTTTTCAAAAGGGCTTGAAGAAGTTGTCGTTTTAAGGCACGAAAAGAAATGGGTAAACGCAACCTTAATAGGAGTTGAAAGTAATTTTCTAAAATCTATAAAGATTAAATCCCATTTACTAGCAGGAAATGAATTATTTAAAGAAAAAAATGGTGCTGCTTATGGAATAATTGGAGTGGATCTTATGCAAAAGCTTAACGCAAAAAAAGGCTTCCAAAGTGAACACGAGCAAATTTTAATTTATGCGCCAAAACGAAATATAAAAATACGATTTGGAAAAACACCATTTTACAGTGGACAGATTGCGATAGCAGGTATTATGAATTACAACACTGAAATCAACCAAGAAAAAATACTCTGGCCCTTAGAAAATACCCTAAACTTATTAAACTATTCTAGCGAACTTTCTCATATTTATATTGATGTACTGCCCAAGATATCAAATGACGAAATGAAAACTAAAATCATGGACGTAGTTGGAGATAACTTTGTTGTAAAAACAAATTATGAAAAAAACGAATTAATTTTTAAAACAAGTAAATCGGAGAGATTAATTGTTGTTTTCATTATGATATTTATCTTTATTCTTGCCACTTTTAATTTAGTCGCCTCTCTAACAATGTTGTTTGTAGAAAAAAAAGAAAATATTAAGACCCTTCAAAGCATGGGTCTCACCGAGAAGAATGTTTTTAAAATCTTTTTCTTAGAGGGCTTGTTGATTTCGGGAGCCGGTATTCTTTTAGGTTTGCTCGTTGGATATACCGTCTGTTTAGTGCAACAAGAATTTGGTTTAATACAGATTCCTGGAGCTGGCATGCCATTTCCTGTAAAATTAGCGCTTAAGGATTTTTTCTTAATACTCATTTCAGTGAGCACACTCAGCAGTTTATTTTCGTATTTCCCTGTAAAATTTTTACTAAAGAATTTACAGAAATAAGATTTAAAAAGTTTCTCAAAAATATGAGTCACTTAAAAAAATATGTATCTTTGCGCCAAATTAAAATACATAGTAAAGATGTCAGTTATTGAAGGAAAAATCTCAAAAGTTATCGGACCAGTAGTAGATGTTCGATTTGAAATCGGAGTCTCTCTACCAAATATTTATGATGCACTTGAAGTAAGAAGAGCAGATGGAACAAGGGTTGTTTTAGAAGTGCAATCGCATATTGGTGAAAATTCTATACGCGCAATCTCCATGGACTCAACTGATGGTTTCATGCGCGGAATGCCTGTGATTGCTACCGGAATGGCTATAAAAGTTCCAACGGGAGATAAAATTAAAGGTCGCTTATTTAATGTAGTTGGTGAGGCAATCGACGGAATCAATGTTATGGATAGCACAGGTGGACTTCCTATTCACCGTGAAGCACCAAAATTTGACCAACTTTCAACAGCAACTGAGGTTTTACTCACAGGAATTAAAGTAATCGACTTAATCGAACCATACGCAAAAGGCGGGAAAATTGGTTTGTTTGGAGGAGCGGGAGTTGGAAAAACAGTTTTGATACAAGAATTAATTAACAACATCGCAAAAGGACACGGAGGTTTATCTGTTTTTGCAGGTGTTGGAGAAAGAACAAGAGAAGGAAATGACTTGTTGCGCGAAATGCTCGAGTCTGGAATTATAAAATATGGCGATGAATTCATGCACTCAATGGAGGCTGGAGGCTGGGACCTTACAAAAATAGACTTAGAAGTTTTAAAAGAATCAAAAGCGACATTTGTATTTGGACAAATGAATGAGCCTCCTGGAGCACGTGCCCGAGTTGCTCTTTCAGGTTTAACTATTGCAGAATATTTTAGAGATGGAGACGGCGAAGAGCAAGGAAAAGATATTTTATTTTTCGTTGACAACATCTTCCGTTTTACACAAGCAGGATCAGAAGTTTCTGCCTTACTAGGAAGAATGCCTTCAGCAGTAGGATATCAACCAACATTGGCAACAGAAATGGGCGCAATGCAAGAACGAATTACCTCAACAAAAAGTGGTTCAATTACTTCTGTTCAGGCGGTTTATGTTCCTGCGGATGACCTTACAGATCCGGCACCAGCAAACACTTTTGCTCACTTAGATGCAACAACAGTACTTTCTCGTAAAATTGCAGAACTTGGAATTTATCCCGCTGTGGATCCTTTGGATTCAACATCACGGATTCTAACTGCAGAAATTGTTGGTGACGAACACTACGATTGTGCACAACGTGTAAAACTAACACTACAACGCTACAAAGAATTACAAGATATAATTGCGATACTTGGAATGGACGAGTTATCAGAAGAAGATAAGTTAATTGTTCATCGTGCACGAAGAGTTCAACGTTTCTTATCTCAACCCTTTCACGTTGCAGAACAGTTTACGGGAATACCAGGTGTTTTAGTTGATATTCAAGATACGATTAAAGCATTTAATGACATCCTAGACGGAAAATTTGATAAATATCCTGAAGCTGCATTCAATTTAAAAGGAGGAATTGAAGATGTAATTGCTGCAGGAGATAAAATGTTAGCTGAAGCCTAAATCATGGAATTAAACGTTATCACGCCTACGAACAAAATATTTGACGGAGAAGTCGTGTCAGTTTCACTTCCTGGGCAAGCTGGAACTTTTCAAGTATTAAATAACCACACACCTATTATTTCTTCTTTAAAAACAGGAGAAATTATTGTGGAATTAGCAGAAAAATTTGAAGAGTCTGGAAGTAATACTATGATTAAACAAATAGATGCTAATCACATTTCAATTTCCATTAATAGTGGCGTGGTTGAATTAATTGACAATAAGCTAATTGTTCTTGCTGAATAACCTTACTGTCTTTCATCGAAATACTATTTTAACGCTAGCTTTTCATAATTGTATTTTTGTTGTAAAAACAATATTTAGTTGATTGGGCAAGAATATTTAGTTACTTTCGTTATCCTCAGATAATTTATGACTGATTTAATAGCAAATATAATCCCTGAAAAAATCCCACAACACATTGCCATAATAATGGATGGAAATGGTCGTTGGGCTAAAGAGAGGGGAGAAAATCGACTATTCGGACATAGTGAAGGGGTAGAATCTGTAAGAAGCAGCATTAAAACAGCGAAAGAATTAGGGATTAAATTTTTAACGCTTTATGCCTTCTCTACAGAGAATTGGAGTCGCCCACAAAATGAGATTGACGGATTAATGGATTTATTGGTCGCATCCATTATGAAAGAAGCACCTGAACTAATGGAAAATGGGGTGCGGATACTAATGATTGGAGATATTGACGGCCTTCCTGAAAATTGTGCTAAAAGTCTAAAAAACTTAATTATAGAAACACAAGACAATACCAGCTTAACATTAATTCTTGCCTTAAATTACAGTGCAAAATGGGAACTTAAAATGGCAATAAAATCTATTGCTCATGCTGTAAATAATGGAACTCTCACTACGAATGAAATTACCGATGACTTGGTTAGTAAGCATCTCTCAACTAAAGGGATTCCTGATCCTGAACTTCTTATTAGAACAAGTGGAGAAAGAAGAATAAGTAATTTTTTACTTTGGCAAATTGCATATGCAGAGCTTTACTTTACAGATACGCATTGGCCAGATTTTAGGAGAAATGATTTGATTAGCGCAGTGATAGAATATCAAAATAGAGAAAGGCGATTTGGAAAACTTTCTATTCAACTAGAAGCAAAAAAATGAGGTATATTTTGTCCTTATATATCCTTGGTTCATTTTTCCTTTTCGGACAAAATGGAATAACTTTAGGAGATATAGATTTCAGTTATAGCCAACCAAAAGAATATGAACTTGGTCCTATTCTTGTAATTGGAGCAGATAATTTTGACCATCAAGCAATAAAATTAATTGCAGGGTTAAGGCAGGGGCAGAAAATTATTTTACCTAGCAATGATATTTCAAATGCCATAAAAAATTTATGGAATGAGGAGATTTTTTCAAACGTCGCTATTTACGTCACCAAAGAAATTGCTGGGGTTGTCTACCTGACAATTGCTGTTGAGGCAAGAATGAAATTATCTAAGTTTAGTTTCAAAGGAATTGGCAAAAGAGATGCAGATAAATTACGGGAAGAAATAAAATTATTTACTGGGAAAACCATTACAGAAAATCTAGTTTTTCAAACCAAAACGAAGATAAGAGGGTATTTTAGGGAAAAAGGATTTTTTAAAGCCGCCGTAGATATTTCAAGAGTAAAAGATACGCTTATAAATGCCTCTGAAATATTTATTATAAAAATTGAAAAAGGAAATAAAATTGGTATAAAAGAAATAGTGCTATCTGGAAATACTGAAATCCCAACATGGAAATTAAAGATGGCCATGAAAGACACAAAACAAAAAGGGATATTAAGAATCATAAAGCGATCAAAATATACTGAATCTAGTTATGAGAAAGATAAGATATCGCTCTTAGCAAAATTTAACAAAGTAGGATTACGAGATGCTAGTATTTCATTTGATACAGTGTATCAATTAAATTCTAAAAATCTAATGATAGAAATTAATATAACTGAAGGTGAGAAATATTATTTTGGTGATATTGAATGGCTTGGAAACACAAAATACCGATCTAGTTTTTTAGATACTGTTATAGGCATTAAAAAGGGGGATTTATATAACCGAAATTTATTTGAGCAGCGATTGAACGGCTCTGGAGATGGAAGAGATATTAACTCTCTTTATATGGATCAGGGATATTTATTTTTCCAAGTCATGCCCGTCGAAATTAACGTTAACCAAAACATGATTAACTATCAAATTCGAATTATTGAAGGTAAAGAAGCTCGAAATGGAACAATAACAATTAAGGGAAATACAAAAACAAATGACTATGTAATTCTCAGGGAGATCAGGACAAAACCTGGAGATTTATTTAATAAAGGAGATATCATGCGAACTCAAAGGGAATTAGCGCAGCTTGGTTATTTTAATGAACAAGCATTTCAGGTGAATCCATTGCCAAATCCAAGTAAGGGTACAGTTGATATTGAATATGTTGTAGAAGAGAAAAATTCTGATCAAATAGAACTTTCAGGAGGCTACGGAGGGGCTGGGCCAACATCTTCAGGGCGCATTATTGGAACACTTGGCTTAACATTCAATAATTTTTCTACACGTAATTTTTTTAAGAAAAATGCATGGTCGCCCTTGCCTGGAGGAGATGGTCAGCGGCTTAGCTTGCGCGCCCAATCTAATGGCAGATTTTATCAAAGCTATACTTTTTCTTTTATTGAGCCTTGGCTAGGGGGCAAAAAACCCAACTCCTTATCGTTTTCAATAAATCATACAGCACTTTCTTCAAATGGTAAACTTCGGTCAGAAGATGGATATGCCGGGTTATCTATTTCTGGAGTTGGATTAGGAATTGGTAAAAGAAATAAATGGCCCGATGATTATTTTTCAACATATATAGAATTAGGATATAAATATTATGATGTAGTTAATGACACGCGCTTCCCGGTTTTTTCAAAAGGGATTGCAAATGATATTTCTTTGCAATATACAATTCAACGTTCTTCTGTTAGTGCCCCAACCTATCCACAAAGTGGCTCAAATTTTACTTTTTTGTCAAAAGCGACACTTCCATATTCTTCACTAACAAGTAAGGATTATTCTTTACTTTCCCCACAAGAGAGATATAAATACTTGGAATATTATCGTTTAAAATTTACAGCTGAATGGTTTTTGCCTCTGAGTAAGGATAAAAAGCTTATTTTGATGTCTCGTTTTGGAATGGGGTATCTCGGAGCATATAATAAAGCAAAAGGAGTGTCTCCATTTGAACGATATTCAATGGGTGGAAGCGGACTTTCTGGAGTTAACCAAATAGGAGGAATTTCAATTCTTGCTCTAAGAGGTTATGAAGATCAATCGATATCTTCTGCTGGTGGAGATCCAATTGTAGCAAAATACACCATAGAATTAAGATATCCTATTTCATTAAACCCACAAGCTACATTTTTTGCTTTAGCATTTTTAGAAGGGGGAAATACTTTTCCTACTTTTGATAAATTCAACCCCTTTAATGTAAAGCGCACTGCAGGAATTGGAATCAGGGTCTTCTTACCAATGTTTGGAATGCTCGGTTTAGATTATGGATTAGGCTTTGATAAATTAAACTCTTGGTCTAGTGCTTATGGGGGGGCAAGCGATCAATCCATTGGAACAAAAGGGTATTATCCGAAATTGAGTTTTTCCATTGGTATGAACTTGGGAGAACTGTAGATAACTTTAACAATAATTGTTTATCTTCGCCGTTCTTTACAAACTAAAATAAACTATGTTAAAATACATTTTCTTTTTGTTTTTTATTCTTGGCGTAAACTTAGTCAATGGGCAAGAGTTTGCTTATATCGACTCGGAATATATTTTAAAAAATGTTCCTGAGTATGTTCAAGCAAAAGAAAAATTAGATGGCTTAGCGACAAAATGGACCAAAGAAGTTGAAGATCGCTATGCTGCAATAAAAGCAAAAAAAGCAAATTTTGATCGTGAGGAAGTACTACTTCCCAAAGAAGAAAAAGAAAAAAGAAAGCAGGAAATAGAAAAATTAGAAAAAGAAACTATTGAGCTACAAACACAACATTTTGGCGTTAACGGAGATTATTTTCAAAAACGACAAGAATTAATAAAACCTATACAAGACAGGATTTTCACTGCGATGAAAAAAATTGCAAAAAGAGATAGTTACTCATTTGTTTTTGATAAAGCGAACCAAAGTAATTTAGTTTATGCTTCAAAGGAATCGGATATCAGTGATGATGTGTTGGAAGAAATGGGAATTAATAAATAAAAAATAAAAAATAAAAAA
>CAMDDR010000002.1:0-74592 GCA_945892995.1 Chitinophaga pinensis | reverse complement strand
ATTCTTGATGCTTGAAGGATTTCCTCAGCACTTGCTGAAGTTGTTCCTGCAGATGTTGTAATAAGATTTTCGGAAGTCATAACTTCAGAAATTGGGCGCTCTAAATTCTTTTCAAATCTTAAATCTCGATTTGTAACTATTCCTTTAAGAATGCGCTTTGAATCGACAACTAAAATACCTCCAATTCCATGCTCTCGCATTAAGGATAAAGCATCATTCACAATTGCTTTTTCAGAAATTGTTATTGGATCCAAAATCATTCCGCTTTCAGAGCGTTTTACTTTTCTAACATTTTGAGCTTGTGACTCAATGGTCATGTTTTTGTGAATTACACCAATTCCTCCTTGTTGAGCAATTGCAATTGCCAACTCAAATTCCGTAACGGTATCCATTGCTGAAGAACAAATTGGTGTATTAACATCAATATTTCGAGAAAATTTACTTTTTAATTGAACATCACGCGGTAGAACTTCAGAATATGCCGGTAAAAGCAAAACATCATCATATGTTAGGCCTTCTGTAATTAATTTTAAATCCGATTGATGTGTAGAACTCATAATAATAAATTCATGCAAAAATAAGCATAAATTCCTATAAATAGGTGAATAGAAACGCATAAAAATGTTAATTATTCGTTATTTCAAAAACCTGTAGAATTAATTTAGTAACCTTGTGGTAGTTTTATAAAGCATGAAAAAACTTTTGTTTCTTTTTCTTCTGTTGAATTCATTTTCTTTTATTGCGCAAAGATTTGATATAGACACGAGTAAAATGCTTCAATTATCGGGAGTTGTTGTTTCTGAAGAAGATTTAAACCCAATGTCGTACGTTACTGTTTTTAACAAATCAATTCGAAAAGGCGTTATTGCTGACTATTATGGATTTTTTACGATGGTTTCCTTTCCTGGCGACACTATTTATTTTTCAAATTTTGCATATAAAACATCCGTATTCGTCGTTCCAGATTCACTTACAGAAAATAGATACAGCATTATTCACATGCTTCAAAAAGATACATTAAACCTACCAGAGGTAACTGTCTACCCGTGGCCATCTAAAGATGAGTTTGAAAATTATTTTGTTAATATGCGGCCGTATGATGACGCAATTCGTCGTGCTCAAAAAGAACTTTCCGGAGAATCTTTGGCATTTGTCGCTGCCCGTTTAGATGCAGATGCTTCATTGGCATTTGGAAATGTAGCTAATCAACGAGCTACTCAATTGTATACAAATGGGCAATTACCAGTTAATAATTTATTAAACCCCTATTCTTGGGCAAAACTTATTAAAGATTGGAAAGAAGGAAAATTAAGTCGGCAATAGCGAACTCTTGACTTAATTTCGTGTTATAGTTGCATAGAATTCACCTCTTTGTTATTATTTTTGTAGAAATTTTCATCCATGACTAATCGAAATTGGCAAAATATTAAATCCTACGAAGATATCAAATTCGAATTCTTTGAAGGAATAGCAAAAATAACAATCAATCGTCCTCACGTTTACAATGCTTTTCGTCCAGAAACAAATTTTGAAATGTTGGATGCAATTAATATCTGTCGTGAACGCCCCGATATAAATGTTGTTGTTTTTACAGGTCAGGGAGACAAAGCTTTTTGTTCTGGAGGCGATCAAAATGTTAAAGGAATTGGCGGTTATATTTCAGAAAACGGCGTTCCAAGACTAAATATTTTAGATTTACACAAAGCAATTCGTTCATTACCAAAACCTGTTATTGCAATGGTAAATGGTTACGCAATTGGCGGCGGACATGTATTACATGTTGTATGCGATTTAACTATTGCTTCTGATAACGCTCGCTTTGGGCAAACAGGACCCAAAGTCGGTAGTTTTGATGGCGGATTTGGATCATCCTATCTAGCACGTCACGTTGGACAAAAAAAAGCAAGAGAAATTTGGTTTTTGTGCGAGCAATATACTGCTGAAGAAGCAGAAAAAATGGGAATGGTCAATAAAGTTGTTCCACTAGCTGAATTGGAAGATACAGTTGTTAGTTGGTGTCAAACAATTATGAAAAGAAGCCCCCTTGCTATTCGCATGATTAAACGTGCAATGAATGCAGAACTTGATGGTCAACATGGCTTGATGGAATTAGCAGGAGATGCCACCCTACTCTATTATTTAACAGATGAAGCCCAAGAAGGTAAAAATGCTTTTTTAGAAAAAAGAGACCCTAACTTTTTACAATATCCTAAATTCCCTTAAAACTTAAAATTATGTCTATTCGCTCATTAGAACCAAAGCTACTTTGGAATCATTTCGCTGATTTAAATGCTATTCCTCGCCCTTCAAAAAAAGAAGAAAGAATTTGTCAATTTATGATTGATTTCGGAAAAAATCTTGGTCTAGAAACGCAGCAAGATGCAATTGGAAACATCATCATCAAAAAACCAGCATCCAAAGGAATGGAGGAGCAGAAAACGATAATTTTGCAAGGGCATTTGGACATGGTTCATCAAAAAAATTCAGATACTGTTTTCGATTTTGATACGCAAGGAATTGAGATGCTTGTTGAAGGTGATTGGGTTAGGGCAAATGGAACAACGCTAGGATCAGATAACGGAATTGGAGTGGCTGCAATTATGGCCGTTTTATCTTCCAATGAAATTTCACACCCAGCTATTGAAGCACTTTTTACAATTGATGAAGAAACAGGAATGACAGGCGCTATAAAGCTTGATCCTTCTTATTTTGATGGCGAAATTTTACTGAATCTTGATACTGAAGATGATGATGAACTTTCAATTGGTTGTGCTGGCGGAATAGATACAAATACCACATATTCCTATTCTGAAGAAAATCCAAATGCAAATTCAAAAACTATTGAAATTTCTATTCTTGGCTTACTTGGAGGTCACTCTGGAATGGACATTGATAAAGGGCGAGGAAATGCAAATAAAATACTTGCTAGAATTCTCTGGGAAATAAACAATGTAATTTCAATTCAACTTGTAGCTTTTGATGGTGGAAGTCTTCGAAATGCTATTCCTCGTGAAGCAAAAGTACACCTTGTTGTGAAAGATTCTGATTGCACTATTTTTTATGAGCTTCTCGATAAGCAAATAAAAATAATCTTGGAAGAATACAAAGCTATTGAGCCAGCTATTAATATTCAAAGTTCAGAAATTAACGCTGCTCAAAAAGTAATGAATTCAAATGACTTTAAAAAAATTATCAATCTTTTATGTTCAATACACAATGGTGTTTATCGCATGAGCCCAGATATTGAGGGTTTGGTTGAAGTTTCTTCAAGCTTGGCAAGAGTTATCATTCAAAATGGAACTTTTACTTCACAATCTTTACAAAGAAGTAGTGTAGAATCCACAAAAGCTGAAATAGCAATGAATATTCGCTGTGCATTTGAAAATAGTGGCTATGAAGTTATTCAAGGTGGAGATTATCCGGGATGGAAACCAAATCCAAATTCAGCTATTTTAAAGTGTATGGAAAATCTCTACAAAAAAATGTTCAATGAAGATCCAAAAGTGAAAGCGTGTCATGCAGGATTAGAATGTGGTATTCTTGGAAAGCACTTACCAGAAGTTGACATGATTTCTTTTGGGCCAAATATCCGTGCTGCACATTCACCGGATGAAAAAGTGCAAATTTCTTCCGTTCAAAAATTCTGGAAATTCTATTTGGAAGTCTTAAAGCAAATTCCTTCGAAAAACTAATAAAAAAACAAACTAAATAATAAATTAACTTTGCGCTTATAATTCAGAAAATGACATCAGTTTTAAATACGATAGAGGAAGCAATTGAAGAAATTCAAAAAGGAAATGTAATTATCGTAGTAGATGATGAAGACAGAGAAAACGAAGGGGATTTCCTTACTGCAGCTAGAAATGCAAGTCCAAAACTAATTAATTTTATGGCTACTCACGGACGAGGCTTAATCTGTGCGCCAATTAGCGAAGAACGCTGCGATCAATTAGGCTTAGAGATGATGGTTAGAAATAATTCTGCGGCATATGAAACACCTTTTACTGTAAGCATTGATTTAGTCGGCCATGGATGTACAACTGGAATATCTGCAAGCGACCGCTCAAAAACGGTTTTAGCCATGATTGATCCAGAAATTCGTCCGGAAGAACTAGGGAAACCAGGTCATATTTTTCCCTTGAGAGCTAAAAAAGGTGGTGTTTTAAGAAGAGCTGGTCACACTGAAGCTGCTGTTGATTTATCGCGTTTAGCTGGTTTTGAAGAAGCGGGAATTATTGTTGAAATCTTGAATGAAGATGGATCAATGGCACGTTTACCGGAATTATTAGAAATAGCTAAAAAATTCAATTTAAAAATTATTTCAATTGAAGATTTAATAAAATATAGAATTGCAAATGAAACGCTGATTGAAAAAGTACTTGATGTTCATATGCCAACTGTTTTTGGGGATTTTGAACTTCATGCTTTTAAAGATAAAAATAGTGACCAAGACCATTTAGCGCTAGTAAAAGGAACCTGGAGTAAAGATGAATCTATCTTAGTTCGTGTGCATTCTTCCTGTTTAACGGGTGATATCTTTGGATCTTGTCGCTGTGATTGCGGAGATCAACTTCATAAAGCAATGGAAATGATTGAAAAAGAAGGGAAAGGTGTAATTATTTATATGAACCAAGAAGGACGTGGAATCGGCTTGATAAATAAATTAAAAGCATACAAATTACAAGAAGATGGATTTGATACTTTCGATGCAAATATTCAACTCGGCTTCAAGCCAGATGGAAGAGATTATGGACTTGGTGCTCAAATGCTTAGAGAATTAGGTGTTTCTAAAATGCGCTTATTGTCTAATAATCCTAAAAAGAGAACCGGATTAATTGGCTACGGACTAGAGATCGTTGAAAATATTCCACTTGAAATTCAGAGCAATGTCCATAATGAAAGTTATCTTCGAACTAAAAGAGATAAAATGGGGCATAATTTAAACCTGAAGCCATGATTTTAAAAGCAAGCGGTATTGTTAAGTCGTTTGGTGAACTCCCCATTTTAAGAGGCGTAGACGTTATGGTTAATAATGCTGAAATTGTATCAATTGTAGGTTCATCTGGAGCGGGCAAAACTACTCTTCTTCAAATACTTGGAACCTTAGATAATCCTGACAATGGGATTTTAGAAATTGATGGAATTAACCCTTTTCAACTGAGCGCAAAAAAACTCGCGCATTTTCGAAATCAAAACCTTGGATTTATTTTTCAATTTCATCAATTATTACCTGAATTTTCTGCTATTGAAAATATTTCTTTGCCTGCAATGATTGGAGGGAAATCAAAGTCTGAATCCGATAAACTTGCACTTGAATTAATGCTTAGGTTAGGGATCGATACAAGAAAAGATCATAAGCCATCAGAATTATCAGGCGGAGAGCAACAACGTGTTGCAGTTTGTCGCGCATTGATAAATAAACCAAAAGTAATATTTGCAGATGAACCATCTGGAAATCTAGATACAAAGAACGCAAAGGAACTCCACGAATTATTCTCTGAATTACGTGATGAATTCAAGCAAACTTTTGTAATAGTAACGCATAATGAAGACTTAGCAAAAATGGCTGATCGTACTTTATCAATGCAAGACGGAAATTTTATTTAAAATAGTTTAATTAAATTTATTATCTAAATTTGTCAAACACTTATTCTAAAATAATTTAAACTTTAAAAAAAAAAAAATGAAAAAACTAATTTTACCATTACTAGCATTAACAATGATGTTAGCCCCAAAAAAATCAAACGCTCAAGCAATTGAGGAAGGAAATGTAATCATCGATGCTTATTATGGATTTCCAAATTTATACTCTACAGCTTTTAAAGCTGCTTATGAAAGTTCTAATAGCACAGGCTTTACCCTTGGAAGTCAAGGTCCATTAGGAATTAGAGCTGAGTATTTAATAACTGATAAGTTTGGTTTTGGAATTGATTTAGGAATGAACTCTTCATCAATCTCATATAGTGAAGCAGATATAAATACTAATATTATCTATGATTACAAATTTTCAACTAGAAAAATTGGAGCAATTTTTACATTTAATTATCACTTTGTTGAAAACGACAAACTTGATGCTTATTTTGTACTCGGTGGAGGATATGGAAATAGAAATTTTAAATTTACATCTACAGACCCTAATTATATTGAAGAAAGTGCGAAATCATTAATTCCAATTTCTTACAAAATTTGTGTAGGAATGAGGTATTTTTTCACAGAAAATATTGGCGCAAATTTAGCATTAGGATTGGGCCAAGGCGGTTTAGTAAATGTTGGAGTTTCAGCTAAATTCTAAAAAAAATAAATTTATTTATAAAGGGGTGTATATTGCATCCCTTTTTTTATGTAAAAAAAATATTTGAGTGTTCGCTTTCTTACCACCAAAATTTAAAATTATAATCCTAATGAAAATCTCAAATTGAGCTAATATTTTCATTTTGCCATTCTTTTTCCTTGATGAAAAAGAATCAAAAAATCAAGGCTCTGAATTTCTTTTTGTTCGCAAATTATTGTAATACATGTATTTATAAATCGTAGCGAACAATTTTAACTCCATTCTAAAACTTAAATTTTTTAAAAATGTTCTTGCAGAAATTTTAAAAATTAAAAGTTTCAGTTCAGTAGCTAAAACCAAGAAATTCAAGGCCGAAATTAGTTTCGTTAATATTCACCAAATAGCCCTCACTTTGATTAAATTCATAATTTTCAACATTCAAGTAATTTACTGGTACGATTACAAACACTCATAAAAAAATATCATGAAACTCTAATAAATGCTTCTTCTTGAGCAGGTTTTATAATTCCAATAAAACCAAATTAAAATACTTGTCTCCTAGAAAAAGTTAAGAACAACTGAGATAAAACAAATAAAGAGTTTATTACAAAAAAGAATGAGTTTTTCAATATAAAATAATTACGAACATTCAAGTCAGATTTTAAGCAATATAAGAACAGCGATTTAAAAACTACGGCAATTTATTTGCATGGCGATGAGTCAAAACCCATTTTCCTTTTTCCTTTATGTAAACTTCAGAATAGAGTAATTTGATTTCAAGGTCTTTATTATCCATTGTAATAAAAAATACACTTTTTCCAGTAAGAATTGCAACATTTTTACTTAAACGAACTTTTGCTTCGCTTACGTCTACTCGCTTGTAATTTAATTTTCCGCTTTTTAAATCAGCAATAATTTCAGTTTTGTTTTCAATCCAACCATTCGAATGAATATACTCAATATTGTCATTAAATAAAGCTGCTAAAGAATCATATTGTTTTGAAATAAGCCAATCAAATTTTTTCTTGTGCAAGGTGATGATATTCTGTACTATTTTTTCCTTCTTAGTTTGAGAAAAAAACTGAAAACCGATTAATAGAGCTAGAATTAAAAAAAAATGTTTCATTAAAATAATATATTATTATCCACTAGTAGTTATACTCTTCGATACTAACTAATTCTCTATTGAGATTAATTTTAAAAGGTTCTCCAGGATTCCCTTCTATAGTGTATAAATTTGATAACCTTGTTCCAACAGCTGATTTAAACTTAGCTCGTATTCTTGAAAAAACCTGATTGATATTGCCCTCGGTCGGATCTAACAATAAATTAATAGCCTGTTCAATTTGAGAAGTATCATAGCTATTTGTAAATGTTTCATAAAAGTGGGAAATTTCAGTCTTGTGGTCTATTAAATCAACAATTCTTACCCCTTCAGGATGCTTTAGGAAAAATAAATAGATTGTTTTTTCTTTTGGATTTAGTTGCATTTCTAAATCTCCTAAATCTTTTAAAAAAATACGCTTCATAAATCCTCTAATTTCCATTTTACTGGGACTATTTAAGAACTCCGAGCGTTCTCTGAACATCATATGTTGCCGAATTCCATCCATTGTATCAAGAACTTGCCTCGCAAAAGGCCGATCAACTTCTTTTAGTTGAATTACTTTCAAGCAATCGTTACAAATATCTGCTGTTCTCATCTTTAGAACAATCTCTTTTTTATTTTCGCAGAAATCCATCATGCAACCAGAAGAACCTTTATGAACGCCATCCATAATTTCTTGTCTGTTTTGAAACATTTGACTACGCAACAACCATATTACAATTTCATAGGCAATAGGAAAACGTGAATCAATAGAATTTCCAAAATAGTGATGCCAATTTGATGTTTGTATGAAGTAATTTTTCATCGTTGAATCAATTCCGGCAAACCAATTTTTATCATTGGAAAAATCTGTTAATAGTATGACAAGATCTTTTTCCGGAATCTGATGCTTCCTACGATAATAAATGCAAGCATCAAAAAGAGTGTCCCATGAAAGTGATGGCACCTCAACAGGAAAGACAATACTTGCTTGAGGTGGTTCTGAATCTGAAGCAGAAAAACATTCAGATAAATCTATTTCATAAAGTGATAGTTTCGGGGTATTTTTCTTTTCAAACTCCAATTTTGTCATCCATGAAACTACTGGAGGAGTAGATTGTAAATAATTTGTTTCTGCTGAAATAAATTCAATCGGTCCATTAAATTGCTTTAATAAATTAACCACCTGAGAGAAATCTTCCTCTAGGTATTCTTCTGAACGAATTAAATATACTTTGGAATTAAACATGTTTATTTCTATAAAAAATGGGATTGAATAATTATAAGTTGAAATTACATAAAAAAAATAAATAAAAAAGTATGGACAAGTAGCAACTTATCCATACTCATTTTAAAAGTCAGAAATTCCTTAAGATTCCTTAGATCTTAAATCTTTATTTTTAAAGATATCAAAAATATCTTTTTTTGTAGTTCCACTTGCTTTATTTACGGAATATTCTCTCATAGAATCACTAACATTGTCCATCATCCCAGCATAATTTTCTTTACTAAATGACATCACGTTTTCATTTCTGATATTCAGCATTCTTGAGGTGTGGATCGCATCCAAGTCAGCCCCTAGAAAACTAAAGGTCCACCTTTCTGTAGCATCCAATTCTTTTATCATGCGCGCAATATCATGATAAGTATAGAAGCGAGAAGCATTTTCTTGACCATCGGTAATAATAATTAAGACAACAGATGCTAAATCCTGCTCGATTTCTGATCCGTACACAGATTTTATGTCGTAAATAGATTTCCCTATTGCGTCTAACAATGCAGTTGAACCAGACGGCATATACGACATTCTCGTTAGAGGATTTAGCGACGATGATTTTGCATTTTTGATAACTGGAGATACTTGCTCATTAAAAAAAGTTAAAGAAACCGCGTATTCCTGTTCCTTAAATTCAATTTCAAGATCTTGAACTGTTTTTAAATTAGTATTGAAGCCTGCAATTGTTTGCGCTTCACTTCCTTGCATTGAACCACTCTTATCAATGATAAAGTGATAAATTGTTTTTTTGTTTTTCATAGCTTTTAAGTTTTAAAGTTGAGACAAAATTACCTCCCTAATTCTGCTTTAAAAATTCCTTGCAAGGTTGCAGAAATCGAAAAAAATTAAAGTTGTTGCGTCTTATAGATGGAGCCTTTTTTAATTCCATTGCAAAACAAGTGATTTATACTTACAAGGTTGCAGAGAATAAAATAGGCTTGAAACTGACCGTAACTTTGTAGAAAATTTTAAACCAAAACCTAAAACATGAAACAGAAAGAGTGTATAAGAAGCAACTGTATAAGCTTAAACTAAGAGAATATATGGCAGCAATAACTAATAATTATAAATACAAATAAAAATCCAAAAATGAAAAGAAATAAAAAAATTTACACCTATTACACACCAAAACAAGTATGCACAGATCAAATTAAGGACCGATCCTTCTCACAATCGCCCCTAAAACCAAAGTTATTGATGGAGCGTATTAACATCTTAGGGTTTTCTGAAATGCTTTATCAAAAAAGCGATTTTAAACCTTTAAATAAAGAGGATTTTAAAATAGCGCATTCCAATCAATATGTTGAAAATGTATTTAATAAAACTGGGAATTACAACTCCAACAGCCTACCATGGTCAAAAAATTTAGTAACTAGTCTTGGGTACACAAATGCATCTTTATATCATGCAAAGCGACATGCGATATTAAATCCTGAGAGTGTGACTTTTGCACCCATTTCAGGAATGCACCACGCAATGCCAAATAGCGGATCTGGATTTTGCACTTTTTCTGGGCAAGTGATTTCAGCCATAAAAATTTATGAGGAATTCGGTCTCTCTGGAGCTTATTTCGATTTAGATGGCCATACTGGAAACAGCATAGAGGATACAAGAGAATTTAATCCACTATTAAATAAGGCGATTCCTAGAGGATGTAATATAAATCCAACAGGGAGAAACGAGGAGTACACAGCTGATTTCGCAAGATCCTTAGTTATGATTGGTGAGCGAATTAAATCAGGGGAAATTCATTATGTTGTGTTTGCACATGGTGCTGACAGTCATATGGATGATGATTTAGGCTGGAACTGTGACACATTCCACTGGGTAAAATGTGCTGAAATGTTTGCAAACTGGGTAAACGAAATCTCTAATGAAATTGGAAAGCCCTTACCTGTAACATTGGCTTTGTTCGGAGGATACAGAAAAAACAATTACACTGCTGTGTTAGATTTACACATTAAATCAATACTTAAAATCAGTACTATTGTGTGTGGAACAAGTTTCGAGGATAACCAGGAGATTCCTGAAAAATACCCAAGAAAATAAAAATATAATTTAAATTCAGTTTAAGATATCCTTTAATTCACATTGTTCTATTTTTACCACATGGAATTAATTGAATTAAAGGATTTTCTTGATTTTAAGGCAGAGCAATACGAGAATCTTGCATTTTTAGAATACGACCCCATTCAAATTCCACATAAATTTTCTCAGAAAGAAGATATTGAAATAATCGGTTTTTTAGTTGCTACAATCGCCTGGGGAAATCGAAAAAGTATAATTTCTAATGGAAATAAAATATGTCAAATAATGGGGAATTCACCCTATGATTTTATAATGAACTATAAAAAAAATAGTCAAGTTAATTTTGTGCATCGCACCTTTAATTCTTCTGATTTAGAATTCTTTTTTCACTCCTTACATACCATTTACAAAAAAGGAGATATTGAGTCAGCTTTTTGTGGGGATTTTCATGATAAGGGTGTAAAAAATTATATTTCTAATTTTCGGCAACTTTTTTTGGAAACTTCACATCTTCCGCGTTCTGAGAAGCATATTTCAAATCCCAATGCCAATTCTGCATGCAAACGTTTAATCATGTATTTACGATGGATGGTGCGCGATTCAAAAAAAGGCGTAGATTTTGGAATTTGGAAAAGTATTTCTCCTTCAGAACTTTATATTCCACTAGATGTGCATACAGGAACTATTGCCAGAAAATTAGGGATTCTTAAAAGACCCCAGAATGATTGGAAAACAAATGAAGAACTCATAGACCTACTTCGTAAATTTGATTCTATTGATCCCGCAAAATACGATTTCGCATTATTTGGTTTGGGGGCATTTGAGAAATTTTAATCTATGAATACCTTAAAAAACAAGCTGTTTCTCAATTAAAATTTTATTAATCTCTATTGAAACCGAATCTACAACTTCTGGTTTTATTGCAATATCGTTGATCGCTTCACATTTAACAAACTCGTATCGCTGATCTTTCCAAGAAAACAAACAGTTGTAAAAATATTTTTGCTCATAGTACTTTTCGTAAAATCGAATAACAATGTCATCATAAAGTGTATTTTTTGCTGCTCTTTTCTCAATAATGTATCCAATAAATCCATTTGTTTTAACCAATTTTCCATTTTCTCTCTCAAAAATAAGTAAGCGCCTAGCAGGAAAACCATTTACCCCAGATCGTAACAGCAATATAAAGTTATTACGTAACGCTGCATTTTTTTTATAATTAAAAAATCTAAAAAATCTAGGGGAACAAGAAGGTCGATCTAAATCATTATCATTTGGAGCTGTTGAATCGCAGACACCTAATTCTTTCAATAATTCAATCTCAGTAGTTCCCAAGAAAGTATTTGCATTAAAATCGGTTTCAATTAATTGAATTTCAGTTTTTTCTTTTGGCTTATCAACTTTCTTTTTTGCTGGTTTCTTAGTGTAAAAATACCCAGTCACAAGAGCAGCTAATACGATGATTAGTATGGGAATTAAAAACTGGTTTTTTTTCATCTTTTTAGTTTGTGCTTTAATAAGTGTATTATTTATTCAAAGTTTCAAAAATTCTTGAAGAAAAATCAAAAGCGGTATTAAAATTTGCAGTTTGAATTGGGTGATTAATTCCAGAATCGTTTAACCAGCTTACTAAATCTTCTGTTGGTAAATTACCTGTTAAATCATCTTTCGCCATCGGACAACCACCAAATCCTCGAATAGCTGTATCAAATCTTCGGCAACCAGCAGTGTAAGCTGCAGATATTAGTTTTGAACTTGTTTCTGGTCGTGTATGAAAATGTGCTCCTATCTCAATTGAAGGAAATTCATTGGATAAAACGTTAAACAACGCGCTAACATCTTCTGATTTTGCACATCCTATTGTGTCTGAAAGAGCCAAGGTGTGAATTCCTAAATCCTCAACTAATTTTCGCGACCAAGAAACCACTAAATCAGTATTCCAAACTTCTCCATAAGGATTTCCAAATCCCATCGATAAATAAACAATTAAATCCTTTTTTTTAGCTGTAACTTTTGATTGGATTTTTTCAAGGCGCAAAATTGCTTCTTCAATACTCGAATTTGCATTCCGCTGCTGGAATATTTCAGAAACAGAAAAAGGGAATCCCAAACAAGCTATTTCTGGAAAACATAAAGCATCCTCTGCTCCTCTTTCGTTTGCGACAATTGCTAACAATTTCGTTGAAGACACTCGTTCAAGTTTATCTAAAACCATTGCTGTATCTCTCATTTGCGGAATTGCTTTTGGAGAAACAAAACTCCCAAAATCAAGTGTGTCGAATCCACATTTCAATAAAAGATTGATATATGCAATTTTTAATTCAGTTGGAACAAAAGATTCCAATCCTTGAATTGCATCACGCGGACATTCAATAATTTTTATCGCACACATGCTTCTTGCTTTAAAATTGCCTCATTAATTTTTCGCACAATACCAGGCCCCTCATAAATGAAACCCGTATACAGTTGAATTAAACTTGCTCCAGCAGCTAATTTTTCAAGCGCATCATCGGCAGAATGAATTCCACCTACTCCAATTATCGGGAATTCTCCCTTTGAATTATCATGCAAATAGCGAATAACTTCTGTCGATCTCTTTGCTAAAGGTTTTCCTGAAATTCCGCCAGCACCATATTGCATTAAAAGTTTTGAATCAGTTTTTAAATCATCTCTTCCTATTGTTGTATTTGTTGCAATTACACCATCAATTTTTGTGAAGCGAACAATTTCAATTATATCATCTAATTGCAAATTTGTTAAATCAGGAGCAATCTTTAGAAGAATTGGTTTAGGATTTTCTTTGAGCGAATTTCTATTCTTTAATTCAGACAACAATGCTGTTAGTGGTTCTTTTTCTTGTAAATCTCTCAAATTAGCAGTGTTTGGTGAAGAAACATTCACAACAAAATAATCGACATAAGGAAAAAGCTGCTCAAAAGCTAAAACATAATCGTTTGTAGCATCCTCATTCGGGGTAATTTTATTTTTCCCAATATTTCCTCCGATAATTAAATTTGGATGTTTCCGTACTTTTAAATTTGGTATTGCTGATGCTACCCCTTTGTTATTAAAACCCAAACGATTTAAAATGCCCTTATCTTTTTTTATGCGAAAAAGTCGTGGCTTTGGATTACCAGATTGACCAAGAGGCGTTAAAGTGCCGACTTCTATAAATCCAAATCCACAGTATGCCAATTCATTAAACATATCAGCATTTTTATCAAATCCAGCTGCCATTCCTATGGGGTTTTTGAATTTTAATCCAAACACAGTTCTTTCTAATTTTGGATCTTCAAGAACAAATAATTTTTTGAAAATTATACGTGTAAAACCAAACTTTAATAGAAACTTAAGTAAAAAGGTGGTAAAATAATGAACTTTTTCAGCGTCAAATAAAAATAATGTGCGTCGAAGTAATGAGTACATGAACAAAAGTAAAAAAGAAATGTGAGATTGACTTTGCTTAAGTAAAATAATCCCTAAATCTCAATCAAAAAAAAAGCCCTACAAAAGGGCTTTTAAAAAAGATAAATTATTTTTTTAGTGTTCGCAATCGTACTTGTAAAATACTTGAATGTTGAATGTTGAAAATCAAGAATTTAATCAAAGTGAGGGCCACTTGGTGAATATTAACGAAACTAACTTCGGCCTTGAATTTCTTGGTTTTAGCTACTGAACTGAAACTGTTAATTTTTAAAATTTCTGCAAGAACATTTTTAAAAAATTTAAGTTTCAGAAAGGAGTTAAAATTGTTCGCTACGACTTATAAATACATGTATTACAATAATTTGCGAACAAAAAGAAATTCAGAGCCTTGATTTTTTGATTCTTTTTCATCAAGGAAAAAGAATGGCAAAATGAAAATATTAGCTCAATTTGGTATTTTCATTAGGATTATAATTTTAAATATTGGTGGTAAGAAAGCGAACACTCAATTATTTTTTCATGTTTAAGAAAACAGTTTTTAGCTTTAGTAGGGTTCTGAATGTTTTTACTTTTGCATTGTTTTCTGTAATTCCAAGAACATTTCCAATTTCACGAAAAGATTGTTTTTCAAAATAACGCATTTCGATTAATTGTAATTGATTTGGCTTGAGTAAGTGCAAAGCACTCATGAGTTGAGCTCGTTGTTCGTCAGTATAATCCTCAACAAATTCTTCCATAATTTGAGCACTAAAAACGGTATCTATGTTTACTGTTCTCCGTGCCTTTGTATCTCTGAAAGATTGATACAACTCACTTTTTGCAATACGAAATAACCAAGAAGAAAAAGGAACACCGCGAAATTCAAATTTCTGAAGATTCGTCAGTGCTTTCATAAAAACAATGGAGGTAATATCGTACGCTGTTTCTTTTTCATCTACACGTTTAACGATGTATCTAAAAATAGCTGAATGATACTTTTCATAGAGGGGTGCAAAATTTCGCTTATCCAACTTTGCTTTTTCAATCATACAAAACTCATCATCCAGAAGAATTTTGCTTTGGTGATACAATAAGTTTACTTGCATTTTTTGTTTTTTTTCTAGTTTGACATGGAGAGAGAATGAGCAAAAATCCGCTCATAAAATTATAAACGCAGATTACTTTAAAAAATTACAGGAATTTACAATTATTACAAGTTATTTTTTTAAAACCTTAAGTATTTTATAGTTTCCACCTCAGTTGAATGATGAAATCACTTTTACGGTTTCCTTGGATTGCTTCAGATCCTGAGGAGATCGTAGTTCGGTTGTTGTAGATAAAAACGCCATAGCGAATCCATAAATAAAAATGTTTTAAAAAAGAATACCGAATAAGAAAATATGCACGAGACCCCTGATAATAATATGCTGGCACTGAAAAAGCGTATAACGCGTTGCTTTCAAAGGAATACAAACGTGTATCATAACTATCTGTATCAAATAAAGCATAGCGTAGGGCTAAATCAAAAGGAGCGCTATTTGGACGGTAAATAAAATCTTGAGAAATTAACATTCCTTTTTCAAAAACAGTGCTCTCTCTTTGAATTGTAATATACTCCACACGTGATTTTAAAGTAAAAAATTCATTAATCGTATAGGAAAGGTTTAAACGATAGTTCCGCTGAAGAACATCTTCAATTTCAGTAACAGTATTATTTAATTCACGGCTATTTTTTTGGCGTAACTGCTGACGAAATCTAGCATAAACCTCAAAAATCTTATTCGGCTTGTAGCTTGGCTGAACGAGAAATTCATGGCCTTTTGATGGCGCATCGACCAAATACTTCATCCAAGGAAATTGAAAAACATCAGCATAGGCATTTAAAGACCAAACAGAATTTAATTTTATCTTCAGGCCAGTATACAATCCTTTTTCATTTTGCGTATTGCTCCCTTCAGAAAAACCTGCATTGTAAAATGTCTGATAATCATAACTATAGTTTCTGTAAAGTAAACCTATACTTGCACGTGAATCAAGTGAAATTAGAGCACCGTGTAACATTGCTAGTCCTTTTCTTTCTTGATCTGAACCGAAAAAATTATGCGAAACTTCTCCAAATAGATTTATATTTCGATATACATAATTGTAGTCACCAGAAAATGAAAAATTATTCTGACCTGTAAAATCAAATTGATTGTATAGTTGTAATGGCTTTACAAATGGCTTATCATAACCCTGATATACAAAAGAAGATCCAATTCGAAAAGAATTTTTGACATACCTTAAATTCGCACCAGAAATAAATTCTGTTAAACCATTTCTTTTTGAAATCTCTCGATTTGTTCGATGCAATCCCGATAAATCAATTGTACTTATAAATTCAAGGTCATCAAAACTTGAATCAGCAACACTTGAAGCATCCACTTTCTTTGCAGACGCAAATAAGAGTAGAGAGATATTTTTATAGGCTAAGTCAACTGCTGCGCCTCTTAGAAATCTAAACTCATCAACAGAAGCGTATGGTCTTATCGGAATTGCATTTTTTTTCATTGTTGCAATGTCAGATGTTTTCCCAAAAGCATAACTCGACCAAAGATTTAATCCCTGCCCAATTTGAATTTGATAATCCCCAATAACAAAGGATTTTAAATACTTTCCTCCTTTGTAAAATAAATGTGCAGAATAAAAATCAAAACCATTTTTTTGTGCTCCACTAAAAAAAGATTCTCCAGCGTCTTTCTCTGCTGTAAATCCTACACTGATATTTGTTTTGTATGTATAGCGAAATCTAGAATAGTAACGATCAGAATTTCCAAAATAGTAGTTGTTACTTACTTGTTTGATGGAATCTGAAACTGAATCATAACCTGATTTTTCTTCTATCGTTGGCTGATAACGCAAGTAAAGCTCATAAGTTCCCTCTTTCAAAGCTTCTTTCCATGTAATATTTAAATTATCCAAACGTTCATCAACTCGAATAAATGGAAGAACAAGTTGGATTGTACTTAAATCCCAATATTTTAAACTTTGCAATTCATAAATAGTCATAAACTTACCAAAGGCTTTACGGTGTAATAAAAGATCATTAATTTGAACGGACGATAATAAATTTAATTCATCTAAATCCTCGCCAGTTGTAGCATTTATATTAATTGGATTATCATAATAAAAATTAAGTTGCTCAATGAAATTTGTAAGGTCTAAATCTTCCGACTGCAATTGCTCAGATATAAATTCTATTCTTTGCTGAATAACTTCACTTCGTTCTTGTCCAAAAAATTGCAAGTAGGAAAATAAAAATAGAAGGCAAAGAAGAATCCGCATACTAGTTCATTTGAACAGTAAAAGAAAAATGTGGAGACCAACCAAGAAATTGATGATAAGCAGAACCAATGTCTAGTTTATAGTTCTTCATATAGCAATAACCCACACCAAAAGAATATTCAATCGGTTCTGTTGCAAAACCACCACGGATATAAAAATCAGCTATTGGCTGGTATTCAATTCCTGATTTAAAACGAAGGGGAAAATCCACATTTTTTTCCGCTTCACATAAAAGCAATAGTTTTTTAGATAATTTATATCCTGTGCCAATTCTTAGTAAAGTAGTATATCTATCCTCTTTAAATTCCGATAACTCATTGCGTGAAATATTAAAAACACTGACACCAATTTTCAGATTATCATTGACTTTTGCAAGTAAGCCAATTTCACCTGTTAATGTTTGATTAGAACCATAAAAAGAATTAATTCGAACTAGATGGTGATTTAATTGAACCCCAAGGGCTAAAAAATTGCTAAGTTTTAATGAGTATCCTAATCCCGAACGATATGTCCTAAACTCAGTATAACCAAAACTCTGAGCACCAATCGATAAAACACCACTTTTAAGAGGAATAACAGCTGTTAAGCCTTGTGATTGTAATTCCTTAAGTAAGAATCTATTTTCGTAAGAAACACCAAAACCAAGCTTTTTTATTTCAGCTAAGGCAGCTGGATTATGATGAAAAGCCCATACATCCTCAATAGCAACACTTGCATTAGCAAGAGACATAGACCTTGCGCCCATTGACTGATATCCTTGAGCTTTTGAAGTAAAGCAAAAAAACAAACTTAAAAAAGTTGATAGTAGAGACTTTTTTAGAATTAAATTCATGTTTTATTTTTGCTTGAAAATTAAGCAAATTAGACTAGACAAAAAGGATAAATGAATTTATTTTACAAACAAAATAAATTTTCGAGCGAAAATTATATATTCCTTATTAGTATCTTTGAAGGTGCAATCTAAAATCGTAGAATGAGGGACGAAAAAATCGATTTTATTCATGTTGATTTGTCAACTTGGAGAAATCAGATAAAAAAGGAACTAAAAGAAAATCATTCTCGAATAGTTTTCAACGATGAAATCGAAGAAATTCTATTTGATGTAACCCAAACTTGCTCTAAATCCTTCATTACAAATCCAAAAGATAAAAATAGCTTCTTAAATGGTTATTCTTGTTCTGTTTTCAACGAAAAGGAAGCAAATAAAACGATATTAAAAGTCTTGATGCAAGGTGCAGACTTTATCGAATTTAAAATTAAAAAAAAAACAAATGTAGCATGGGAAATTTTATTTAGCACCATTGAATTTCAGTATATTTTTTCACATATTGCTTTTCAAACACCTGAACAATTAGCATCTTTTCTGCAATACATCGATCAAAAGAATCTTCGTTACTTTTTCATAAAAATAGATCCCCTAGAAATTAATTTTAGTGCTTTTAAGGAAATCCTTGATAGCTATTCAGTAAAAACACCTTGTTTTGAAATAAACGGCTTTGAAATAGAGCAAATTGGCGCAAATTGCTATCAGCAAATTGGAATTATGCTTTCTACTTTTCATGAATTTCTTTCAACTGAGCTTGAAAAAGGAAATTCAATTCATGACTTTATTCACTTGATTCATTTTAATATTGGAATTGGACAAAATTATTTCATTGAAATAGCAAAAATTAAAGCCTTAAAATGGTTAATTCAACAAATTTCACATTCTTATGGAATAGAAAATTTTGAACCTACTATAACTGCCAATATCGGCTGGATAAATAAATCACTAAAAGATATCGATTCTAATCTTTTGAGACAGACAAGTGAAGCAATGGCAGCGCTTAATGCTGGAGTTAATGGTATTATTGTTCACCCTTGCGATAATTTCTCAAATCAGAAATCCTCAACACTACACCAAAGAATGGCATTGAACATACCAATAATTCTTAAGGAAGAAGCTAATTTTAGTTCTGTTCATGAACCTTTAAACGGGAGTCATGTAATCGAAGGTTTATGCGAGGAAATCTCAGAAAAATCTTGGATTTATTTTACTGAATTAGAAAAATTTAATGTCCTAAGAAGCAATGAAAAAATCAAAAAAATTTCAAGTGATATTTCTCTCAAACGTAGTATGCGAATTGAAGCTGTTAAAACAAATCAAAAAGAATACATTGGAATAAATACTTTACTCTCGGAAAATTTATGTTCAGCAGAATGGACTGATACCAAAGAATATATCGGAATACCTTACTTAATTCTCGAACAAGAATTTTAGAAAAAATGAAGCGAATAAAATTTAAAACAATTCCATTTAAAGAATTTAAACTTGCTAAACCAGAAATTAGCTTAGTTAAAAGCGCTGAGGAAATTACTATTCGCCCATCTTTCAGTAGCGATAATTTAAAGAAAATAAAACACCTAGCTTTTCGATCTGGCTTTGCGCCATTTATTGGCGGACCGTATGCGTCGATGTATCTTACAAAACCATGGACAATTAGACAATATGCAGGGTTTTCTACTGCAGAAGAATCAAATGAATTTTATCGAAAAAACCTAGCGGCTGGTCAAAAAGGTTTATCAGTTGCATTTGATTTAGCAACACATCGAGGGTATGATTCTGATCACGAAAGAGTACTTGGCGATATAGGAAAAGCTGGTGTGGCTATAGATTCGATTGAAGACATGAAAATCTTATTTGATAAAATTCCTTTAGATCAAATGTCAGTTTCAATGACTATGAACGGTGCTGTACTTCCCATTATGGCTTTTTATATTGCAGCAGCTATGGAACAAGGAGTTTCAATGGAACAACTTTCTGGAACAATCCAAAATGATATTCTAAAAGAATTTATGGTCCGGAATACCTACATCTACCCACCTACTCCATCCATGCGAATAATTGCAGACATTTTTGAGTTTACAAGTCGAAAAATGCCAAAATTTAATTGTATTTCTATTTCTGGTTATCACATGCACGAAGCTGGGGCGACTGCAGCAATTGAATTAGCATATACATTGGCAGATGGATTAGAATATATTCGAGCAGGATTAGAGGCAGGATTAAAGATAGATGAATTTGCCCCTCGCCTAAGTTTCTTTTGGGGAATTGGAATGAACCATAATTTAGAAATCGCAAAACTACGAGCAGGAAGATTGCTTTGGGCGAAACTTGTCAAAAAATTTGAACCAAAAAATGAAAAATCTCTTGCTCTAAGAGCGCACTGTCAAACCTCTGGTTGGTCATTAACAGAGCAAGATCCTTTTAATAATATAGCAAGAACATGTATTGAAGCATTGTCTGCTGCTTTAGGAGGGACACAATCATTACATACGAATGCACTAGACGAAGCAATAGCACTACCAACAGATTATTCAGCAAGAATCGCAAGAAACACGCAACTATTTCTTCAAAAAGAAACTGGCATAATGAGTTTTATTGATCCTGTAGCGGGAAGTTATTACTGTGAAACCTTAACAGATGATTTAGCAAAAGAAGCATGGAACTTAATTCAGGAAATTGAGGAATTGGGAGGAATGGCAAAAGCAATTGAGACAGGTGTTCCGAAAATGAGGATTGAAGAAGCTGCAGCAATTAAACAAGGTAGAATTGACTCCGGAAGAGAAATAATTGTTGGTGTAAACGGATATTTAAATACAGAAGAAACTCCTATTAAAATACTAGAGGTAGACAATGAAAAAGTAACTAAAGCACAATTAATTCGCTTAAAAAAATTAAAAGAAACAAGAAATAATAAAAAAGTTCTTAGCTTGCTTGAAGAATTGGAAAATTGTGCAAAGACCAAAAAAGGAAATTTACTTGAAATTACTGTTCGTTGCGCTCAAGAAAGATGTACACTCGGTGAAATATCTCTCGCACTTGAAAATGTTTATGGTCGCTACACTGCAACAATTCGAACAATAAGTGGAATTTACTCAAAAGAAGCTATGAAAGATGATGATTTTAAAAATGCAATGGCACTTGTTGAAGAATTTAGCAATTTAGAAGGACGGCGACCAAGAATTATGATTGCAAAAATGGGACAAGATGGGCATGATAGAGGAGCAAAAGTTATTGCTACTTCATTCGCTGATATTGGATTTGATGTTGATATAGGCCCACTTTTTCAAACACCAGCTGAAGCAGCTAAACAAGCTGTAGAAAATGATGTTCATATTCTTGGGGTTTCATCTTTAGCTGCAGGTCATAAAACATTAGTTCCAGCCGTTATATCTGAATTAAAGAAAATTGGCAGGTCTGATATCATGGTTGTAGTCGGAGGCGTTATTCCAAAACAAGATTATGACTTTTTAAATGACGCTGGGGTTTTTGGTATTTTTGGGCCTGGAACTAAGATTTCAAAGGCAGCTCAGGATATTTTGCACTTACTAATTAAAAGTCATCAATAAATTTTGTAAATTCGGCACATTAATTGAATAATAAAGCAAAAAATAATAAAGTATGAAAAGAAATAATCTATTGCTCAAATCACTTTTTTCGTTGATTGTATTTATTTTAATTAATAGTTTCTCTTTTGGTCAAAAAATTACCTCAAAAGATATTCCAAGTATTTCTTTTAGTGCTTCAAAAAATATCGTAGTACTTGATGATATTAAAGATAATGTGAATATTGTTAAGCTAGATTCTAAATTTAATTCACTCGGCACAAAAGAATTACCCAACACTACTCTATGGGAAATTTCTGGAACTGAAGGTAAAGATTGGGAGTTCGCTTCAGGGACAAAATCATCTAAAACAATCTCAGTAAAATTTAAAAAAGTAGGAAACTATAGTATATCAATTTCAGTTGGCTATTCTTATAAAAATAAAAAAGGAGATGACGAGGAAGACGAAGCAATATTTGAGCAAGAAAATTACATTACAGTTACAAATAATTTAGACGAATTAACGCAAATTCATGCTGACAGTAATTTCATTAAATTGGTTAAACGAGCTGAAGACTTTAAAGTAAAACCTAAATATGCCGGAGATCCAACACCACTAATTTTTCTTGCAAAAGGCTATTATGGTATGTATAGAAAAGAATTACAAGATCCATTAATTACTGATCCTTTCGATTTAGCTATAACATCGACCGCTGAAGCAATTGAAATCGATCAAAATGGCGTCTTTGACATGCCAATCCACAAAATGTGGTTAACTAATTTTCAAATGGAAATTTTAGATAATGGAATTACCTTTAATTTAGACAGTCAAGATGGTTTTCCAATTTTTTCTGTTTCAAAAGATGCATCTAAAAATACACAGATAAATGAACAAATTAAAGAAGCAATTGAACAATATAAATCTATTACAAGAAATACCGTTTCTTGTCGCTTACTTGAAGCAGCAATAAAATATCATACAAAAGATGCTAAAGTAGCTAATACAATTTTTGCAATGGAAATACCAAATTTATTAAAATTAGAAAATATTGATAAATTCACTGAATCAGATATAAAAGCACTGAAATTAGGTGTTATTTTAAGTGCTCAGATTCTTTCTAAAAGAGATGGTGGAAATAGCAATGCTTGCAAAATATTAGACAAAGCGACAATTTGGTTCGAAGGTGACAGCGAATTTGTTTCATTATATGAGGAAAAATTCAATAGTTGCAAAACAGATTAATTTAACAATAGAATCTTCAAAACTTAAATTCAACAATATCAAGATTTCTTTTTTTATTCTTAAAATTGTTTTATGATCATAATTCCAAAATATTTAAAGAATAAATACGGATTAACCCTTTTTGTTTTTTTAACCTATGTGCTCTTTTTGGATGATCTAGATATTTTCTCTATTATTTCTCAAAAACAAAAGCTAAATAAACTAGAAATTCAAAGAGACGATATGAAAAATCAATTAATCTCAACTCGATCAACACTAAGAAAACTAAATAAAATTAATTATTTAGAGGCCTACGCACGTTCTGAAAAATTCTTTAAAAAAGAGAATGAGGAAATATTTGTTATTACATACAAAACTAACGTTAAGTAAAAGTTTTCAGTTGATTAAATAACTTAAAATTTCAAACCAATAATCATTATTTTTCTCCGTTCTTATTTAAGCATGCTAAAAAAACAACTCTATCTTTTTTTTATTTTAAGCTTTGGTCTTGTAATACTTACAACAAGCTGTAAAAAGAAAAATTTTTTATCTAAAAAGAATCTCAGTTTTTCAATTGACACTTTAGTATTCGATACTGTTTTCACAAGTATTGGTTCTACTACAAAACAATTTAAAATTTATAATAAAGAAAACAAAACAGTAAATATTTCTGATATTGAACTTATGGGAGGAGACGCTTCTCCATTTAGAATGAATGTCGATGGAATAATGAGTACTAAGATTCAAGACATCAAATTGGAAGGAAAAGATAGTTTATTTGTTTTTGTGGAGGTTACGCTAGCTGTTAGTGGACAAAATTCACCATTAATTATTGAGGATTCTATTCGTTTCAGAACAAATGGAGTGGATCAGTATGTTCAATTGGCTGTTTGGGGACAGGATGCCTATTTCCATTATAAAGATTTAAACGAAGGGATTTGGCCTACTGATAAACCACACGTGATTTATGGCTATGCTGCTATTGACTCAGCTAAAACACTAGAAATTCAAGCCGGAACTCAAATTTACCTTCATAAAAATGCTTTATTATATGTATATAAATCAACTTTAAATATTCAAGGGTCAATTGGAAATGAAGTTGTTTTTCAAGGAGACCGTTTAGAACAAGATTACCAAGACATTAGTGGACAGTATTATGGTATCTATTTTGAGAAAGCACGACCATCTACAATCAATTATGCAATAATTAAAAATGGTACATCTGGAATTCACTTATTTTCTAGAGATCAAGCATTCACGGATTATACATTAACCGTAACTAATACAATCATTAAAAACCAAGCGAGATACGGGATTTTTATTTATTCAGGCGCGAAAGTTAAAGCTGAAAACTGTATTATAGCAAATAATGAGACACATGCACTTTTAGTATTAGAAGGAGGAGATTTTAATTTCAATCATTGTAATTTATTAGGTTATGGACCATCAACAGCAGCAGCAATTGGAATTAGTAATTTTTACAACGATTATTCAAGTGGTACGACAAATGTTGGTTCTATTAATGAAGGAGTTTTACAAAATTGTATTATTACCGGTTCTTTACCCACTGAAATGGCAATTGATACAATACAAATGCAAGGCGTAACAATAAACTTTAATTTCAACCATTGTCTGATCCAATCTGAAGAAATTCAAACAGAAGGTTTTTATCAAAATATTCTATGGAATGGCAACCCTAATTTTACAAACACAAATGAATTTGATTTTTCATTTCCAAATAGCGCAATTCACAATGAGCAAGGAATAAATTCTAGTGTGGTCTCTGATATATTCGGGAATCCAAGAAATAATCCTCCGGATATTGGAGCTATTGAAGTCAATTAGATTTTATAGGACAAGCCCAATGAAAGAAGTGGCCCACCCAAACCTACTTCACCGTGTATACCCCAATTATAGTTAAAAAAATAACGATAGCCATAGCATAGTCGCAATGAAAATGGAAAAATGACTGCTTCACTTCCTGATATTTCTTCAATAACATTTCCATTTTCACTTGTTTTTTTCCACTTGTTGTTTGTTCCAAAACCTAGCCCTAAGTATGAATCAGACATATCACTAAATGCTGAAAAGTGAAAATTCATTCTTACGTGAATACGTAAACGCTGAGTTGAAACAAGCATATTTTTGTTAATTGTAGTCCATGCATTATTCATATAGACATCTTGTGAGGTTCTATATTTCTCATTTAATGTATTATACATTAGGTCAATTCCTATACTAAAATCATCACTGAGCATGTAAGAATAATGAAATCCTGAAGGCCCAATTCCCGAAAACTCTTGGTCTTTTTTTTCGAGTATACTAGTGTCAATTATTTGAGCAGAAAGACGTCCTAAATTTGGAAACCCAAGGTAAGGCTCAATTAAATGATTCGAAGTAAATGAAATTTGAGAAGAGACTGTAAATTTTGTAAACAAGAATATAAAAAACACTAAATATTTAAACATCTTACTTTTGTGTGAGTTTAATTAAATTCAATGCAGATCCAGCTTTAAACCATTCAATCTGAGAAGCATTATAAGTATGATTTAAAAAGATATTTTCTATTGACCCATCTATGTGTTTTATTTCAAGATTTATTTGTTTCCCTTGAGAAAAAGATGCTAAATCAGTAAAACTCAAGATATCATCTTCACGGATTTTATCGTAATCATTTTCAATATTAAAAGTCAAGCCTAACATTCCTTGCTTCTTTAAATTTGTTTCGTGAATTCGCGCAAAAGATTTAACGATGATAGCACAAACTCCTAAATGCCTTGGTTCCATAGCTGCATGTTCACGAGAAGATCCTTCACCGTAATTGTGATCACCGACAACAATTGTAGGGATTCCTGCGGCTTTATACGCTCGTTGAACTGCTGGGACTTCACCATATTCACCAGTCAAAAGATTTTTTACTGAATTAGCTTTTCCATTAAAAGCATTTTCTGCACCAATGAGCATATTGTTTGAAATATTATCTAAATGTCCACGGTAACGCAACCAAGGTCCAGCCATAGAAATATGATCTGTTGTACACTTGCCTTTTGCTTTAATAAGTAATTTCATACCTAAAATATTATCACCGTTCCAAACTGGGAAATTTTCCAATAATTGCAGACGAGATGAGTTTTGATCTATTGAAATAAGGATTCCGCTACCATCTTCAGCAGGTGCTTGAAAACCGTTGTCTTCAACATCAAAACCCTTATTCGGAAGTTCGTCACCTTTTGGAGGACTTAGTTTAATTTGCTCGCCTTTCGCAGATGTCAAGGTATCTTTTAAGGGATTAAATCCCAAATCTCCAGAAATTGCAATAGCTGCAACCATTTCTGGGGAAGTAACAAATGCGTGCGTATTTGGATTTCCGTCTGCACGTTTCGAAAAATTTCGATTAAAAGAATGAATTATCGTATTCTTTTCTTGCTTTTCTGCTCCTGCACGATCCCATTGTCCGATACAAGGACCGCAAGCATTTGTGAAAATTTTTGTTCCCATTTTTTCAAAAGTAGCAATGATTCCATCTCTTTCGATAGTATAACGTACTTGCTCAGATCCAGGATTTATTCCGAATTCAGCTTTTGGAGTAATTCCATGCGCAACCGCTTGTTCAACTATTGATGCAGCACGCGCCATATCTTCATACGATGAGTTGGTGCAAGAACCAATTAATCCCCATTCCACTTTCATCGGCCAATTATTTGCTTCCGCTTCTGCCCGCATTTTTGAAACTGGAGTTCCTCTATCCGGAGTAAATGGACCGTTTATATGTGGTTCTAACTCACTTAAATTAAGTTCGATAAGTTGATCGAAATACTTCTCTGGATTTTCATAAACCTCAGGATCACCTGTTAAATGTTCGGCAATTAAATCTGCTGCTGCAACGACTTCTGCCCTTCCTGTAGCAGATAGATACCGTCGCATGGAATCGTCATAACCAAAAGTAGAAGTTGTCGCTCCTATTTCTGCTCCCATATTACAAATAGTGCCTTTTCCTGTGCAAGATAATGAAAGAGCACCAGGACCAAAATATTCAACGATTGCTCCTGTTCCACCTTTTACAGTTAATATATCAGCAACTTTTAAAATTACATCTTTCGCTGAAGTCCAACCGTTTAATTTTCCTGTCAATTTTACCCCAATTAATTTTGGAAACTTTAATTCCCAAGCCATTCCTGCCATTACATCCACTGCATCAGCACCACCCACTCCAATTGCAAGCATTCCCAAACCACCAGCATTTACGGTATGAGAATCTGTTCCTATCATCATTCCTCCGGGAAAAGCATAATTTTCCAAGACAACTTGATGTATAATCCCTGCTCCTGGCTTCCAAAATCCAATTCCATATTTATCTGAAATAGTAGAAAGGAAATTAAAAACCTCATTGTTTTGATTCAAAGATTCTTGTAAGTCCTTTGTAGCGCCAACTTTTGCCTGAATTAAATGATCTGCATGAACGGTAGAAGGAACAGCAACTTTTTTCTTGCCCGCTTGCATAAATTGTAAAAGTGCCATTTGAGCTGTAGCATCTTGCATAGCTACTCGGTCTGGCGCGAAATCAACATACGACTTTCCTCTTTCATAAGAAACAGTTGCATTTTTATCCCAAAGATGAGCATATAGTACTTTTTCAGATAAAGTAAGTGGTCTACCTATTACTTTTCTAGCTGCTTCAATACGTTCTGGATACTTTTCGTATACCATTTTAATCATTTCTAAATCAAAAACCATCTTCTTCTAAATATTACAATTTTGTGTGCCACAAATTTAATGAATTTGATGAAAGTTGTAACGCTGTAATGAGATGATTTTTTTGTATGCTCAGTTCTTCGTAACTTAGAGCATGATAAAAAACAACTTTTGGTATTTCTATTTACTCATAATTTCAGGATTAGCATGTGGATTTATTATAAATGAATTAGAAAAAGGCACTGCAAGTTATTATGCGAATTCCTTTAATGGCCGAAGAACTGCTTGCGGAGAAACTTTCAGTAATGATAGTCTAACTGCGGCTCATAAATCCTTGCCATTTGGCACAATCGTAAAAGTCACCAATTTAAAAAACGACTCCATTATCTTATTAAGAATTAATGATCGGATGCCACAAAGTAACCGAAGAGCAATTGACGTAACATTAAATGCAGCAAAAAAACTTAATTTTGTGCGTGAGGGATTAGCAACTGTAACTATTGAAGTTATTGCTAGCAATTCTCCAAAAATAAAAAAATGAAGTCGTCACTTTTTAGCAATCTTAAAATAATTGATCTTTCTACAGTTTTAGCCGGACCATCAGTAGCAACATTTTTTGCGGAATTAGGAGCTGAGGTTATAAAAATTGAAAATAAAAGATCGGGAGATGTCACAAGAACATGGAAATTACCAAGTGAAGAAAAAGATAGTCCAATTTCAGCCTATTTTTCTGCTGTTAATTATAAAAAAGAATATATAAACCTTGACATAAGCGATAATTCAGATCATGCAAAATTGATAGAAATGACTAATTCATGTGATATACTCATTATGAATTTCAAAAAAGGCGATGAAGAGAAATTAAATATCACAGAAGAAATCCTTCGTAAAAATAATGCTCGTTTAATTATCGGAAAAATATCTGGTTTTGGGAATGATAGTGATCGTGTTGCATACGACTTGATCTTGCAGGCAGAAACCGGTTTTATGTCCATGAATGGAACAGAGGAAAGTGGCCCAGTTAAAATGCCTGTTGCATTCATAGATGTTTTGGCGGCTCACCATCTTAAAGAAGGTTTACTCATTGCACTTTTAGCGCGAGAAAAAACACAAGTTGGATGCACTGTTTCTGTTTCTCTCTACGATGCTGCAATTTCTAGTTTAATGAATCAAGCGTCAAACTACTTAATGGAAAATAAAATTCCAAAGCGCTTGGGGAGTTGTCATCCAAATATTGCTCCATATGGCGAGATTTTCACATCATCTGACGGTCATTTAATCACCTTTGCAATTGGTTCAGAAAGTCACTTTGAGAAATTATGTAGCTTTTTAAGTTGCGGAAACTTATCAGAAGAAAAAGCCTTTTCTACGAATCAAAATCGTGTAGAAAATAGAAAAAAATTAGCGGAAATAATTCAAGAAAAAGTGAAGTGTTTTACTTCAGCTAATCTTTTAAATGCAATGCATAACTTACACATTCCCTGTGCAAAAATTAAAAATTTGAAAGAAGTTTTTGAAGATGAAAATGCTAAAAAATTAGTTCGCTCAGAGCAAATTGCTGATAAAGAAACAAAACGTGTAACATCAATCGCTTTTGAATGGGAATAGAAATAAGAAGTCCGAAAACAAATAACGAATGGGTCGAATATTATGATCTTAGGTATCGTGTTCTTCGGGAACCTTGGAATCAGCCAATTGGAAGCGAAAGAAATGAGGGAGATTCAAGTGAACAACATTTTGCGTTGTATAGTGACCTAAATTTAATAGCAGTTGGACGCTTAGATCAATGTGAAGAAAAAAAAAGACAAATTCGATTCATGGCGGTGGAAAAGAATGAACAAGGATCAGGATATGGAAAAATGCTTATGATAGAAATGGAAAAATATTGCCGTAATGATAAAGTGAATGAAATAATTTTACACGCTAGAGAATCAGCTATTCCTTTCTACGAAAAACTTTCCTATCAATTAGATGAACCTTCCTACAAACTTTTTGGCGAAATTCAACATTATTTAATGTCTAAAAAACTTTAGGATGAATCAAAAAAAAGTTCTTGCGGAATTTTATGAAATTATCTCTGAGCATAAAATAGAGTTATTTGATCGCGTTGCTTCTGAAAGAACTAAACACATTACTTTAGGCATAGAAAATATTTTTCAAGAACACAATGCTTCTGCAGTTCTCAGAACCTGCGACTGTTTTGGAATTCAAGAATTACATGTCATTGAAAAAAACAATGAATTTGCAATAAACCGCGATATAGCACTTGGTGCAGGAAGATGGATAGATATTCATAACTATGGAAATGAGAATCCGTCAGAGGATTGTATGAAGCAATTAAAAAATCAAGGATATAAAATTGTTGCAACCACTCCTCACACCGAAGCTTTTACAATCAATGATCTTCCTTTAGAAGAGCCCTTAGCGATTTTTTTTGGTACAGAACAGGAAGGATTATCTGAATCTGTTCTTCAAACTGCAGATTACCAAGTTAAAATCCCGATGTTTGGATTTACAGAAAGTTTTAATATTTCTGTTTCTGTTGCAATTTTATTGAATACACTTCGAAAAAGATTGGTTGATAGCGACATAGAATGGAAATTATCTAAAGAGGAACAAACTGACCTAAAAATTGAATGGTGCAAAAAAATTCTTAGGAGTGGACAGGCACTTGAAAACGAATTTAATAAGCAATTATTAAAAAAAGATTTATAACTTTGTAACTGAAATAAAATTGAATAAAAATATACTTAATTATGGGAAGAGGAGATAAAAAAACTACAAAAGGAAAAAGAACTATGGGTTCTTACGGAAATACCCGTAAAAGAAAAGAAGATGCTAAACCAATTGTTGTTGCGAAAGTAAAAAAAGTTGCTAAGCTTGCAGAAGTAAAAGCTGAGAAACCTGCGAAAGCAGAAAAGCCAGCAAAAAAAGCTGTAGCTAAGAAAACTGAAAAATAATTTTAAAGCTGTCTAACCGACAGCTTTTTTTTTGAACATTTTAAGCAAGTAATAAACATTTGTAAATATATTTCAATATTAATCGAGAATTTTACAAACTCAAAAAGTAATCACTCATGAAACATAATTTTGGTGCAGGCCCCTGTATTTTACCTCAAGAAGTATTTCGACAAGCAGCAGCTGCCGTAATAGACTTTAATGGTTTATCCATTCTCGAAGTTTCCCATAGACACAAAGACTTTGTTGCTGTAATGGATGAAGCTATTGCTTTAGTAAAAGAAGCTTTAAATGTTCCTGAAGGTTATTCGGTTGCTTTTCTTCAAGGTGGCGCTTCTCTTGGTTTTACAATTGTTGCATTAAATCTGATGCGCGATAAAAAAAAAGCAGGATATATCAACACAGGAACTTGGGCCTCATCTGCAATAAAAGAAGCTAAAAAAGTGGGTGTTGATGTAAATGTGTTCGCTTCCTCTGAGGACAAAAATTTTACCTACTTACCAAAAAATTATACTGTTCCTTCAGATGTTGATTATATTCATTTCACATCTAACAACACTATTTTTGGAACACAGTTTAAAGAATTTCCTAAAACAGATTTACCACTTTGTTGTGATATGTCCTCCGATATTTTTTCTCGTGTAATTAATGTTGCTGATTTTGATATTATCTATGCTGGAGCTCAAAAAAACCTTGGTCCAGCTGGAGCAACTTTATACATTGTAAAAGATGAAATTCTAGGAAAATCTTCTTCTCCTTTCATGCCAACTTACTTGGACCTAAAACAGCAAATTGAAAAGGAATCAATGTTAAATACACCGCCAGTTTTTTCTGTCTTTGTTTCAATGCTAAACTTGCGTAATTTAATTGCAAATGGCGGAGTTCCAGAAATGGAAAAAAGAAATAGTGAAAAAGCGAAATTATTGTATGATGAAATTGATTCAAATCCGGCATTTAGAGGTGCTGTAGAAGTTGAAGATCGTTCAAATATGAATATCACCTTTTTATTAACAGATGAGTCAAGAGCTGCGGAATTTGATCAAATGTGGAAAGCTGCAGGAATTATTGGACTCCCAGGACATCGTTCTGTAGGTGGTTACCGCGCTTCAATTTACAATGCATTACCAATTGAAAGCGTGCAGGTTTTAGTAAATACAATGAAAGAATTTTCTCAAAAATAAATAGATTAATAAAAGTAGTCAATGAAAATATTAGCAAATGATGGAATTTCCTCAGTTGGAAAAGAACAATTAGAAAGCGCTGGATTTACTGTCATAACAGAAAAAGTTGCACAAGAAAATTTAGCTTCTGCCGTTAATAAACAAGGAATTGAAATGATTTTAGTTCGCTCTGCAACAACAGTTCGTAAGGAAGTAATTGACCAATGTCCAAACTTAAAGCTAATTGGTCGAGGTGGTGTTGGAATGGATAATATTGATGTTGCTTACGCTAGAGAAAAAGCAATAACTGTCATTAATACACCAGCTTCTTCTTCACAATCAGTTGCAGAATTGGTAATGGGACACTTATTTTCATTGTCTCGATTTCTCCATGATTCTTTTAAAAATATGGAAACTGGTGATTTTTCAACCTTGAAGAAAAATTATGCGAAAGGTGTTGAATTACGAGGAAAAACTCTAGGAATTATTGGTTTTGGTCGTATTGGTCAAAGTTTAGCTTCCTATGCTTTAGGGGCTGGAATGGATGTTATTGCAATTGATCAGTATTCAACTCCAGTAATTGTTAGCGTGCCGCTTGGATTGAATAATAAAATAGATATTGAAATCACTCCTACAACAGACTTGAAAATTGTTTTAGGGAATTTAGACTATATCTCAATACACGTTCCAAAACAAGCGGATGGAAGCGCTGTTATTCGTTCTGCTGAATTCGCATTGATGAAAAAAGGTGTTCGAATTGTAAATGCCGCAAGAGGAGGAGTAATTGATGAAATAGATTTAATTGAAGCATTAAATAATGGAACTGTTGCTGGAATTGCATTAGACGTTTATGAAAATGAACCTAATCCAAAAAAAGAATTGCTCTCTCATCCTAAAATTGCTTGCACGCCTCATATTGGTGCTGCGACAAATGAAGCGCAAGACAGAATTGGAGAGGAATTAGCTCAATTAATAATTGCTCAGTTCGGCCCGAAATAACTTAAGGTATTTTATTTAAGTCGTATATTTGAGGATATGAGTTTAAGAATTATTATTCTTTTTATATCTTTTAGCTTGTTTTTATCCTGTTCGAAAGAAGTAAAAATTGATATTCCAGGTTTTGCTTCTCAATTAGTTGTTGACGGAACGATTGAAACAAATGGAAATCCTATTGTCCTATTGTCCCAATCAGCAAACATTTATTCCGAAACAAATCTTTCAAGCTACCTGAATAATTTTATTACGAATGCTGATGTAAAGGTTGTTCATGGTCTTGATACTTTTAATTTATCACCTATGAATATTGTTGATTTACCCTTAGCTTCTCAAAAAAAACTTGCTGAAATGTTAGAAATTGAACACAATGAAGTAATCTTACTACCTATAATAGTTTACTCAAACTTAGAATTAATAGCGACTGCAAATTCTTCGTATGAACTAATAATTGAATATAATTCTAAAACATATAAATCAACGACCTTTATCCCCTTGCCTTCATCCTTAGATAACATATATTGGAAACCTGAAATTAGTAATCCATTATATGGGATATCATGGGCTCGCTTATCCGATAATTCAACTCAATACGATGCCTATAAATGGGAGGTAAAAAGGATAAATAAGAATGCTGACAACGAGGATTTAGACATTATTTTTAGGAAAACCAATGATGCATATTTTGACGATCGCTATTTCAACGGACAGAGCTTTGACTTCTCATATGATAATCCTCTAAAACGAAAAGACAGCACGCATTTAATAGAATATAAAAGGTACTTCAGAATTGGCGATAGTGTTGTTGTAAAGTTTTCTAAAATGGATTTAAATACCTTTACTTTTTTCCAAAAAAAATCAGCACAGTTGTCTTCAAATGCAAGTCCCTTTGCAAGTCCTATTAATATTCCATCAACTATTTCTAGTGGTGCTTTAGGAATTTGGGCAGGTTTTTCTCCCTACTATGACACCTTGTATTGCATTCCATAATCTAGGATATTCTTATCCTATTTTTGACTCAAATAATGCATGAAAATGATGTATCTTTGCCAAAAAATTTATTCAAATGCCCAATAAACCAGTTCGCGTTCGTTTTGCCCCCTCACCTACAGGACCATTACACATGGGAGGTGTTCGAACCGCTTTATACAATTACCTTTTCGCTAAAAAACACAATGGAACATTCATTATTCGTATTGAAGATACAGATCAAGCTAGGTTCATACCGGGAGCACAAGATTATATTCTAGATGCTCTTAAATGGTGTGAGATAATGCCAACAGAAGGTCCAGGAATTGGCGGAGATTATGGTCCCTACGTTCAATCTGAACGAAAAGAATCCTATAAGCCCTTTGCAGAACAATTAATTTCAAATGAAAAAGCATATTATGCATTTGACAGCGCTGAGGAATTAGAAGCCATGCGCGACCAAGCAAAACAAATGGGAATGGCAAATTGGCAATACAATAGTATTACTAGAACGAGTTTAAAAAACTCATTAACCCTTCCGCAATCTGAAGTAAGTAAGTTGCTAGAAGATGGTGTTCCATACGTTATTCGGATGAAAATGCCAAGGAATCAAGATATTCGCTTGCATGATATAATTAGAGGGTGGGTTGTCGTTAATACCAATAATTTAGATGATAAAGTCTTATTCAAAAGCGATGGAATGCCAACGTATCATTTAGCAAATATTGTAGATGACCATGCGATGAATATCAGTCACGTTATTCGTGGTGAAGAATGGTTACCCTCCGCTCCTCTTCATGTAATGTTGTATGAAGCTTTTGGTTGGGAATGTCCAGAGTTTGCTCATTTACCCTTGCTACTAAGACCAGATGGAAACGGAAAACTTTCTAAACGCGATGGTGATCGTCTAGGATTTCCAGTTTTTCCAACTGATTGGACAACATCAGAAGGTGAATTGTATTCTGGTTACCGCGAAAAAGGATATTTCCCAGAAGCATTTATCAACATGCTTGCATTTTTAGGTTGGAACCCTGGAACTACTCAAGAAATTTTCTCTCTAGAAGAATTGACAGAAGCATTTTCTTTAGAGCGTGTTGCAAAAGCGGGAGCAAAATTTGATCCTGATAAAACAAAATGGTTTCAACAAAATTACCTGCGAGCTCAAAGCAATGAAGATTTAGCAATTGCCTTAGGAAAACTTACAAATGGTTCACTCCCAAATGAAAAATTAATTCAAATTGTGAGTTTAATGAAAGAACGAGCAACATTTGTTCAAGATATGCTAAGTGATGGAGCTTATTTAATCGCGCGACCAATAAATTATGATAAAGAAACGATTCTCAAAAAATGGAAATCAGAGACATTTGAATTAATTTCTGACTGGTTAGCTGAAATAAAAACAATAACAGAATTTACTGCTGAAAATATCGAAGCAACCTTTAAAGCATTTTTAGAAGCTAAACAAATAGGAATTGGCGCTGTACTTCAGCCTTTTCGTTTGTGTGTTACAGGCGTTGCTGCAGGACCTGGAATGTTTGATATTTCAGGTTTTTTGGGTAAAGAAGAAGTCATAAGTAGAATAGAAATAGGACTAATTGAAATACGAAAAATAGTAAATGAAGCATAAAATAAACGTTTCGGGAATTCAACTATATGCCTTTCATGGCTGTCTTGATGAAGAAGCTAAAATTGGCGGTAAATATGAAGTTGATGTAAGAATTGATACTGACTTTTCAGCTGCCGCAGAAAATGATACACTTAAAGATACAATTGATTATGTTCAAGTTCATAAAATAGTCGCTGAAGAAATGGCGATTCGTTCGAAATTAATTGAGCATGTTGGAATGCGTATTGTCAAAAGATTAAAATCTGAAATTAAGCAAGATGCAAATTATAAAGTTCTTATAACCAAAATTTCACCTCCAATAAATGGCGACGTAAGAAATGTTTCTATCGAAATTAAATCTTAAGCTCATTTAAAAATTCAATCATTTTTTGAAAAGCTCTGGCTCGATGACTGTGCTTATTTTTCTCTTCTAAGCTCATTTCCGCAAATGTTTTAATTTCACCTTCAGGAACAAAAATCGGATCGTAACCAAAACCATTTTCACCTCTTTTCTCGGATATAATTTCACCGCGGACAATTCCTTCAAAAGAAAATGTTGATTTATTTAAAATTAAGGTAATAAGAGTTCTAAACTGAGCGTTTCTTGCTGTTTTTCCTTCTAATTCTAAAAGTACTTTATTGATATTTGCAGCTACACTTTTCTCTGGTCCAGCATAGCGAGCTGAATAAACACCCGGTCTATTATCTAAGGCTTCTATTTCAAGTCCGGTATCGTCTGCAAAACAATTTAAATTGTAGGTTTCTGAAATAAAGGAGGCCTTTAAAAGTGAGTTTCCCTCTAATGTTTCGGCCGTTTCTGGTATCTCGTCAAAGCACCGAATATCTTTGAGTGTAATGATTTTAAAATATTCAGGTAAAAGCGATTGAATTTCTTTCGCTTTGTTTTCATTTTGCGTTGCAAAAACTAATTTCATAAAAGAATTTAATCAATTTCAGTAACCATATTATGCTTTTCAATCAACTTTCTAATATTTATAAGCGCATAACGCATTCTTCCCAAAGCAGTATTGATGCTTATATCTTCTAATTCTGCTATTTCTTTGAATGACATGTCTTGAAAAATTCGCATTTCAATCATTTCCTTTTGAGGATTCGGCAAATGAGATATCAAATTAACCATTTGCGTTTCTAATTCATAATATGACTGTGTTTGCAAGTAATTTTTTTCATCGCTTGCAATTTTATAAAAAATAGAATATTCCTCATCAAATGAATTGCATTCTGAAATGATACGAACCTTGTTCTTTTTTCTAAAATAATCAATCACCAAATTATGAGCAATTCGCTGAGCCCATGGTAAAAATTTTCCTTCCTCGTTATAATTTCCCAATTTCATGGTATTAATTATTTTAACAAAGGTGTCTTGAAACAAATCGTTAGCAAGTGCAGCGTCCTTTACTTTGGAATTAATAAAACGAAACAAACGATCTTTGTGACGCAATAACAAAACCTCAAAGGGTTTTTCGTTTCCGGATAAATACAATTGGATTAAATCACAATCGCTCATTTGAGAATATACCATAATTTACATTTTGTGTTGTTAACTTCAACAATTTAAAAGTAAATTTGGACTATAGGCGTTTGTTTTTTTTGCTAATATATTAATAAAGTTGTAACAATTCAAAATAAAATGGCAAAAAAATTATTTTAAACAAAGATGAAGCAAAGAATTTTACTTTTTGGATGGATTACATTGTTACTTTTTCCGCTACCGGTATTTCTTTTTCGAACTTTCAAAGAGGGACTTTCCTTTTTGGAGTTTATTCAAGTTGAAAATATTAAAATCTTACCAATTGGACTTGGCTTACAATTTGGAATTATCTATGCTTTTATCGCATATCTTTTCATGCAAGCTCCTTTTTTTGATAAAATACCAACAAAAATTGACAAGATTATCGGGGAATTAAATCTCAAAATTTACCAAGGTATTTTTCTTTCACTTTGTGCCGGAGTTGGCGAAGAATTATTATTTAGAGCTGGAGTTCAACATTACTTGGGATGGTGGATTACCGCTATCTTATTTGTTGCTCTTCATGGTTATTTGAATCCATTTAACTGGCGTTTTTCTGTTTACGGCCTTATTATACTGCCTTTTATTTTATTAATTTCGCTAGCGTATTATCAATTTGGACTTTGGTTTTGTATTGCGGCTCATTTTTCCTACGATGCAGTTTTGTTTACTTTTATGATAAACGAAACAAAATCTAAATAATATCTTTGTAACAAATGAAAAGCAAAACAGGATTTTATTACACTTTAGGACTTCGCATTATTTGGATTTTAGTATTTGTGCTTGTTTTCTTAAGCAACAAACTTGAGCTTCACAAAACAATAAATAGTTTTCATTCTCTATTTCTTGATGCCTTTGCACCAATCGCAACAAATGTTGGAGATGGATTATTTCTTATTTTGATTTCACTATTATTCCTCTTTATTGAAATTCGCATAGCAATTTTACTATTCGTGTCTTTTCTAATTTCTTCAGGACTTGTTCAGTTTTTAAAGCAAATTATTTTTGTGAACGTTAACAGGCCAATGTTTTTTTTTCAAAATGATTTGTCATTTCATAAAATTGAAGGATTCACCTATTATTTTTACAATAGTTTCCCTTCTGGTCATGCCACATCTTGCTTTGTGTTATTTACAATCTTAGCATATTATTGGATCTCAAAAATCTGGCTGCAAATCTCTTTATTGGTTTGTGCTATTATTTTTGCCTTTACTCGTGTTTATTTGTCGCAGCATTTTGTTGAAGATATTTTAGCAGGCTCAATTATTGGTTCATTTACTGCAAACTATACTTGGTTGTTCCTCAACCCAAGACTTTCGAAACTAAATGGATCGATTTTAAATCGCATTAAAAAAAAGAACTAAAGCGCTTAAGATTTGTTAAATTTGACATCTTAAATTAAGTTTATGCCAATACTATCTGAAAAGGCGATTTTAATGCCTGCTTCTCCAATTAGGAAACTTGTTCCGTATTCTGAAAAAGCAAAAACACAAGGGATAACTGTATACCACCTAAACATTGGGCAACCAGATATTGAAACTCCAGAAGTAGCACTAAACGCAGTAAAAAATTTAGATAGAAAAGTAATTGAATACAGTCATTCTGCCGGCTTTGAAAGTTATCGAAACGCTTTATCTGCTTACTATGTAAAAAATGGTATTCGGGTTTCTCCAGAAGATATAATTATCACAACAGGTGGATCAGAAGCATTGATTTTTGGATTTATGACAACTTGTAATCCCGGAGATGAAGTAATTATTCCCGAACCTTTTTATGCAAATTATAATGGTTTTGCTGTAACTGCTGGAATAAATGTAGTTCCTGTAACAGCAACAATTGAATCAGGATTTGCGCTTCCACCGATTACTGAAATTGAAAAGAAAATTACCTCAAAGACAAAAGGCATTGTAATTTGCAACCCCGGAAATCCAACTGGTTATCTCTATTCAAAAGAGGAATTGGAACAACTAAGAGATCTTGTAAAAAAACATGACTTATTCTTATTCGCGGATGAAGTTTATCGTGAATTCTGCTATGATGGTGCTGTTCCTTTCTCCGTAATGAATTTAGATGGAATTGAGAACAATGTCATTATGATTGATTCCGTTTCTAAGCGATATTCTATGTGTGGCGCTAGAATTGGTGCGCTGATTTCTAAAAATAAAGAAGTGATGGCTGCTGCATTAAAATTTGGACAGGCGCGACTTTCACCACCAACAATCGATCAAATTGCAGCAGAAGCTGCTTTAAATACTCCCAAGTCATATTTTGATAATGTTGTTCATGAATACGTTCAACGAAGAAATATTATGATTCAAGGATTAAATTCTATTCCAGGAGTTTTTTGTCCAAATCCGAGTGGCGCTTTTTATTGTGTTGCAAAATTTCCTGTTGATGATGCTGAAAAATTTTGCCAATGGTTACTAGAAGATTTTTCATACGAAGGCCAAACTGTAATGATGGCTCCTGCAAATGGTTTCTACGCAACAAAAGGAGCTGGATTACAAGAAGCAAGAATAGCGTATGTTCTCAACCAAGAAGATTTGAAAAACGCTGTAATTTGTTTAGAAAAGGCCTTGGAAGTTTATCCTGGTAGAACAAATTAGAGAACAAATAGCCTTTAAATTCTTAAGAAACCTATTAATTAGTGAGTGAATGTTTGTAATTGTAGACGTCGAAACAACAGGAGGAAGTCCACAAAATTCAAAGATCACGGAATTGGCGATGTATAAATTTGATGGTACTAAAATCATTGAAGAATTCACGACCTTGCTTAATCCAGAAATGGAAATCCCGGAATTTATTGTCCGACTTACTGGAATTACAGATCAAATGATTGCTGATGCACCAAAATTCTTTGAGGTAGCAAAACAAATTCTTGAATTCACCAATAATTGTGTTTTTGTAGCTCACAATGTATCTTTCGACTATGGAATGTTTAGAAGTGAGTTTAAACGCTTGGGCTACGACTTCCGCTTACCTCACTTATGTACTGTTCGCGCTACGAGAGACCTACTTCCTGGATATGCTTCTTATAGTCTAGGGAAAATTACACGCGATTTAGGAATTTCAATTGTTGGTCGCCATAGAGCCGGTGGAGATGCGCTTGCAACTTGCAAATTATTTGAAATTATCTATAAAAAAGATGAGCAAAAACTGAGATCATTTATTCAAGATGAATTAAATCCAAAATCCTTACATCCAAATTTAGATTTGGATACGATTGAAGCCATTCCAAATAAAACAGGAGTTTACCTTTTTCACAATGAATTTAATGAATTAATTTATGTCGGAAAAAGTATTCATATTCGGACACGCGTAGAGCAACACTTAAGAAATCTAAAATCAGTGAAAGGTCTAAAACTTATTCAAGATATTGCAAGTGTAAAATTTGAACTTTGTGGTTCAGAACTGATTGCCTTACTTCGTGAATCCGAATTAATTAAAGAAAAACAACCCATTTATAATAGAAAACTCCGAAAAAATCACTTTCCATTTGGACTTTTTGATGAACTAGATTCAAATGGATACATTCGTCTGAAAGTAAAATCTAGTGCTAAAGAAACGGCATACCCAATCGCCAGTTTTACTTCCAAAAAAGAAGGGACTTCCTATTTACTGAAAATCACAGAGCAATATAAATTATGCCAAAAATTGTGTGATCTATACAATTCTTCTGGTGGCTGCTTTCAGTATTCTGTTAAAACTTGTGATGGCGCCTGTATAAATAAAATAAATCCAAACGAATACAATCAACGAGTAAATGATTTTGTGACAACAATAACCTTGGAGAATAAAACATTTTATATCGTAGATAAAGGACGAAATAATTCAGAGAAAAGTTTAGTTTTAATTGAAAATGGAACCTATCGAGGACATGGCTTTGTACCTTTTCATTTTCATGGAAAAGAAGCAAAAGATTGGAAAAAATACATCGATGAACAAAAGGAAAACAAAGATATTCGAACAATTATCAATCAATTTATTCGTAAAGGTCAGATTGAAAGAATGATCGAAATTTAAAGTTTCTCAATCCAAATTTATACCTTCGTTCTATGAGAAACGGTGTAGTTACAATTCTTGGTTCTGGAACATCACAAGGCGTTCCAGTAATTGCTTGTGAATGCAATGTTTGTCAATCAAATTGTCCAAAAGATAATAGAACTCGATCATCAATTATGATTTCTGTAGAAGAAGAAAATTATGTAATTGACTCCGGTCCAGATTTTAGGCTGCAGATGCTCCGCGAAAAAGTGAAAACATTAAGAGGCATTATTTTTACACATGAACACAAAGACCATCTTGCAGGCTTGGATGATGTGCGTGCATTTAATTACCGAGAAAAACGAAAAATGGAAGTTTATGCCACTTCACAAGTAGTAGAAGCGCTTCGGCGAGAATTTCATTATGTTTTTGAAGAATACAGTTATCCAGGAATACCAAAAATTGAAATAAATCAGATTGATTTAACTCCCTTTAAACTCCAAAAAAATCTTACCTTAATTCCAATTCAAGTTTTTCACCATAAACTTCCTGTTCTCGGATTTCGATTTGGAGATTTCACCTACATCACAGATGCAAAAACAATTTCAGAACAAGAAATCAACAAAGTAAAAGGAACTAAAACCTTAATTATAAATGCTTTGCATAGAAATAGTCATGTGTCTCATTTTAATTTAGAGGAAGCACTTCGCGTGATCGAGGAAATAAATCCAGAGAAAGCTTACCTAACACATATTTCTCATTTATTCGGAAAACAAGAGGATATTCAAAAGGAATTACCAAAAAATATATTTGTAGCTTATGATGGCTTAAAACTTCCATTTGCTTACTAACACCATTATTTTGATAAAAAACATAGAATCATACTTCACACTAAAATATAAAACTTAATTTCAAAAAATGGAAGTGGAAAATACTATTGATATTAAAGAATTAATTAGGAGTAAAAATCCTCGATTAGCAAAATTGCTCCCCTTTTTTGTTATACGCTACTTTAGAAGAATTTTGCATGAAAAAGAATTAAATAAATTTTTTCAAGAAAATAAAAATCTACAAAATCAAGAATTCTGTTTAAAATTATTAGACAACCTAAACATTAAAGTAGATATTCAAGGAATCGATAATATTCCAAAAAATGGTCCGGTCATTATTGCAATGAATCATCCTTTAGGAGGAATGGATGCTGTAGCATTGATTTCTGGATTAAAAGAACACCGACTAGACCTTAAATTTATTGTTAATGATCTCTTACTAAATCTTCCTTTTTTAAAAACCATGTTTGTTGGCGTAAATAAATTTGGGAAAAATCAGACTTCAGTACGGGAACAAATTAAATCTGCATTTAATGCTGATCATGCACTCTGCATATTTCCGGCTGGAAAAGTAAGTAGAAGAGTGAAAGGAAATGTTGAAGATTTAGAATGGAAAAGAACCTTTGTTTTGTATGCAAGAGAATTAAATAGAGAAATAATACCCATTTTTATTGATGGTGAATTATCAAATTTCTTTTACCGTCTTTCAAATTTTAGGCAATTTATAGGTATAAAATCAAATATTGAAATGTTTTATTTAGCAGATGAAATGTACAAGCAAAAGAATAAAACTTTTAAATTTATAGTTGGTGAGCCAATTAATATATGTAAAGAATATTCTGAACTATCTGATACTGAAGCTACATTAAAAATTAGAGAAAAACTCTACGACTTAAAAGATAAAGTTTGAAAACACTTATAGAACCAATTTCTCGAGCACTACTAAAATCAGAATTGACGAAAGATTTATTTGTTAGAAATACGAGAAAAGGAGACAATGAAATTTATATTCTTGACCATTGTTCTGCACCAAATACGCTTTTAGAAATTGGTAGATTACGAGAAATTACTTTCCGAGCTTCGGGAGGAGGAACTGGAGAACAAGTTGATATCGATGACTTTGACACCCACAAAAATTGCTATCAACAATTAATTGTTTGGTCACCTGAAGACGAAGAAATTATTGGAGGTTATCGCTTCATAAAATGTGCTGAAGCTATTGATGAAGACGGAAAAATTCATTTATCTACAGCTCATTATTTTAATTTTAATACTGAATTCACAGAAAATTATCTTGCAAAAACTATTGAACTCGGAAGAAGCTGGGTACAGCCAAATTTTCAACCAAATATCAATCCTCGAAAGGGACTTTTTGCTTTAGATAATATCTGGGATGGATTAGGCGCAATTGTAAAATTAAATCCAGAAATAAACTACTTGTTTGGTAAAGTGACAATGTATCCAAATTACAATGTTGAATGCAGGGATTTCCTCTTGTATTTCTTGGATTACTATTTTCCTGACAGGGAAGAATTAATGCGGCCCTTCCACCCTCTTTTACACAATGAAAATAAAATCGATCATTCAGTTTTTTTACAAAACTTAGATTTCAAAGAGGGAATAAAAGTATTAAATTCTTATTTACGAGAACGAGGAGAATTTATACCCCCATTAATTAATATCTATATGGGGCTTTCTCCCAGTATGAAAACATTTGGAACTGCCATAAATTCAGATTTTGGAAATGTGGAAGAAACAGGAATTATGGTTACTATTTCAGACATCTATCCTGAGAAAAAAGAACGACATATGGACTTTTAAATCTTGATGTTAAAAGTTTTAATAAACTGATTTATATCTTTTACTCCAGATTTTTTCTTAATTTTTTCTTTGATTCTACTAATTAAAACATCAACGTGCGTTTCATTCATTTTTGAACTTATAAATACAGAGGGTTTATTATAATAATACTTCATTTTAAGAATTAACACCTCCCGTTTGGTTAAAAGCTTAAATAATATAGCAATTCCATCGTCTACCGATTTTTTTTTATTGAAATCATATAAACCCGATGTATCATCTAGATTATCAGAATAATTAGTGCGAATAAATTCTGTTTTAGCTTCAGGAATTAAGAGAGGTTGGCGAATGGCATTTTTTTTTCTTAGCTCAGAAATACAAAAATTTGATACCATAGTCCTCAACCATGATTTTGTATCAAATAAATCTGGAGAAAGAGGATAAAGTTTACCGATTTTATCATAAAGAAAAATAGAGAAATTTTGATAAATATCTTTTACTTCCTCTGCTTCTTGAAATTTCAGTCGAATTAATGAAATAAAATATCGATTGTAACGATTTAGTATTTCTGTAAACAAAACATCCTGCAATCTTTTATTCATTCTAAAATAGGACTTCCTTAGGTTTGCCGATTAAGTGTTCTAAACCTTCAATGTAATTTTCTAATTCATAAATTGAATGCATTGAGAAATCATTTAAAATAATTTTATGAACAGCTTCGATTTCTGTCTCTGAATTTCTAATTAATAGTGTTTGAACAGCATTCTTTTTTAAGAGATGGATCAAACTTGACAATTCCTTTCGGGTATCATGACCTACCATGCCAATAGGATATAAAAAAATAATTATAGACGATTTTACTGCTTTATTTTCATTCTCTAATAAGGCTGTAAGAGCAGACTGGAAAAGTAATTCAGATGGATTTCCGATTATAAGTGCTGGGGAGTCTAATATAGCATTCTCCTTAAATTTTAACTTTAAAAAATATGTTAAATCGTCGAAATTATAAGCATTTTTATACGAGTGTTTAATAGAATCAATCTGAACAAAATTATCAAAGTTTTCTAAAAATGGATCGCCAGTTTTATACATTAATGTTTGCTTTATTAAAGCTAAATCATCTATTTTTTTGATTCTTTTATTAATCGATAAAGCATGATTTCCTATAAGCAAAAGCTTATTAATAGTAGATTTCTCCATAGTTTGTTTTTTTTACAAAACGTAAAACTTAGCTGAAAGTAACAATAAATTCAAAACAATAAGTATTTTAATGACAATTTTTGCATTTTAGCAACGTTTCTTAACTATGAAATTTCTTGCTTTTCTAATAATTTTATATCCCGTAATCTTTTTCTCACAAACCTATGTAGGATCAAATGCCTTTGCTTTTTTAAATGCAAATTACTCTGCTCGAAGTAATGCCTTAGGAGGAAATTTAATTGCAATTCAGGACAATGATTTATCAATGGCTGCAGAAAATCCAGCTTTACTAAATTCAAAATCTGTGAGGATGCTCCAAATAAACCAAAGTATTCTGCCAAATGGAATTTCTATCGGAATGCTAAATTATGCTTTCAACACAAAATATGGAGTTTTTGCACCAACTATAAAATATATTAGTTATGGAAACTTTGAGTCGTACGATGAAGCTGGAAATCGATTGGGAACATTTACAGCGAGCGATTATTCAATTGGAATGAGCTATGGTAGAACTGTAAACAAATTAATTAGCATTGGGAGCTCACTCACTTTTTTAGGATCTAATTTAGAAACATACTCAGCCTATGGAATGACTTTTGGATTTGGAGCGTTTATTAAACATCCAAATGAGTTGTTTTCTGCAGGATTTTCAGTTAAAAATATTGGCTTTACTTTTAAAGATTATACAACAAGTTCAAAAAGTATAATACCAATCAACGTTCAAGCAGGAATTTCCTATAAATTAAAGTATGCACCATTTCGATTTTCAATTTTAGGACAGCAATTAAATAAATGGAATATTGTTTATGAAGATCCAAATTTAAAGCCAACGTATGATGCATTAACTGGAGATACAATCCCCGTAAAGACAAGCTCTTTTTTTACTAAGATCATGCATCATCTTAACTTCCAAGTAGAATTATTAGCAAGTAAAAATACTACGTTTAGACTTGGATTTGATTACCATAGGAGACAACAATTAAAATTACTTGATCGACCGGGAATGGCAGGTTTCTCAACTGGAATTGCTCTAAATTTTAAGAAAATAAAATTTGAATACGGATTTTTATACTACTCCACGGCAGGACAAAATCATTCTATTGGATTGAGTACAAATTTAGGAGATTGGAAGAAGAAGAAATAATATGCTCTTTATATTAACACAAATCCTTAGAATGAAAGTCTTTTGTTAAAGTAATGTAGTCATCAGAATAACTATTATTTTCATTTCGAATAACAAATTCTCTCTCTCGAATAGCATCTTGTTTTTTACTTGAAAAATTCATGATCACACGAATATTTTTCTTTGATGGTTTCGAATGAATACAGATATACTCTTTCAAAAAAAGCCCTTGCTCATTAGCCAATTTAGTTAGTTGATCTGAAGACGAAAACGGCAGAATAATCCAAAAATCACCATTTTCTGTCAAAAGCTGTTTTACAAGTTGGAAAAATTGAATAAAATCAGATAGTAAGGAATGCTTAGAGATATTGACTCCATTATCCGGACTTAATATATTTTCAAAATGATAAGGAGGATTAGAAAAAATTAAATCGTATTTTTTTTTGAATTCAAATTGAAGATAATCAGCTGAAATACACCTTAAATTTTTTCTCCATTTAGAATTCTGAAAATTAAGATCACACTCATTAGCAACATTAGCATCAATTTCAACTGCATCTATTTGTAATTTTTGATTTTTCTGAGCGAGCATTAAGGATAAAACTCCAGTACCAGATCCTAAATCTAAACCTTGGAGTTTTGAGTCGCTGGAAATGAAAGAACCCAAAAGCATGCTATCCGTTCCAACTTTAAGTGGACTCACTTTTTGGATTATCGTAAATTCCTTGAATTTAAAAACAGACAATTAATAAGCTTTTGCGAAAATAACTCGGCCAACAGATGGTTTACCAGAAAACATGCATAAACCTTCCTCCTCTTCTTGATCTAGCGCTATACATCTAATCGTAGCTTGAGTTTCCTCTTTAATTTTCGCTTCAGTTTCAGCTGTTCCGTCCCAGTGTGCTAAGAAGAAACCACCTTTTTCAATTTCTATTTTAAACTCAGCATAAGAATCTATCTTTTTAGTGTTTAAACTTCGAAATTCACTTGCACGTTGAAATAAATTTAGTTGGATTTCTGAAAGTAATTTTTCGATATAAGAATCTAAACCATCAAAATCAATAATGTCTTTTGTTTTTGTGTCACGTCTTGCAATCTCAACTTTTCCATTTTCTAAATCTCTAGGTCCCATCGCAAGACGAATAGGCACACCTTTCGATTCATATTCTGCAAATTTCCATCCTGGACGTCGTTGATCGTCATCATCAAATTTGAAAGAAATATTTTTGGATTTTAATTTCAATGCTAATTCCTTCATTTTTTCTGAAATTGCACTCAGTTCTTCCTCTGTTCTGTAAATTGGAATAGCAACTACTTGAATTGGCGCTAAAGCAGGAGGTAAAACCAAACCTTCATCATCGGAATGCGTCATAATCAAAGCACCCATTAAGCGCGTTGATACTCCCCAAGATGTTGCCCAAACATACTCTAATTTTCCTTCTTTATCAGCAAATTTCACCTCGAATGCTTTTGCGAAATTTTGACCTAAAAAATGAGATGTGCCCGCTTGCAATGCTTTACCGTCTTGCATCATTGCTTCAATACACAAAGTATCTTCAGCTCCAGCAAAACGTTCACTTTCAGTTTTACGTCCTTTAATTACAGGCATTGACATGTAATTTTGAGCAAAATCTTCGTAGACATCTAACATTTGTTCTGCTTCAGAAATTGCCTCTTTGCCAGTCGCATGTGCAGTATGGCCTTCTTGCCATAAAAATTCGGTAGTACGTAAAAATAAACGTGTTCTCATTTCCCAACGAACAACATTTGCCCATTGATTTATTAAAATTGGTAAATCTCGGTATGACTGAATCCATTTTTTATAGGAATTCCAAATAATCGTTTCGGAAGTTGGTCGAACTATTAGTTCTTCCTCTAATTTAGCACTTGGATCGACAATTAATCCGCTTCCATCCTCGGCATTTTTTAAACGGTAATGAGTAACAACAGCACATTCTTTTGCAAAACCATCCACATGACTCGCCTCTTTACTCAAGTAAGATTTTGGGATAAATAGTGGGAAATAAGCATTCTGATGTCCCGTTTCCTTAAATTTAGCATCTAAAATATCTCGCATTTTCTCCCAAATTGCGTAACCATATGGTTTAATAACCATGCAACCACGAACATCAGAGTGCTCTGCTAAATCAGCACGATTCACCAATTCATTATACCATTTCGAATAATCTTCTGCCCTTGTTATAAATTTCTGTGCCATACATTCTCAAACTGATTGTAAAGGTAGTTATTTGAATTTTATTAATGAAACACTTTGAAAATAGATCAAATTGTTGCGTTTTTTGTTTAAATTTGGTAGATTATAATCTAAATATGTCCAAATATATTTTACTTTTTTTACTCTTTCCATTATCAAGTTTTGGGCAATTTAAAATCAATGAGGCGAGTAATTCCAATGGTAATTCAATTCTACTGCCAAACGGAGATAGCCCAGATTGGATTGAAATTTACAATGCAAGTTCTTCCTCTGCAAATATTTCAGGGTATGGACTAAGCGATGATCCAAGCAATCTAATGAAATGGGTTTTTCCTACTACTTCAATTGGAGCAATGAATTTTTTAACCTTTTTTGCGACTAATAACAATTCTGTATATCTCAACAACCATTATGAAACAGCCGTTTTTGCAGAAAGCACCTGGAAATACAAAATACCTACTGCAGAAATTCCTAATTGGAAAAGTAACTCATTTAACAGTAGCTCTTGGTTAACTGGTGTCGCAAGTATCGGATTTGGAGATGGAGATGACGCAACAGTATTAAACACTCCAATTACGACAATTTACTCTCTTATTACATTTCAATGCACAAATATAACAGCGATAAGTGAAGCACTTTTAGACATTGATTATGATGATGGGTTTGTTGCTTATATTAATGGAGTTGAAATAGCTCGAGCTGGACTTATGGGCTCACCGCCTTTGTGGAATGAATTTTCAACAGACCATGAAGCAACACTTCCACAAGGAGGAGCGATTTCATCTTTTGACATTGATATTAATGTGCTTCAATCCGCACTCTTAATAGGCGCAAATGTTTTGGCAATAGAATTACATAACGTAAATGCAAACTCGTCTGACCTGACTTGTAAACCTTATTTGAGCTTTGGATTTAATCAAGGAACTATATTCTACAATAATACAGTTCACCCCTATTTCGAAACATCTTTCGGAACGAATTTAGAAGCAAATTTTTCAATTAGTACAGCTGGAGAAACACTCTACTTATCAAATCCTTCGGGTGTCTTAATAGATTCATTAGTAGTTCCTGATTTAGAACCAAACATGTCTTGTGGAAAGTTGCCAAATGGAAGCAACACTATTTCTACATTTCCAATTCCTACACCAAATGCATCAAATAATGATGCTTTAGCATACAATGGTTATGAAGTACAACCAACAATTGTAAATATAGGAGGTGTTTTTCAAGGTCCGATTTCTGTTTCGGTTATAAATAATTCTATTTCAAATGGAATTTTACGGTACACAACAAACGGATCAAATCCAACAATTAATTCACCACTTGTAACTGGACCAATCAGCATAAATGTAAATACTGTTTTAAAAGTCACCTGTTTTTCATCTGGAAGTGCAAATTTATTGCCAAGTATCATTGCAGGTGAAACTTTTTTATTTTCAGAGGATTTTGAACTACCAATTGTTTTACTTACAATTGACCCTGCAGATTTATACGGTGATAATGGTATTTTTGACAATTGGTGGACAGATTGGAAAAAACCCTGTATTGTAGAATATTTTGATAAAGATGGAATCAAAAAATTTGAATCACGGTCATCTGTAAAACCTGACGGTGGAGCCGGTGGCAGTCGTTCAAATCCACAGCACAGTGTTACCATTGAACCTGCAAATACAATCTTTGGAGAAGGAGAACCTATTCATTATCCTATTATCCCAAACAAACCATATATTACTGATTACTACGCTTTGTTTATCCGAAATGGAAGTAATTTTTGGAATCAATACCCACAAAGAGACGCAATATTTAATCGAATGATGAGCAAAACAAATGTGAATTCACAAGCTTACACACCCGCAGTAGTTTTCCTAAATGGCGAATATTTTGGAGTATATGAGATCCGAGAAAAAGCAAATGAGGGCTATTTCGAAAATAACTATGGAAATGACAGAGACAGTGTTGATTTACTATCAGTTAGCTATTTTTATGGTGCAGGAGTTATTCGTACTGTAAAAGGTTCAGACACTTCTTTTTATTCTATGCGCGATTACATTGCAAACACAAATCCTTATCTACCAAATTATTTTTCTGAATGTAATAAACGCTTAGATCTTTACAATTTTACAGATTATATGGCTGGAGAAAACTGGTTTGGCAATGCTGATTGGATTTACAATAATATGAAAATTGCGAGAACTAGAACTTTTGACAATAAATGGCGATTTTTTCTTCAGGACTTAGAATGGGGACTTGGTGGCTGGACAAATTATACATCAAATATGTTTGATTGGTTTGAAGGACAAAGTCAGGGAACTGCCTTTTGGGATATTTACAATGGTCTTATTCAAAATCCAGAATTCAAAAACTACTTCATAAATCGGTATGCAGATTTAATGAATACAACATTTCAAGCAGATCATTACCAAGGAATAGTTGATAGCATGCACAACGAACTTTTAGCTGATTATCCTAGATCATTGCTGCTTTGGACAGGATACAGTAGCATGGACAACTACAACAATATACACAACATTCATTTAGATCAATTTGCAAATAGAAATAACTTTGTGAGAGATCAAATAGTTAGTGAATATAACTTGAATAACAAAGTTAATGTAACATTAGATGTTTTTCCAGTTGGAGCAGGATATATAAAAATCTCTACAATCGTTCCTGAAAACCTCCCATGGACAGGCGTATATTTCAATGGGAATCCCGTCAAAATTACAGCAGTTGCAAACCCTGGATACACCTTTCAGTTTTGGGACGAAAACTTAACACTTTCACTCTTTAATTACACTGATGCCAGCATAACAATTAATATAGAAAATAATGATTTATTTAGAGCCCATTTTTCAGGTTCTCCAAAACAAGAAAAAATCACAATTTCTGAAATAAATTACAATCCAGACCCATCAGTTGATGGAGGAAATTGGATAGAATTATACAACTTTGGAACTGCTCCAATTGATTTAACAGCTTGGTCAATAAAATCAAAAAACTACTGGGATAAGTTTACATTTCAAGATCAAACTATTCTTAATCCTGGAGCATATTTAGTCGTTTGTGAAGACACAAATCTTTTTAGTCAAATGTACCCACAAGTAACTAATTTTGTGGGTGGAACGTGCTTCGTTTGGAGCAACAAATGGGATTCTGTTAAACTGTATAATCCATTTGAAAACATTCGAGTTTCTGCAGTTTATACGGATGAATCTCCTTATCCAAAATGTGCAGATGGCTGGGGAAGAACCTTAGAAAATAAAAATATTACTCTACTTCCTTTGGATTCACTAACGTGGTTTTGCGGTTGCATTGGAGGATCGCCCGGAGAAGCCTATTCGCCTTGCGAAGAGCCTATCATTATTAGTGAATTTAATTACAATAATAGTAGCCTAGGCAATAATGCAGGAGATTGGATTGAATTATACAATAATACAACAGCTACAATCAACCTGAATTCATACGTTTTTAAAGATTCAAAAAATATCAATGAATACATTTTTCCATCTGTAAGCATTCCTCCTGATTCATTTATTGTCATTTCTAACAACCTTGCCTTGTTCTCACTTCATCATCCACTTGTATCTAATTTTATTGGGCAATTTAATTTTGGTCTTTCCTCAGATGATGGCATTCGAATTTATGATAATACCGGAACCTTAATAAATAGTTTTACTTATGACACACTTGCTCCTTGGTCGGCTATCCCCTCAGCGCTTAACTTCACAAATGAATACAATTTCTATAATGGATACTTAGATCAAAACAGTGGTCTTTCTTGGTTTGTGGGTTGCCCTGGAGGATCTCCTGGAACTCAATTTATTTCATGTACTGCTTCTGTAGATCAAGATGATGATAAAACTGATCGCTTTGTGAGTTTATTTCCAAATCCTGCTTCTTCATCGATTACTTTGACTATTGAAAACGCTTTAATATTTGATGATAAAACTGAATTTATTATCTATAGTCTCAATGGAAGTATTTTAGAGAAACGAAGTGTAAACACACAAGAAACATTTACAAATATTGAAATCAATCTTCAAGATTTTAAGCAAGGAATGTATTATGTTCAAGTAAAACAAAAAAATAGAAGTGTTACCTTGCCTTTTGTTAAAATGTAATTTGTTATGACTAAGAAAAACTTATAAATTAAGTTTAGAAAAAAGGATTACAAATGAATAACTTCTCCGTAAGCCTGTGCTGCAGCTTCCATAATCGCTTCTGACATTGTTGGGTGTGGATGAACAGTCTTAATTAATGCTTCACCTGTAATTTCTAATTTACGAACAGCAACTAATTCAGCAACCATTTCTGTAACATTTGCACCAATCATGTGTCCACCTAAAAGTTCGCCATATTTTGCATCGAAAATCAATTTCACAAAACCATCTTTTGCTCCAGCCGCACTTGCTTTTCCTGAGGCAGAGAATGGAAACTTTCCAATTTTTACATCATAACCTGCTTCTTTGGCTGCTTTCTCTGTCATTCCAACAGATGCAACTTCTGGTGAACAATATGTACAGCCTGGAATATTTCCATAATTTAATGGCTCAGGATGATGTCCAGCTAATTTCTCAACACAAATAATTCCTTCCGCTGAAGCAACATGCGCCAATGCAGGTCCTGGAACAATATCACCAATTGCATAATAACCAGGTAAATTTGTTTGATAATAATCGTTTACAAGAATTCGCCCCTTGTCAATTATAATTCCAAGTTCTTCTAATCCAATATTTTCAATATTTGCTTGAATTCCGACAGCAGAAAGAACAACATCACATTCTATTTTTTCTTCGCCTTTTTCAGTTTTTATTGATACAATACAATTTTTACCCTTAGTATCAACTGCTTCAACTGAAGAATTCGTCATAATGTTAATTCCTGCTTTTTTAAAGGACTTTTCTAGTTGCTTTGAGATATCTTCGTCTTCAACAGGGACAATATTTGGTAAGTATTCAACAACAGTAACCTCTGTTCCAATAGCATTATAAAAATAAGCGAATTCAACACCGATTGCCCCAGAGCCAACAATAACAAGTTTTTTTGGTTGAGTCTTCAAAGTCATTGCTTGTCGGTAACCAATTATTTTTTCTCCATCTTGAAGTAAATTTGGTAATTCTCTTGAGCGAGATCCAGTTGCAATAATTAATCCTTTATCCGCAATATACTCAATTGTCTTACCGCTCTCATCTGTCACAGCAACTTTTCTTCCTGCTTTTAGAACACCATTTCCTTTAAGAACGTCAATTTTATTTTTTTTCATTAAAAATTGAATTCCATTGCTCATTCCATCCGCTACATCACGACTTCTTTTAATCATTCCGTTAAAATCTACAGAAGAAGAATTTACTGTTATTCCATAATCGGACGCATGAGAGATGTATTCGAAAACATTCGCAGATTTTAATAATGCTTTTGTTGGGATACATCCCCAATTTAAGCAAATTCCACCTAAAGATTCACGCTCTACAATCGCAGTTTTAAAACCCAACTGAGAAGCCCGAATAGCAGTTACATATCCACCAGGTCCACTACCAACAACAATTATATCATAATTCATAAAGATCAATTTAGATGTCAAAATTAATAAAAAAATGGGGAATTTAACTGCTTTTCTAATTCGATTGTCTATTCTAAAAAAATACCTCTTATTCTTGCTGTTTTTAAAACTAAAATCTATATAATTTACCTATTTTTGCAAAGAAAAATTGGATCATGGAAAGTAATTTGCAAAAAGAAGCAAGCTTAGAACAAGCAATAGATTTAGGCCTCAGAGCGGATGAATTTGAACTTATCAAAGAAGTATTAGGAAGAACGCCTAACTTTACTGAGACTGCTGTTTATTCTATTATGTGGTCGGAGCATTGTTCGTACAAGAATTCTATTCTTTGGCTTAAAACACTTCCAAAAGATGGTCCACATATGCTGGTTAAAGCAGGAGAAGAAAATGCTGGTTTAGTCGATATAGGAGATGGTTTAGGCTGCGTTTTTAAAATTGAATCACACAATCACCCAAGTGCACTGGAACCATACCAAGGAGCTGCAACTGGAGTTGGCGGTATCAATCGCGATATTTTTACTATGGGTGCACGACCAATTGCGCAATTAAATTCCTTGCGTTTTGGAAATATTGAAAATGCCAGAACAAAATGGTTGGTCAAAGGAGTTGTTAAAGGAATTGGAGATTATGGGAACGCATTCGGAATTCCAATCGTTGGTGGCGAAGTCTTTTTTGATGATTCATACAATACAAATCCACTAGTCAATGCTTTTTCAGCGGGAATAATTGACAGTAAAAAAATGATTTCAGCAACTGCAAAAGGTCCAGGAAACCCAGTTTTTATTGTTGGGTCTGCTACTGGAAAAGACGGAATCGCAGGTGCAGCATTTGCATCAAAGGACATAACAGAAGATTCCGTAAATGATTTGCCTTCTGTACAAGTTGGTGATCCTTTTATGGAAAAATTACTCCTTGAAGCTACAATGGAATTAGCAGAAACAGATGCTATTGTTGGAATGCAAGATATGGGGGCCGCTGGTATTACTTGTTCAACTTGCGAAATGAGTGCCGCAGGAAACGTTGGAATGGATATTTTTTTAGATAAGGTGCCTACAAGACAAGAAAATATGCTCCCTTATGAGATTTTACTTTCAGAATCTCAAGAACGAATGCTTGTAGTTGTTCAAAAAGGAAAAGAATCGATCGTAAAAAATATATTTACAAAATGGGATTTACATGCCGAGGAAATTGGCTTTGTTACAGATACAGGTCGTGTACGCTATTTCACAAATGATGAATTAGTTGGCGATGTTCCTGCCGAATCACTTGTTTTAGGAGGTGGAGCACCGCAATACAAAAGAGAATATTCTGAACCTGCATACTATTCAGAATTCAAGAAATTTAATATTGATAGTATCGAAATGCCAAGTAATTTAAAAGAAGTTGGTTTTGCAATGCTTGGTTTACCAAATATCGCATCTAAAAGATGGATTTACGAACAATATGACTCAATGGTCGGCACACGGAATATGACGACTAATCGCCCTTCAGATGCAGGAGTTGTAAATATAAAAGGAACGAATAAAGCTTTAGCAATGACAGTTGATTGTAATTCACGCTTTGTAAATGCAGATCCAGAAATAGGAACTATGATTGCCGTCTCAGAAGCAGCTAGAAATATTGTATGTGCTGGCGGAATTCCGAGTGCTATTACCAACTGTTTAAATTTTGGGAATCCCTATAATCCTGAATCCTATTGGCAATTTGTAGGAGCAATTAAAGGAATGTCTACTGCCTGTCTAAAATTTAAAACACCTGTAACTGGTGGAAATGTGTCATTTTATAACCAAACATCTAAAAATGGTGTTGAAATTCCAGTTTTCCCAACTCCAACTATTGGAATGATTGGCATTGTCCCCGATAAAGACAAGGTAATGACCTTGGATTTCAAGCAAAAAGGAGATTTAATTTTTTTAATTGGTGAATATAAAAACGATATTTCGTCTTCAGAATACCTTGCAACATACTTGGGTGTAAAAGCCTCGCCAGCTCCTTATTTTGATCTTGAAAAAGAATTTCAAATGCAAGAGGCAGTAAAAGGATTAATCGAAGAAAACATTGTAAATGCTGTTCACGATGTTGCAGATGGAGGATTATATGTAACTTTGATTGAAATGTCTCTTCCTAGAGAACTTGGTTTTGATATTGTTAGCGACTCTGAAATTCGTGAAGATGCCTTTTTATTCGGAGAGGGACAAGGAAGAGTAGTTGTAACTGTAAGTGAAGAAAAAGCTGAATCTTTTCTGGAATACATGATTAAAACTAAAGTTAACATTACGCTTTTAGGCCATGTCACCAAAGGAAAGCTTCAAATTGACGAGGAACATTTTGGATTTATTAGCGAAGCAAAAAATATTTATGATAATGCACTCGCACAAAAATTAGAAAATTAATTATGGAAGAAATGGAATACAATACCACTCGCGGAAAATTAATTCTGCCAGAATATGGTCGAAATGTTCAAAATATGATCTCACACGCAATGGAACTTGAGGATCGCATTGAAAGAAATAGAGCAGCTCAAGCTATAATTGAAGTTATGGGACAACTAAATCCGCATTTAAGAGATGTTGATGACTACAGACATAAGTTATGGACTCACTTATTTGTTATGTCTGATTTTATGCTTGATGTAGAATCTCCTTATGATATTCCAAAACCAGAAGCATTGAATGAAAAACCATCCATTATGGATTATCCTTCAAGTTCTATTAAATATGGTCATTACGGGAAATATACGCAAGCAATTTTAGAAGCTTCAAGGGAAACGACTGATCCAAAAGAAAAAGAATATTTAAAGACTTCAATGGCGAATTTTATGAAAAAACAGTATCTCTCTCATAACAACGATGCTGTAGAAAACAATGTTATTGCTGAAAATTTAAAAGAATTATCAAAAGGTGACTTGATTTTGGAAAACCCGGATGATTTGGTAAATACAAGTACAATTCTACGTGAAATGGGGCTGAATAAGAAATTCACGAAACCCAATAACAATTTTAAGCAGAAAAAGAAATTCAAAAAGCAATAAAATGGCCTCATTTGAGATTTATGGTGGAAAACCACTTAAAGGAGAATTAATTCCTCAAGGCGCTAAAAATGAAGCGCTACAAGTATTGTGTGCTCCTCTTCTAACGGAAGAAAAAGTTACAATATCTAATATTCCAGATATAATCGATGTAAATAAATTAATTGCACTCTTACAAATTATGGGTGTAAAAATTGAGAAAATTGAAAAAGGAACGTATAGCTTTCAAGCAAAAGAAATCGATTTAAAATACCTTGAATCGGAAGATTTTAAAATACGTGCTGCATCGCTTCGTGGTTCAATAATGATTGTTGGTCCTTTATTAGCGCGCTTTGGAAGAGGTTTTATTCCAAAACCCGGCGGAGATAAAATTGGAAGACGTCGTCTAGATACTCATTTTGAAGGTTTTGCACTTCTAGGAGCAAAATTTAATTATGATGCTGGAGAACATTTTTATTCTGTAGAAGCAAAAAAGTTAAAAGGTGCATACATTCATTTAGATGAAGCTTCCGTTACAGGAACTGCTAATATATTAATGGCTGCTGTTCTTGCTGAAGGAAAAACAACCTTTTATAACGCAGCTTGTGAACCATATATTCAACAGATGTGCCGCATGTTGAATTCAATGGGAGCGAATATCACTGGAATTGGTTCTAATTTATTATATATTGAAGGGGTTAAATCTTTAAAAGGTTGCTACCATCGTATACTTCCAGATATGATTGAAATAGGTAGTTTTATCGGCCTAGCAGCAATGACAAAATCTGAAATCACAATCAAAGACGTGAGTTATGAGAATCTAGGGATTATCCCAAATGTTTTTAAGAGACTCGGAATAAAACTGGAAAGACGAGGAGATGATATTTTTGTGCCTGCTCAAGACAGTTATCAAATTGATACTTTTATCGACGGGTCAATTCTAACTATTTATGACGCACCATGGCCTGGATTTACTCCCGATTTACTTTCAATTATTTTAGTTGTTGCATCACAAGCAAAAGGGTCAGTGTTAATTCATCAAAAAATGTTTGAATCCCGCTTATTTTTTGTAGATAAGTTAATCGATATGGGAGCTCAAATTATTCTCTGTGACCCACATCGGGCGACAGTTATTGGCTTGGGAAGAGAACATGATTTAAAAGCAATTAGCATGACTTCACCAGATATTCGTGCAGGCGTTTCCCTTTTAATTGCTGCTCTATCTGCACCGGGAAAAAGTACTATACATAATATTGAACAAATTGATCGTGGATACCAAGATATCGAATTGAGACTAAATAATATCGGTGCTGACATAAGAAGAATTAGCTAATGAAATATAAAATAATTTTAAGTTCTATTTTAGTTGCAGTTTATGCTTGCTTTGCTCTAACCATGAAAAAAAAAGCTGGTGTTAACTCAGTAATAAGTGCCCCAGAAATAGAATTACTTTCCCCTAGTGGTAAAAAAATTAAACTTTCAAATTTGAAAGGAAAAATTGTCTTAATAGATTTTTGGGCTTCGTGGTGTGGACCTTGCAGGCAGGAAAACCCTAAAGTTGTGGAAGCTTATAAAAAGTATAAAAAAGAAACTTTTATTAATGCAAAAGGTTTTGAGGTATTTAGTGTTTCACTAGATCGTGATGAAAAAGCATGGAAGGAAGCCATAAAAAAAGATTTTCTATCTTGGAAAAATCATGGTATTGACAAAGAAGGAAAAGCTGCCACTCTTTATGGTGTGAGCTCAATCCCCTCAGCTTTTTTAGTTGATGGTACAGGAAAAATTGTTGCCCAAGGAAATGAACTGAGAGGAATCAATTTACACATTGCTATCGACAAGCTCGTAAAGAATTAAAATAAGTTTATATTCTATCGAGCGTATACGCTATTAATTTTTGCATTTCAGCATTGGAATCACTTGAAAATTCAAGGTTTGGTCTATTTGCAATCCCCAAACAAATTGTTGCGCATCTGTGACCAAGCTCTTTCCCTAAAGCAAAAAGAGCTGAACTTTCCATTTCAAAATTTAAAATTTTAATATCTTTCTCGATAAATTTAGCAAGCAATAAATGAATATCTTGGGTATGGGTTGGAATCCTTAAAGTTCTGCCTTGTGGACCATAAAACCCAGAACTTGTTACCGTAATTCCAATATGGGTATCTTTTGAACTTAAACGTCTCACTAACTCTTCGTTTGCACTAGAAAAATAAGTTTGAATAGACTTTGGGAAATCTAAAAAATTATTAATTTTTTGTGCTAAGTCAAGTTCAAAAGCACTGAAGTTTATTTTATAAAAATGTGCTACATTATCAAAACCACAAGCATTACTAGATAAAATATAAGAATTTACTGGAATATTTTCTTGTAAAATTCCACAAGTCCCAATTCTGATTATCTCTAAACTGATTTTTTCTTTGCGCTCTGTCCTGTTCTCTAAATCAATATTGACTAGTGCATCCAATTCATTAATAGTAATGTCAATATTATCAGTTCCAATACCAGTTGATATAGCAGAAAGTCGTTTTCCTTTGTATATTCCTGTATGGCAAACAAATTCTCGATGCTGTGACTTATGTTCAACTTTTTCAAAGAAATCTGAAACCATTGGAACACGATCTTGATCTCCAACAAGAATTATTTTATGAGCTAAGTTATTTGCGGATAATCCAAGATGATAAACTTGTTTTTTGGAATTTAATACCAATTCAGTTTCAGAGTAATATTTCATACTGCTAAAACAAACTTCCAAATACTTTTACAAGAATATCTGAAACACGCGCTAAAGGGTCTTTACGAATTTTATTTTCTTCGATTTCAACCAAATAAAACAAACCATATATTGCTTTTTGGGTAATATAAGCATCTAAATCTGGATCTAATTTTTGACCACCGGATAATGTCATTGCAGAATTATATCTTGTAATTATTGGATTCCAATATGCTGTTAGTTGTACTTTAGTAGTCGCTTCTTTTACCACAGGAGCAAATGCTATAACTAATTGATTTGAAGTTTGGCTTTTTAAAAATTTAGTAGCTGCTCCATCTCCTCCTTTTAAAATTGAGAAGCCATCTGAAACAGACATATTTTTTATTGCATTAACAAAAATCGGTAGTGCCTTTTTTGTGGCTTCCTCTGCAGCACGATTCAATGTTTCCTCAAAGGTTGTAACTTGTTTAGAAAGACCAAAATTTATTGCTTTTTCACGAACTTTAATCGCATCTGGAGGAAAAGGTAAGCGAATCAAATCATTCTTAAGAAATCCATCAGTTACTGAACTTAAATTAACTGCATTCTTAATACCAACATTCAAAGCTTCTTTTAAACCTGAAATAACTTCATCATTTGTTAAGTCGATTTTAGAGTGAGAATTGTTTGTCGAATTTAAAATAGTTGTTGAAGCATCTTCAATAATGCTACATGAAAACAAACTGATTATAAATAAACAAACAAGTAATTTCATTTTTAACGAATCACATTAATTAATCCTGTTCTTTCTTTCTTATCATCATTATCTAGGGCTTTATAAGAAGCTTTCCAAACATACGAACCTGCTTGAACAATTGATCCATTATAATAGCCATCCCATGAAGCTTTTGCATCATTTGTTTCCCAAATTACTTCTCCCCACCGGTTATAAATTTTTAGAGCGAAATTTGCGAAATCAATCCCCTCAATATAAAAAATCCAAGATTGATTGTGTTCATCATCATCAGGTGTGAATGAATTTGGAGTATAAAAAATAATATCAGGAACAATTTCCATTGTCAGAGTTTCAGAATCAATGCAACCTTCACTATCTGTAACTAATAATATAATCTCATAGTTGCCAGTAATGCCTTCTGGATAGGATATAAAAGCACTATTTCCATTACTTGTAATATTGGAAGCTCCGTCACTAGACCAAACATAACTTGAAATATTACCGAAAGAAACATCATTTGTTTGAATTGTTGTTTCAAACCATGTTGCAGGATTTTTTGAAATTGTGAAACCTGCAATTGGAAGAGGGGTAACTTCAATAATATTTGGAATTTGTGAGGTATAAATACAGCCATAAATAGAGGTTACCGTTAAATCAACACTGTAGATACCAGCATATGGAAAGACAGCGGACAAAGGATTTAAATCAGTTGTGCTGTATGCGAAACCATTAGAAAAAGAATAATCCATAGTTGCAATTTCTGAGCCATTTATAGAAGTGTTTGAAAATAGAAAATCACCTGGTAAACATTTTTTAGAATCATCAGGGACTGTAATTGGAGTTATCGGAGTTGGAAAGGTAATAGTTAAACATTCTTGAGGCGGTATTGGCGAACCACAGAGTTCAGATAATGTTACACAATATATATTTCCAGTATTTATCGGATCAACATTAATCGTTGAGCCATTTCCAATTGGAATACCATTTTCTGTCCAGGTGAATGTGTAAGCTGTCGAACCTCCTGATCCAACTGCAGTTAAATCAATTGATGACTCTGAACAAATCATCGAATCTGGAGAAACAAATGTAATAGCTAAGGGCTGTGGTTCATTAATAAGTACAGAAATGTCATTAATGCACCCATTTGCGTCTGTAACTGTTAATGTATTTGTCCCTGGAACAAGATTATTTGCCGTATTGGATACTGAAGATGATGTATTCCAACTATAACTATAAGGCAAAGTTCCTTGTGTTACAGTAATTGTAGCAATACCATTATTAGCAGAATTACAGGTGATATCTTGTTGGTTTGATATTACAAGATTTAAATAAGGTATCTGTGTTACATTTATAACAAGATTTTGTGAGCAGCCAGAAGCAGCTTGAATAAAACAAGTATAGGTTCCAACAGTTAATCCAGTGATTGTTTGTGTAGTTTCTCCGCCTCCCCATAAATAAGTTGTTGCTGCGCTTTGTGGAGTAGAAATGGCTGTCGCAGTACCGTCAGAACCACCTGGACAAGATACTGGGACTATTGTTGAAGAAAATACTGCTGGGTTATCACCAACTACAGCTGAAGCAGTGGAAGTGCAATTGTTACCATCAACTTGAGTTAGCGTATAAGACCCTCCAAATAAATTTATATTAGCTGCTGGATTTGACAAAGGAATTGCAGGAGATGGAGACCATGTATAAGTAAATGGACCAGGAGAGCCCGCCCCGGGATTTGCGGTAACACTTCCAATTCCTTGAGAGCATATATCAGTTTGTGCAACAAGTGAAACAGACGGACTTGCTTGTGTAATCCATGATGTATCTGAAATAGATGTACCACCACCACACGTATTGCGTAAAAAATATCCGGTTGTTCCTTGCAAAACCTGAACAGCAGGTATCGTTAACACACCATTATTATAAGGATAATTTGCCCCATTAGTACTTGCCCACTCGATTCCAAGTGCTCCAGGCATAAAGCGAGCGCCTTCATTTGTTGCTGTCCATTGTGTATTATTTCTATTATTGACAACAATTGCAGCTGTACCTCCAATATTATGCAAACCGTGAACAGCATTTCCACCATTCCATCCTGCACAAACTGATTTATTTACAATGTGTGTTTCAATTACATTTGTTGTCTCATAGATTATTATTTGACTCGAATACAACTGCCCCGTACAACTAAACATAGGAATGTTCAGCCAAGAAACTGACATTCTTCTGAAAGGAGCAGTTCCATAAAGTTGATATTTTACCGTACCTCCTAAACCAGGATGGATATCTTGCCATGGTCCCATAATAGCATTCTGAGGAACATAACCAGCATTAGGAATTGGTGTTGTGACCCATGTTGCATTAGCATTTGGAGGAAAAGAAATGAAATTATTAGAACCTATATTAAATTGTGTGTAAGTATTTCCATAATAACAAAAAGAAAAACCAATATCTAAAACACCTGATAAAGCATCATCTGTCAAAGTAACTTGGGCTCCAGCTGTCAATGGATCTGGAGCAAAAGGTATAGTGCTTATATTATATGCGGCACCTCCACCGCCGCCCATTGAGCCGCCAATATTTGCACAGTCGTTAATCGTAAAACCTTGACCCGGACAAATAGTTGCATCTGCACCTAAACAAAGTGTTACTTGACTATAAATTTCAACTGAATTTAAAGAGAACACTAAGAATAAAAGTGAAATTGAATGTATCCAATTTTTCATAATCTAAATTTTTAATTTTTTGTAACTTTTTACAAACGACATATTTTGATAGAGGTTGCCTAATTATAAAATACAAGTCAAATTTACTGAAAATAAATTTATAAAAAATTAGATGTTCATCATTCTTCCACATAAATTCACTTCAAAGGTTCAAAATATAATTTTTAAACTAATAATTTAAGTCAAATTTATTTAAATCAAAGATTAAAGAAAATAAATCTACTTGAATATTACTTGTAAATACACATAAAGTACATTCTAAGTGTAAATTTGACACTAATAAATTATTCAAATTTAGTGAATTGAGAATCAAAAATCTTATCTACATTTGCGACGATTAATTTTAAAAAAAATATATATATGACTAAAAATTATCATACAGAAATCGAGCAATTCATGAACAGTGTTCGATCAAAAAATTCACACGAAACTGAGTTTCTTCAAGCAGTGCAAGAAGTAGCAGAAGCGGTAATTCCATTTATGGAAGAACACCCAAAATATAAATCTTTCAAAATTCTTGATAGAATTGTAGAACCAGAAAGAACTATTTTGTTTAGAGTTCCTTGGTTAGACGACAAAGGAGAGATTCAAGTAAACAGAGGTTATCGAGTAGAATTTAATTCTGCTATCGGACCATATAAAGGAGGTCTTCGCTTCCACCCTTCTGTGAATCTTTCAATTTTAAAATTCTTAGGTTTCGAACAAACATTTAAGAACTCACTAACAACTTTGCCAATGGGCGGAGGAAAAGGTGGTTCTGACTTTGATCCAAAAGGAAAGTCAGACAATGAAGTAATGAAATTTTGTCAATCTTTTATGACAGAATTATGCAGACACATCGGTCCAGATACAGACGTTCCAGCAGGTGATATTGGTGTTGGCGGAAGAGAAATTGGTTATATGTTTGGTCAATATAAAAGAATTCGAAATGAGTTTACTGGTGTTTTAACTGGTAAAGGAAGAAACTGGGGAGGATCTTTGATTCGCCCAGAAGCAACAGGATATGGAACTGTTTATTTTGCTAAAGAGATGTTAGCGACAAAAAATGATTCATTTAAAGGGAAGATTGTCGCTGTATCTGGTTCTGGAAATGTTGCACAATACGCAACTGAAAAAGCAACGCAATTAGGAGCTAAAGTTGTTACACTTTCAGATTCTGAAGGATACATTTACGATTCTGAAGGAATTACGGCTGAGAAATTAGCTTTTGTAATGGAATTGAAAAATGTGAAGCGTGGTAGAATTTCAGAATATGCTACTAAATATCCATCTGCAAAATTTGTAGCTGGAAAAAGACCTTGGGAAGTAAAAGTTGATATTGCTTTACCATGTGCAACTCAAAATGAATTAAATGAAGCTGAAGCAAAAGCACTTATTGCAAATGGTGTAAAATGTGTAGCTGAAGGAGCAAATATGCCCTCAACACCTGAAGCAATTACAGCATTCCAAGCTGCTAAAGTTCAATTTGCTCCAGGAAAAGCATCCAATGCTGGAGGTGTTGCAACTTCTGGTTTAGAAATGTCACAAAATTCATTGCGTCTATCTTGGACAGCGGAAGAAGTTGATTCAAAACTTCATGGAATAATGGTTTCCATTCACACTGCTTGTGTTCAATATGGAAAAGAAGCAGATGGAACTATCGATTACGTAAAAGGTGCAAATATCGCAGGATTTGTTAAAGTTGCAGATTCTATGATCGATCAAGGTTTGGTATAAATATAAATTATTTAAATAAAAAAATGCCCTTCTCAGGGCATTTTTTTATGATTATATTATAAGTTAAATATCCTATTAATTATTATCTTTGAACATATAAAAATTTTACCATGAAAAATTTATTCTTTCTCCTTTCAATAATTTCATTTTGCTCTTCATTCGCACAAACCGCTCAAGAGTTTTTTGATAGAGGTTTTGCTAAATCCAATTTAGGAGACTATTCGGGTGCAATTTTAGAATACAATAAAGCTATTGATAAAAATAAAACTGAAGCGAATTTTTATAACTATAGGGGCCTTGCAAAAAATTATTTGAAAGACTACACTGGCGCAATAAAAGATTATAATAAAACAATTGAGTTAGATTCTAACAATGTCAAAGCTTATAATAACAGAGGTAATATTAAGAGAGGTCTAGAAGACTTTAAGGGAGCAATAGCCGATTACACCATTGTTATTGATAAAAATAGTAATGATGCAATAATGCAAGACTCTTATAATAACAGAGGGCTTGCAAAGATTTTTTTAAAAGAATATACTAGTGCAATCGCAGATTACAATAAAGCTATTGAGCTAGACCCTTATGACGCAAGAGTTTTTACCAATAGGGGTGATGCCAAACAATATCAAGGTAAAATTACTGATGCATGCATGGATTGGAAAAAAGCGCTCGAGTTAGGTGATGAAAATAATTACGAAAAGATTAAAAACTTTTGCAAATAGCTTAAGCAGAAAGACTATACATCTTCTTCAAAAAATAGACAGCTGAGCTTCTTTCCATAATTTCATCTTTAAATTTTAAAAAAAAACTAAAAATTCTCTCCTTCAAAAATTGTCCGAAATTTGACTAAAACATTATCATGAGGGCCATTATAGCGGTATTTACTTTTATTTATTTCAATTCATTTTCTCAAAATTTAGAAACAAAGGCAAAAAAAAGTCTATATCTTCTATCACTAACTACCTCCTACTCTTATTTAAATTACGAACTTTTTCATGGGATTTCATATACACATCATTTCCCACTATTTTCGGCTTCATTCGGCGTACAAACAGCTGTTAAAACCTTGTATTCTACTCAAAAAATTTTTCCAGAAACTAACTGTTCTTTTGTCTACCGTTTAATCGATATGAACACATTTCAATTTGGGCCATCACTTCAATACAACATGCGCAACCAAAAAGTAAAAGTTTGGCATCTATACAATGAACTTCTTCTTGGCTATAGCTTATTTTATGGCAAACGCATACAATTTTTTCATACTGCAGGAATTGGACCATTTTGGGAAACATTTAAGTCTGATGAAAATGAGAGATATTCTATTAGAAGTAATAATTTCAACTTGAAAATCGGACTGAGTTATGCCTTTTAGATTGCTCTATTTTCTTGTTCTACTGCTTCTTTCTTGTTCAAAAAAAGAGAATTTTTCTGAAGTACAAGTTATTGGTCACGCAGGAATGGGACTTGAAATGCCAAATTCGATTTTTCACGACAATTCAATGGAGGCAATTGAGCTTGCGCTCACTATTCCTGGAGCAAATGGAGTTGAAATTGACGTTCAAATGGATTTAAATGGTCGTCTTTGGTTATTTCACGATGAACTATTGAACGAAGAAACAAATGGAACAAATTGTATTCCAAGCAATACAAGTGAATACCTGAAAACTTTACGCTATAGTAGTTTAAAGCAAGAAAAACTCGCAAACTTAAGTCAAATTCCTTTTCACAATTTTGTAGATAAAAGTTTTTTTTTAGATCTCAAAACATGGAATAAATGCGCAGAAAGTAGTGTTTCTGCAGAAGATTTCAAAGCTGCCTTATTAGCGATAAATTTACCTAACAAGTGTAATGTAATTCTCTCTAATCCAAGTTGGATTCCCTTTTTCATAGATGAATTCAATGTTTATTTTGCTAGTGATGATTTTCAAAATGCAAAGACTATTCTCACACAAGAACCAATGGTAAAAGGACTTATAATACGAAGTACTGCCATAAACAAACTTCAAACAAATGAAATAATAGCTCAAAATAAAGAAATATACTTATTTGAAAATCGCTCTCCAAAAGGTGTGAAAAATGCAATTAAAAAAAAACCGAATGGAATTATTTCAGATGATTTAAGAGCAGCGATTAGTGCTGTTAGTAATTAATTCTAATCTGTAAACTACCTGTTTAGTCTAAGTTTTACAATTTTATCCAAATACATATCAGTGTAATAATAAGCTAAAATCTGCTTGAAATCATACCCCTTACTTGCCATAATTATTGCTCCTTCTTGACATAATCCTACACCATGCCCATTTCCTTTTCCTTTCAAATAAACCATATCATCTTTGACTTGACAGTTAAAAAAAGTAGATTTTAAATCAAATTCTTCACGTAAATCTCTCAAGGGTATTCCATAACGAGGATGAATAAAAAATGCCATTCTTTTTTCTTGAATAAAATTTGACATCAAAGCCATGGAACTTTCATCATTAATAGGGAAATTATATTTTTCGACTAGAAATATTGACCATTTTACCAAGGGAATTTCTTTTTCCCAGTTTGCCTGCTTTGTTTTTCTGCAAAATGTATCTTGAAAACTTTTAAAACAAGCCATTTTCTCATTCCATATATAATCTGTTTCACTTGTTTGCCCGCCGCAATTTGCATGAAAAAAAGTAGGATAATAGCTGTCATCTTTATATTTCATGACTAAAGACCTAGTTGATTTAATTGCTGAATCAATTAATGGATTTGTATTTTTTCGAAGTCCATAGACTTGACAATGGGTAGTATTACACATGTTAAATGAATGATTCTCATGTCTCTGCCAATATTTCATGGCATAGGTTCTACTAATTACAGCTTGAACTTTATAATACTCTAAATCCAAATTTATTCCGGATTCAGAAACTACTACACTTCTGATGTAATCTTCGATATCCAGAGAATTAATAATGTTTAAGCGCTTCTCTACTATAGAAATTTCAAAATCCCCTTCAAAACTTATTTTTTTTAAGTTTGAACTTGATGATTGGATAAGCAATGTGTTTTTATTCTGAAGTTGTATCAATGAAATTTTAGATGGTGAAGAATACAATTTTTGATTCAAAAAAAGTGACATTTGATTGCCTTCAACTATCTTTATATCAAGTATATCTTTAGCCAATATTTCTTTAACTATAGAATCTGAAATTAATAAGTATTCGCCTGAAAAACTGGATAATTCTATTGATTCAAGAGACTTTTCAGTGTATAAACCAACACGTATCGTCTGGCAATTTGCAGCTAAAAAGAAAAACGCAAAACAAAAAGCGGTAAAAAATTTCATTTTGCTAAATATAAATTCTTTAGCATGTCCTCAGCAACTCTTGAACTTGCTCCTTCATTTCCTAGTAGTTCAATTAAATCGGTGTAATCTTTATTCATTTGAATAGCTTTTTTTTCACCTTTTTTTATTTTTATTAATTCTCCAGCAATTTTACTAGAAGTACAATCTTTTTGTATAAGTTCTCTGACAATTTCTTTGTTTGCAATTAAGTTTACCAAAGAAATAAATTTAATCTTTATTAATTTTTTAGCTATCCAAAAGGAGATAAAAGAACTCTTGTAGCAAACAACTTGTGGGACTTTAAAAAGAGCTGATTCAAGCGTAGCAGTTCCAGAAGTAACAATCGCTAATTCTGCATTTTGAAGTAAGTTATAAGTTTGATTTTTGACAAATAGCACCTCTTGAGTTTTAAACTTTTCATAATATGCTAAATCAAGGTTTGGTGCACAGGCTACAATTACAGTATATTCAGGAAATTGAGAACTTGCCGCTATCATAAGTGGTAATTTCCGTTCTATTTCTTGTTTTCTACTTCCAGGTAAAATAGCAAGTATAGGTCTTTTATTTTCTAATTCTAAAATATTGTAATTGAGCATTTTAAATTTATTTACTTCATCTAACAGTGGATGTCCGAGATACGATACATTTAGCGAATGCTTCATGTAAAAATCTTTTTCAAAAGGCAGAATACAATACATTCTAGAAACCGTTTGTTTAATTTGATGAATTCTTGATTCTTTCCATGCCCAAATTTGTGGAGATATGTAATAAAAAACAGGGATTTTTTGACTTTTAGCCCATTTTGCAATTCTCAAGTTAAATCCAGGATAGTCAACTAAAATTAATAAATCGGGCTTGAAACTCAAAAGATTTTCCTTGCACGAACGTATGTTTTTAAAAATCGTTCGGATATTCATAAGAACCTCCAAAAAACCCATAAAAGCTAGCTCTTTGATGTCTTTATCAATTATTACACCCTCACTTCTTAGTCTATCACCACCCCAAGCTCTAATCTCCAAAGAATTATTTTGTTTTTTCAATTCTGAAACTAAATTTGCTGCATGCAAATCACCAGAAGCTTCACCAGAAATTATGTATATTTTCTTCAACTATACTTAAATTACAAAAACAAATTTACATAAATCATAAACGGGATAAAACACAGCATACCTAAAATAATCCCTCTCGTATATTCGTATTTTTCGCGGTTTAAGAACAGATAAAACCAAAGTAAATTGGAAATCAATCCCAAAGAAAGATATTTACTTGTATACTTTGGATCCGACCAAGCTAAGTCCCAATAGGAAGAAAAAGTAGCATATTGGGATTGAGACAAAACAAACAAAATGATAGGCATGAATACAAAAGGTGAACTAATTCCAATTAGTAATCCCAAAGTAATTTTTTGTGTCCACTTAATCTTCATAATTTCCATTTTTTAAAATCGTTCATAAGATTATATGCTGTTAAATCGAATTGCGTAGGAACAATGCTAACAAAACCCTCTTTCATTGCTTGCAAATCTGTATTTTCTCGTTGATCAACATCAGAAAATTCTCCTGTTAACCAATAATAATTTTTTCCAAACTGATCTTCTCTCTTTAAAAAGCTATCCGCCCAAAATGCATGTGCCTGTTGCGTAATCTTTATTCCTTTTATCTCCTCTTTTTTCAAATTAGGCACATTTACGTTGAGACAAACATGCTTTGGAAATTCATTTTTAAAAGCTTCAGAAATAATCTTCTCTGAAAAATATTGAGTGGCTTCAAAATCGGCATCGGCATTGTAATCAGCTAGCGAAAATCCAATAGATGGAATCCCCTCCATCGCGCCCTCAATAGCTGCAGACATTGTTCCGGAATAAAGCACATTTGTTGAAGTATTTTCACCGTGATTGATTCCAGATAAAATTAAATCAGGCTTACCCTTGAACAATTCATAAATCGCAAGCTTTACACAATCAACAGGTGTTCCAGAACAAGCATAAGCTTCAATTGATCCAAATAAATTATTTTTCTGTAAACGCAAAGGATGACCGATAGTAATCGCATGACCCATTCCAGACTGTGGTTTATCAGGAGCAACTACCACTACCCTTCCAAATTGAGCTGCGACTTCTACAAGCGAATGAATTCCTTTCGCAGAAACACTGTCGTCATTTGTAACTAAAATTAATTTTTCTGAATTCATGCCTGATCTTATCAATTTGTAAAAATAAAGAAATATGGAAGAAGAATTGTTTACCTTTGAAATGAAATATGAACAATTTTAAACTCATAAGCGAAGACCAAAAACTTGCATTTTGCAGTGTTGCAATATCTCCAATTCGTTCTGAAAAAACGGATTTATCCGAAATTAGTTCTCAGCTACTATTTGGTGAACCCATTGAAATTCTTGAATTTGGAAATCCCTGGATAAAAATTAGAAGTCTATTGGATGGCTATGAAGGATTTATTGACATAAAACAAGTGCTTGCTTTTTCAAATAAAGAATTAAAAACGTGGCTAGATAATTCCACGAATCAAGATCTCAAATTCCAAACTATACAAAGTCCTTGGGGACCAGTGCTACTCTCTCGAGGAAGTTTAGTTGGTCTAAGCGAACAATTTCAGATTGGCAGCTTTCATTTTCAACAACAAAGTGCTCCATCTACTCCAAATAATTCAATTTTTTTTTACGCGAATGAATACCTTAACACACCGTATCTCTGGGGCGGTAAAAGTATGTTTGGAATTGACTGCTCAGGGTTTACGCAACTTGTTTTTAGACACTTTGGTTTTAATTTACCGCGCAATGCATCTCAGCAGATAAAATGTGGTTCATCTATCGAATTTGAACAAATAGCAAGTGGAGACCTTGCCTTTTTCACAAACACAGACGGCAAAGTTATTCATGTGGGTATAATTGGCTCAAACAATGAAATCATTCATGCTTCAGGAAGAGTTCGAATAGATATTTTAAAAAAGAATGGGATTTGGAACAATGATCTCAGTATCCAAACACATATTTTATGTGATGTTAAACGAATATTTTAGAGCTCTTACTTTTAAAATTTCATTTTTTTTCTCAATTAAATCAATAGTTTTTTAGATATTTGCACCTTAAAAAGTTTCCGAGAAAAACCGAGGAACTACTAAAAATTTTCATTTTTTATTTCACCGAAATAGTTACAAAATTATGCAAGACGAACAAATCTTTAAACTCATTCAAGAAGAAAATAATAGACAACTAAATGGAATTGAATTAATTGCTTCCGAAAATTTTGTTAGCGAACAAGTTATGCGCGCTATGGGAAGTGTTTTAACCAACAAATATGCTGAGGGTCTTCCCGGAAAAAGATACTATGGCGGCTGCGAAATTGTCGATCAAGTAGAGCAAATAGCAATTGATCGTTTGTGTGAATTATTTGGCGCGACTTGGGCGAATGTTCAACCTCATTCTGGTGCTCAAGCAAACGCCGCTGTTTTTTTAGCGTGCTTAAATCCAGGTGATAAAATCTTAGGATTTGATTTATCTCACGGTGGACATTTAACACATGGTTCACCCGTAAATTTCTCCGGAAAATTATACAAACCATTTTTTTACGGAGTTAATAAAGAAACTAGTCGCATCGATTACGATATTATGGAGGAAACAGCACTTCGTGAGCGTCCAAAAATGATTATTTGTGGCGCATCGGCACATTCAAGAGATTGGGATTATGCACGAATAAGAAAAGTTGCAGATGAAATTGGCGCGCTTGTTTTGGCTGATATTTCTCATCCTGCAGGATTGATTGCTACAAAACTCTTAAACGACCCCTTAGATCATTGTCATATCATTACGAGTACTACGCACAAAACACTTCGTGGACCTCGTGGTGGAATTATTATGATGCGTCATAATTTTGATAATCCTTTTGGTTTGTTATGGAATAATGGTAATCCGAAATCAATGGCGGCTTTACTAGATGCTGCTGTTTTTCCGGGAACTCAAGGTGGACCTCTCGAGCACGTTATTGCTTCAAAAGCTGTAGCATTCGGTGAAGCATTAACACCTGGATATAAAACCTATATGCAACAAGTTCAAAAAAATGCAAGCGTAATGGCGAGTGAATTTATGAAACTGGGTTATAATATCGTTTCTGGTAGAACTGATAATCACAGCATGTTAATTGACCTTAGATCCAAAGGTTTAAGTGGGAAAGATGCTGAAAATTCCTTGGTTTTAGCAGATATCACAGTCAATAAAAACATGGTGCCTTTTGATACAGAGTCGCCATTTGTAACTTCAGGAATTCGAGTTGGAACACCTGCAATTACTTCAAGAGGTGTTAAGGAAGCTGAAATCCCTAAAATTGTTGAACTAATTGATCGTGCATTGATGAACAGAGAGCAAGCCTCAGAAATTAGTGCGCTACGAAAAGAAGTAAAGGAACTAATGGGAAGCCGCCCACTTTTTACATGGGAATAGATGCGCTTCAAAACAAAAGTTGATTGGTTTTACAAGTCAATAATCCTTTTTTTACTTGCAGTTTTTTTAGTTGGTGAAGTCTCAATTTATCAGAATGAAAACACTCTTGAAGCAATAATTTTCGGACTTATTTTTCTTTTAATTATTAGCTTTTTAATAGCGGCTATCTTCACAACTCATTTTACTTTTGAAAGTGATCACCTACTCTGTAAATATTCTTTTTGGAAGATTAAAATACAGTATGCAAATATCAAAAAAATTGAACGCCAAGAAAGTGTTCTTTATGGAGGTTGGAAAATGTCAACTGCAATAAAAGGGCTTATTATTACTTACAATAGCTTCGATGAATTGCTTATTTCTCCGGAAAATGAAGATGAATTTATTATAAAACTAAATTCTAAAATACAACACAAATAAAATAAATGTTGCGTAGCTTATTCAGTCACAATTATCTTTTGTGACGAGCCACCTCCTTTTGTCGATACATTGACGATATAAATACCTGGATTATCCAACGAAAAAGTGCTTGTCCCGAGTTCTATCTTTGATTGTAAAATAACTCTACCCAACATATCTGCAACTAATAATTCTCCAGATTCTATTGGTAGTTTAATTGTAAATACGCTTACTGAAGGGTTTGGAAAAATTATAAAATGACCTAAATCAGATGATGAATTTATTGACGCACTCCCACAACCTTCGGAGGTGAGTAAGCTTGCTCTTGGTGCAGTAAGGACCGTTGCTCTTATTCGATCTTTCTGCCCCTCTGTAAATCTGTTAACTAAAGGGCAATAAGACATAAAATTAAATCTACTATTATCCCACACACCTGCTGACGTACATGGATTAACGGTGCCGCAATCGCCTTGTTTGTGAGGCGGCGTATCACACACATAATCTCCATTTACCTGACAATCAATATCTACGGGACATGAAACATTCCCACCGTCACCATTGAAAGTATGATAAAGAAAAAAACCGTGACCAATTTCATGAGGTAATGTCCCACTGTTACTTGTCATAGAAGTCGATACAATAACCAATCCATCATAAAGTCCACCGACGGGATAAGATGCATATCCAACAAATGAACCATTACATATTTCGCTAACTACCCAAATATTATAATAGTCAGATACAGGCCATCTACTTAAGTCTTTTATGGCAGTTTCAACTGCTCCGCTACATGTATTTCCCGTAGGTGTGATCCCATTTGTTGAATAATTTGGAACACTTGAACTATTTACCCTGTTAATACCATTGGTTGAATTACCGTTTGGGTCTTTACTAGCAAGGCAAAATTCCATTTCTACATCAGCCCCAAAACCATTTATATTTCTAAATCTGTTATTAAGTCCTATAATAGCTTGTTGTATTTGAATATCCGAAATATTGGAACCTGTACCAATCGACTCGCCTAAATGAAGAACATGAACAACAACAGGGATGGTGTAAATGGTAGATTTTGATTTACTATGTTCTTGATTTTGAATACTCGCTTCAACTTGCGATTCAAGAAGATGTATTTGCTTTCGATAAATAGAATCGGTTTGAATAAGGTTAGTATGAATGTAATCAGTTGCACATTCAGCACTTTGTCCCATGCCTTGAAATTGAAAAAGGAAAAGGAAAAGGAAAATTAGTATCGGAAAATTTTTTAAATGTTTTTTCATTTGAGGAAGAATTTTTGTTATACAACATTACAGAGAAAAATTGATTTTTTAGACTCCTAAACAATTTATTAGATGCTTGAGAGAGAAATTGCGTAAAAAATTCCAAATAATAGTAAGTATTTACTAATTTCACGGCAGAATACTATTGAGGCATGAAAATTTCATACAATTGGCTTAAAAACTACATTTCTACGGATAAAACACTCGAAGAAATTGGTCGTATTTTAACAGATACCGGACTTGAAGTTGAAAGTATTGAAAAGTTAGAAGCCGTAAAAGGCGGATTAGAAGGAGTAATAATTGGGCAAGTTGTTTCGTGTGAGCAACATCCAGACGCCGATAAATTAAAATTAACAGTCGTTGATATTGGCAGTGAGAAATTGCAAATAGTCTGCGGCGCTTCAAATGTCGGAAAAGGACAAAAAGTCGTTGTGGCAACTGTTGGCTGCACACTCTACCCCAATCCAGATGAACCTTTTAAAATTAAAGCAGCAAAAATAAGAGGGGTTGACTCCTTTGGAATGATTTGCGCGGAAGATGAACTTGGACTTGGAAATTCACACTCCGGAATAATGGTTTTACCAAATGACGTAGCAATCGGCACAAAAGCTGCAAAATATTTTGATCTTGAAGATGATTATATTTTTGAAATTGGTCTAACTCCTAATCGAGCTGATGCTATGGGACA
>CAMDDR010000001.1:0-76737 GCA_945892995.1 Chitinophaga pinensis | reverse complement strand
GAACTTATAACAACAGAAGCACATTTGCTCTCTGTATTATCTAACTCAAATTGCTCTACTAAACCTTCCATTATTTTTTTTACAGCTGGTAAGGATTCATATTGTTTTAAAATTCCCATTAAAAATGGAACAGTTAATCGTTCATCTTCTTCTAAATCTCCAAAAACTGGCTGAATTGTATCGGCAGCGTATTTATAAATTCCATGGCTATATTCAATGCTAAAAACATCCTTTTTTTTAGTATTTATTTTATCAGATAGACTGTGAATAAAATTACCACTGCGTAAATCTTTTAGGGCATAATTAATCAATCTATCTTTTATTGGTTTATAACCTGCCTCATCTAATTTGTGATTCACAAAGCTTATCATTTGTTCCAAACTTCCTCCGCCCTTTTTTAAAAATTGATCGATAAAACGGATTCGTAATAATGTCATTGAATTGTTATCCATACTTTAAATATAATAAATTGAGTGAAAAAAAAATGCAGTCTTATAACTTAATTTTAATAAAATCTTTTTCATGTTTTTAATTAAAGCACAAAAGTAAACAAATAGTCTGCAAAAAAAATGCATACCAACATGATAATTTTGAAAAAAAATATATGAGAAATTGGTTTACAGAATTTACAGTTGAGAAAACAAAGCGAGTTGAAACAAAAACAAACTGTCCAACATTAGAAAGCGAAGTATTTATTGAATTTACAGCTTTTTTAGGCTTATCAGTTGAATTGTCATTTGTAATCTGTTGTTATTGCCTTTTAAGGTCAAAACATAAGTATGTCAGTAGTTCGGAACTAATAAGTTTGGCTAGCAATCAGCTTTTATCAGAAGATGTAGAATTAGCCTACGAAGATTTATTATGTATGGGATGGCTTATTAATAAATATGACAGAGGAAATAGTTGGGACGAACAAATTGTATTAAATAAAACCGTTGAGTTGGCCATTAAAAAATCAAATGCTGATTTACTACCACGCTTGATTGGAAATTATAAATACAAAGGGCTGAAACAATTAATTATTAAGGCTTGTTTTTTACGCATCAATGAAATTAGCAAGCAAGAGTGGTTAGATTATACCACTAAAATCATGCTTAAACCAAGAGCAAAGTATTTAATCTATTTGAAATCTAAACGATTATCCAAATTAGATAATGCGATAGTACTTTTTGCAACATCCATATATATTCATGAAAGAATAAATAATTGTAGTTCACCCATACTAAGTACTTTTAGTAATGATAGCATAACTCGTTTTAAACTGCATGCTGAATTACAATCCAATCAACATAAAATTATAACACATAAATTATTTTATAACGAGGAGCAGCAATTCGGTGAACTAGCATTATTACCAACTAAAGAATGGTTAATGGCTATTTTTCCAGAACTTAAGATTGTTAATGCTATCGCTGATCACCCAGCTTTAACTCGAATCAATTATACATCAATCCATGAAAAACCATTATTGTTTAATTCGAATAAACTAAATGATATTTTATTGTTTGAAAAATTATTACAACCAGAGCACTTTAAAAATTACCGTTTAAAAGCTTTTGAAATGAAAGAAATGAGTGGATTAACCTTTTTATTTTCTGGAGGCCCAGGAACTGGCAAAACAGAGTTGTGCAAGCAGCTAGCGTTAAAAACACATCGCGATGTACTTTTATTTAATGTTTCAGAAACCAAAAATAAATATTATGGTGAAACAGAAAAAAATGTAAAGTCTATTTTTGATTTTTATAGAACTCTAAGCCAAGATCCTGATAAATGTCCAATTATTGTATTTAATGAAGCTGATAGTCTTTTTTCTAAAAGAAGTGAAGTAGATAATTATAGTTCGCAAACAGAAAATGCGATTCAAACTATTTTATTAAATGAGTTAGAAAATTTTAATGGAATTTTAATTGCAACTACAAACCTACCCGATTCATTTGATGAAGCCTTTAAAAGGCGATTTCTATTTCAATTTACATTTGATTTACCTGATTTAGAAACACGAAAATTATTATTAACTAATTATTTCTCTGAAATACCAGCTGAAGATATGTGTTTGCTTGCCGAAAAATATTTGTTTTCTGCTGCTGAATTACAAAATTTTAGAAAGCATTTGCTATTAAAGATTAGTTTAATTAACCCAAAATGCAATACTGTTATTGAATTTGAAAACTATTTTATGGGATTAGCTAGTCCTAAAAGAAATGTAATTACGGGATTTAAAAACTATTAAACCAAAATAGTCATGATTGCAAAAACACAATCACTAATAATTAAATCAGATATAAAAATTAAAAAAAATAAGCATATGAGATTAATTAAAGCAACTAATTATCCCTTACAATGGGAAAATAAAATTGAGCAATGGATGAATAAAAATGGCATGTATCAATTGGGGAAATTAAACCAAAATGTTATGCATGATTTAAATTTATTTCTAAGTATTCTAAAATCTTACCCTGGGATATCTACAGATTTTCTTTATCAAACAAATGATTTTACTTATGGGATAAAAGTGAGCTGTAAAACCAAGAATATACCATTTATAGCTTACGTTCGTTATGTTGTAGATGCAGAAGGAAAATTAACATTTGAAATATTTTACACAAATTTTTCTGTTTGGAATATAGAGAATAGTTCCTTAGATTATCAGTATGAAACTATAAAGATTAGTGGTTCCGAAATAAACGATAGTCAATACTTAGTTGAGCAAATCATACAATTATATATTCTTTTTTCAGATTCAAATTAACTCAATCTGTTCCTCCAAACTATTGCTCAGAGCATCGAAGGGCGAACCTCTTAAAAGCAAAAACCCTAGAACATTGATACATTCTAGGGTTTTCTGAGTCTACAGCCATATAGACTTTGCTTTTAACGTAAGCGTTTTGCGGTCTGGACGGGACTCGAACCCGCGACCCCATGCGTGACAGGCATGTATTCTAACCAACTGAACTACCAAACCAATTTTTTAACTTTTTTTCAAAAATCTCCAGAAACATCTGGATTCAAAATCGTGTGAGCTTTCCGTCAAAAGCGGATACAAAAGTACATCTTTTTTTATGATAAGCAAAATAAGTATTTTATTTATTTTGAGTTTGTATTGATATAGTAAGAGCACAAGAAAAAACAAGACAGGGTTATTTACGAGGCAAACACTAAATTTTATGTTTACCAAATTTTTGCTGAAACATGAACTAAACCTGTAAATCTAGCAACCAATAATGCATCTTGATTGTTTACTGTAATTTCAAAAGTTTTCGTTTTACCTTCTTCTTTCAATTTATGTGCTTCAGTGATGAGGTAATCTCCGAGCTGTACTTTTTTTAAGTGACTTATGCTAGTTTCAATACTTACACAATGATATCCACAGGAATTTGCCGCAAATGCCAAGCAGGAGTCTGCGAGTGAATAGGTGATGCCTCCGTGTGCAATTTCAAATCCGTTTAGCATATCAGATTTTATAGTGCAGCCAAGTCGGCAAACGTTTTCTTCGATCAAGAGCAGCTCTATTCCTAGCCAATTGCTAAACGAATCTTTTTCGAGCATGAGCTTAACTATTTCTGCTGGGCTTTTCATTAGGATAAAAAAGTGCTTAAGTCAAATGTTTCTTTAAGTCTAACTCCTTTTTCTGTTTCTTGAAGCGTGCAACATTCATTTACGCTGTCATGCTCGAGGAAAAGTACATGGTTTTCTCTTGCTGAATTCTCTAAAAATGAAGCTTTTTCTTTTAGTGTAATCAAGGGTCGTGTGTCGTATCCCATAACAAATGGAAGCGGAATATGTCCAACACTCGGAAGAAGATCAGCCATAAAAACAAGTGTTTTTTCCTTGTACTTAATATGAGGAATCATCATGCTTTCTGTGTGTCCATCGACAAATAAAACATCCATATTTGGAAAAACTTTCTCCATAAAATCACCGGTACGAACTATAAATTTTAGTTGTCCACTAGCTTGAATTGGTAAAATATTTTCCGACAAAAAAGAGGCTTTTTCACGTGGATTTGGTTCTGTTGCCCAAAGCCAATGTTTTTCGTTACTCCAATAAGTCGCTGATGGAAAAGTAGGGCGGTAACCTGATTTTGAATCGTTCCATTCGATACTTCCTCCGCAATGATCAAAATGCAGGTGCGTTAAAAAAACATCCGTTACATCTGAAGCATGAAATCCTAATTTAGCTAAATTTCCATGCAATGAATCGTTTCCATAACGATAAAAATGTGAAAAGAACTTTTCATTTTGCTTGTCGCCAATTCCAGCATCGATAAGCATTAATCGATTCCCGTCTTCAATTAATAAGCTTCTCATAGCCCAAGAACACATGTTGTTTTCATCTGGCAGATTGCTTTTTTGCCAAATTACTTTTGGAACAACTCCAAACATTGCACCACCATCTAACTTAAAATAACCTGTGTTTAAGACATGAATTTTCATTGTCTATTTACTTGGGAAGAACGAAGGCCTTTATTTTTAGGACCTCCATTTTACTATCTGTATTAGCAGAAACAGTTACAGATTTTTCTTGTGCATCAAGTTGCCCATCTCTCGGATGAAAAACAACTTCAATGCGATCACTTTTTCCAGGAGGAATGGGTTTTTCTGGTTTTTTGGGAGTTGTACAACCACAGCTTGCGGATACATTCTCAATAATTAATGGTTTAGTTCCTGTATTGGTTACTGTAAAAAAAGCTTTGTTATCTGTATCTACAATTACTTTTCCGTAATCGTGTACTGTTTTATCAAAACTCATGCTTGTGACATTTGAAATCTTTTCTAATTCAGTTTCAGAAAGTTCTTTTTTTAATTCTTCTTCTGTTGGATCTTCAGCAATAATAGTAGAAGAATAATCTGTTTTTTCTGAACCGTCTGATTTTCCAGAATCATCTTTTTTTTCCGAACAAGAAAATAAAAGAATACTAGCTAAAAGGCAAATTTGTGTTTTCATAATGTTTTTTTTTATCAAAAATAGGAAACTTATTGTAAAAATTAAAGTGTTAAAAAAAATCATTTTAAACCAATCGAATGCAATCATCCCCAAGTGTGATTTTCTTTAGGCGGTATAATTTTCCGACAGCTTGTTTAAATAATTTTTTACTCATTCCAAGTTTTTCTCTAATCTCATCTGGATGAGAACGATCATGAAGGTATAAAATCGTTTCTACTTTCAAGCATTCCAGTAAATACTCACTTGCTTGATCAAATTTCTCAAATGTTAATGGTTCAAATTGAATGTCTAATTTTCCATCTTCACGAACCGTTCTCACAAATCCTTTTGTGAATGTTCCACAAGGTAAAAGTTTTGAAATATTATTTTTAAAAATAAGACCGTCGTATTTATTGTTAACGATGACATTTAAACCCAAAGAACTTTGTTCGCAGATTAAAAGATCTACTTCCTGCCCGCTTAAATCTTCGCTACAGGGCACTAAAAGTTTTTTCACTTTCATAGAACCAAATAAGCGATCTGTAGCTTGATCATAGCGCAAAGTAAAGAGGTATTTTTCTCCTTCCTCTAATGAATGTAGCTGTTCACCAAAAGGGACCAATAAATCTTTATCTAAGCCCCAATCAACAAAAGCACCATAAGGATTTACATGAATCACCGTCAAATAGCTAAAATCGCCTAAAAGAATAAAAGGTGTTTCAGTGGTTGCAACAATTCTATTTTCGGAATCTTTGTGAACAAAAACATCTACTTCGGTACCGATTTCATTTTCAGCAAGCAAGTATTTTTTTGGTAATAAAACCTCATTTTCGAGGATGTCTTCCAAATATGCCCCTGGAGGAGTAATTCTGTTTATTGTTAATCGGTTAATTCTTCCTAGTTGCATTTAGTTATTCTTTTTCTTTCTTTTATTTTTGTATTTCCCCATTGTTACCGGCATTCCGTTTGGGTTGTCTTTTTTCTTTAAGCGTTTTTGCTTAGGTAATTTATCTTCTTTAATTTCCTCTTTAATTTCTTCGCTTTCAGGTGTTCTTGCCACATGATTAATTGCACTTGAATTTATCTCTGTATTTGGGTTTAACCAAGTATTTTTCATTTGTTTTTTTTCTGCTTTGCCATCCTTACCGATTATATAAATTTGCTGCATTTTGTCTTTATCCTCCTCATTAATTGCAATTACATCCTCCTTAAGAATCCACATTTCATCATCATAGGAGTATGAATCATAAGACATATCTGGAACATAAAAAGAATAAACACCTGCTAATCCTGGCGCCTCTGGAGAGAGATGATCAAAAACGATGCGCTTGTATTTTTCGTCAAAACGAAGAGACATACTTGATTTATCTGCATATTCGAATGCTATGCGTTTTTTTATAGTTTTATTTTCCTTAAAAACAGGACTTCCAAGCTTTAAATTACTTCCATTAAAAGTTAGTACATCTAACAATTTAAAATTACTTACTGTTGTTCCACCATCCCAACCCATTAAAAGGTATTCTGTTCTTGAGTTCCGTTCGAATGGAAGAATTTTATAATAAAGTGCACCATACCAATTTTTTGCATCAATTATTCCCTCGGGTTTTGCCATGTAGGGATCTAAATTGTCAATTAATTCTGTCACACGTACAATATCTTTTTCTGAATCCCAGCGAAGAACAAAAGCACAATAAGAATAACTAAAATCAGTATATTCAATATTCCAATTTATAATTCGGAGGCTTTCATCTGGACTATCAATAATAGCTAATGATTTCATGTGTTTGAATTGGTACTTAAAAACTCCTTCAATTTTTAAAAATGAAGCCATTTCAGATTTGAAGGTTAGATTTAAACGATTCATTTCTTCGTCTGTCTTAGCTGCGCGAAGTTGAAGTAATTTCTCATTCAATTCAATTTCTTTTTGCTCCAACAAATCTTGAGAATTTATAGTAGCATTTAGTAAAATAAATAGAACTAATAGAAAACTAATTTTCATAGATATTTTAACGTTTTTCTGCTGATTTTGTTATCGCTTAAAGCTTTTTTAATTTTGCGATAGTTTCTTCAGGATTAATGGAGTTAAAAACAAAACTTCCTGCCACTAAAGCATTTGCTCCAGCTTTTGCAAGTAAAGGCCCATTTTCAAGATTTACTCCACCATCGATTTCAATTATACAACTGGCATTTTTAGCAAGAATTAGTTTTTTTAATTTTTCAACTTTCTCGATACTAGAAGGAATAAATTTTTGTCCTCCAAACCCAGGATTTACAGACATAATCAAGACCAAATCAAGATCGCATATTACTTCTTCTAAAACGCTAATTGGTGTGTGAGGATTGAGAGCAACTCCAGCTTTCATTCCTAATTCTTTTATTGCTGCAATTGTTCGGTTTAAGTGAGGACAAGCTTCATAATGAACAGTTAAAATATCAGCGCCAGATTTATGAAAAGCACTTAGATATGCATCTGGATTAGCGATCATTAAATGCACATCCAAAATTTTGTTTGTGTTTTTACGAATTGCTTCTAGAACAGGAAAACCAAATGAAATATTAGGAACAAATACACCATCCATCACATCAATGTGCAACCAATCTGCTTCTGAGTTATCTAGCATTTTTGTGTCGCGCTCAATATTTCCAAAATCACAAGACAAAACAGATGGCGAAATAATCATTTTATTTTTTTTTTCAAATTTAAGCTAATTTTCTTCCATGAAATAAAAATAGTATTTAAAAAATGTAATTTAGTACATTATACAAGTTTTTAAAAAAAAAGATCAGGCAAAATATGAATATCATATCTATCATAATTGTAATTACAGTTTTAATTTCTTTTCAGGCTAACAAAAATCCTGACTTAAAACAACGTTTCCTTTATATTCCCTACCAGCTTAAGCACAATAATGAGTACTATCGCCTTATTTCGCATATTTTTATACATGCTGATATAAGTCATTTAGCTTTCAACATGATTTCGCTCTATTTTCTTGGAAGTACGCTATCATTTTACTTTATAGATTATTATGGTTTACAATTGGGTACTGCTTATTTATTAATACTTTATTTTGCAGGAGCAATTTTTGCATCTCTCCCCTCTTTTTTAAAAAACCAAGATAATTCTACTTATAGAAGTTTAGGAGCTTCAGGTGCAGTGTCTGCAGTTATTTTTGCAGCTATTATATGGAACCCAACAATGTCTTTAGGAATTATGTTTTTCCCCTTTCCAATTCCCGCATATATTTTTGGCCCTATTTATTTAGCGATCGAATATTTTTCAATGAGGAGAGGAGGGACAGGTGTAGCACATGATGCCCATTTGGGAGGAGCATTATTTGGTATTTTATTTGTATTACTTTTGAATATTGAAAAAGGAAAAGAATTTTTAGATTTATTTTTTTAGATTATGGCACTTTTATATGTTAACAACAACGGCACAGTTTTATCAAATGATGCGCCTACAATACATCCTGGAAATAGGAGTCACTTATATGGCGACGGAGTTTTTGAAAGTATCCGAATAATGTCAGGGAGAACCTTAAATTTAGAAAACCACATTTCTAGAATGTTGGATGGTGCAAAAGCAATTAAGTTGAGAACACCTTCTCTCTATTCTACCTCATTTTTTGAGGAAAAGATATCTGAATTACTCAAAAAATCAGAAATTAATGATGGTGGACGTTGTCGCTTATCATTGGATCGAAAGCCAGGAGGTGCTTACTTACCTGAAACGAATGAAAGTTCATTCTATATTGAGGTATATCCCTACCAAGTAAGTCATTTTGAATTAAATGCAAAAGGTTTTGAGGTTGATATTTATCTTGATATAAAACTTCAGAAAAATTTTCTTTCTAATTACAAAACAAAAGCAGGATTACATTATGTTATGGCTGCTTTAAGTGCAAAAGAAAAAGAATTAGATGATGTATTTATGAGTGATTACAGGGGAAATATTTTAGAAACATCTTCCTGTAATCTATTCATCGTAAGTAATGGTGTGTTGTATACTCCTGGTTTAGCGGAGGGATGTATTGCCGGAACAATGCGTATGCAAGTTATAAATTTAGCAATTCAAAATGGCATAAAGGTTTACGAATGCGCTATTTTACCTCAACATCTTTTGGCAGCTGACGAAATCTTTTTAACTAATGCTATTCGAGGTATTAATTGGATTGGGGGGTATAGAACCAAGCGATATTCTAATAATATGTCACGAAAATTAGTAGTTCTCCTCAATGAATATTGGGAAAAACAATTAGAGCTTTAAAATAATGTTATCCTAAGCACTTTTATAGAATTTTCTTTCTTAGAATAATATTTATTTTTCAACAATTGAAGAAATTTTGAAGAGAATTCTATACCTTTAAGTTTCATGTTTTTTAGTTCCTATGTTCCTTATTTTTGATACTGAAACCACAGGCTTGCCACGTAATTATAATGCTCCGATAACGGATACAAGTAATTGGCCGCGTGTTGTCCAATTGGCTTGGCAACTTCATGATGAGTTTGGACAGTTAATAGAACACAAGGATTTTTTGATTCGTCCCAAGGGCTTTAATATTCCAATTGAGGCTGAAGGAATTCATGGAATTTCTACTGAGCTTGCGAGTCTTGGAGGCGATGAATTAGAGGATGTACTTGGTTTGTTTAAAAAGGCCTTGCAAAAAGCGAAATTTATTGTTGGCCATAATCTAAAGTTTGATGTCAATGTTTTAGGCTGCGAATTTTCTAGAATAGGAGAACAAACACCTTTAATACAACCAATTTTAGATACCTGCACAGAAAAAACGGCAGAACTTTGTAGACTGCCTGGTGGTCCTTACGGTAAATTTAAATTACCTACTTTATCTCAATTGCACGATTTCTTATTTAATGAACCATTTTCAGAGGCGCATAATGCAACAGCTGACGTAGAAGCAACAACACGTTGTTTTTTGGACTTGATTCGACAGGGTAATTTTTCTTTGGAACAACTTTCACAGGGTTATGGATTCATTGAGGAATACCGCAAAATAAATCCTTCTCCCATTCAAAGTATTGGCTTAAAACATTTGAATTTAAAGCTTGAAAGTACAAAACTACGAGAAGCTAAAAAGGTAGCATTAGGTGATAAAAAGGTATCAAAAAATGAAATTCCCAACGAATTAAAAGATACTCCTTTTGCTCATTTGCACAATCATTCGAAGTTTACAATCCTACAATCTACTTCAGAGGTTCAAAAATTAGTTGAAAAAGCAGCTGAATTAAATATGCCAGCAGTTGCATTAACAGATACAGGAAATATGATGGCTGCATTTCATTTTGAAAAAGCAGCGAATAAGTACAATTTACTGATTAATGAGGAACGTGAACAGGCGAAGAAAGATGGAGTGCCTTTTGAAAAAAATGAAATTTTACCGATAATTGGCTGCGAATTTAATGTATGTGCTGATCTACATGATAAAAGTCAAAAGGACAATGGTTATCAAGTTGTTTTCTTAGCAAAAAATAAAGCGGGTTACCAAAACTTGATAAAGTTGGCATCTCTTGCTTACACCAAAGGGATGTATTATGTGCCTAGAATTGATAAAAAATTAATTGAAGCGTATAAAAGCGACATCATTGTTCTTTCAGGAAATTTATACGGAGAAATTCCAAATTTAATTCTAAATGTTGGCGAAAATCAAGCGGAAGAGGCATTAATCTGGTGGAAAAATACATTTAAAGATGATTTTTATATCGAATTAAGTCGACACAACTTAGAAATCGAGAATCGTGTAAATACCACTTTGGTTGAATTAGCTCATAAACACGATGTTAAAATAGTAGCAACAAACAATACCTTTTACTTAAGTCAGCATGATGCGCAAGCGCACGATGTTTTATTATGTGTCAAGGACAATGAACTTGTTGAAACACCAAAAGGGCGTGGTCGTGGATTTCGATATGGACTTGAGAACGACCAATATTATTTTAAATCAAGTGATGAAATGAAGGCGCTTTTTAGCGATCTTCCAGAAGCAATTATTACAATTTCAGAGATACTATCAAAATGTGAGCATTATCCGCTGGCAAGAGAAGTACTGCTTCCTGCTTTTGATATTCCAGCGGAATTCGTTTCAAAAGATGATGCTAATGATGCTGGAAAACGAGGTGAGAACAACTATTTAAAACATTTAACATTAAAAGGTGCAGAAAAAAGATACGGTGAAATTTCAGATCAACTACTTGAAAGAATAGATTTTGAATTGGCTACAATTGAAAAGACCAATTATCCTGGTTATTTTTTGATTGTTCAAGATTTTTGTCAGGCAGCTAGAGAAATGGGGGTTTCTGTCGGACCTGGAAGAGGTTCTGCTGCTGGTTCTGTTGTGGCTTATTGTACAGGAATCACAAATATTGACCCAATTAAGTACGACTTACTATTCGAGCGTTTCTTGAATCCGGATCGTGTTTCTATGCCAGATATTGATATAGATTTTGATGATGAAGGTCGCAGTCGAGTTATAGATTACGTAATTCAGAAATACGGAGCAAATCAAGTAGCACAAATCATAACTTTTGGTACAATGGCCGCTAAATCTGCAATTCGCGATGCATCACGAGTTATGAATTTACCGCTCCCTGAGGCTGATCGCTTGTCAAAATTAGTGCCCGACCTTTCCTTAAAAAACATTCTTTCTTGGGATGAAGTTGCTGTAATAGACCATTTAAAAAATCAAGAAGCAATTTTAAATGCAAAAGAATTAAGACGTGTAGCGCAAGGTTCTAATTTAGCAGCCCAAGTGCTACAAAAAGCAATGGAAATTGAGGGGTCACTAAGAAATACTGGAATTCATGCCTGTGGAATTATTATTACTCCAGATGATTTAACAAATTTTGTTCCTGTTGCCTTAGCAAAGGATTCTGATATGGTGTGTACGCAATATGATAATTCAGTTGCTGAAGATGCTGGTCTATTAAAAATGGATTTTTTAGGACTAAAAACATTGACTTTAATCAAAGATGCCGTGAAATTGGTCAAGGCTAATCAAGGCATTGATTTGGACCCCGATTTATTTCCTATTGAAGATGAGAAAACATACTCTTTGTTCCAAAAAGGAGAAACTATTGGCATATTTCAGTACGAATCTACGGGTATGCAAAAACATCTGAAAGAATTAAAACCGACTGTTTTTGCTGATTTAATTGCAATGAATGCTCTTTATCGACCTGGTCCAATGGAGTACATCCCATCTTATTGTAAACGGAAACATGGAGAGGAAACAATTAGTTATGATTTGGAAGAATGCGAGGAGTATTTAAAAGAAACTTACGGAATTACTGTCTATCAAGAACAAGTGATGCTTTTATCTCAAAAAATTGCAGATTTTTCAAAGGGCGAAGCGGATACTTTGAGGAAAGCAATGGGAAAGAAAGACAGAAAAGTCTTAAATAAAATGAAACCACTATTCATAGAGCGAGCTGGTGCAAAAGGACATAAAATTGAAGCTCTTGAAAAGATTTGGAAAGATTGGGAGGCCTTTGCTGCATATGCATTTAATAAATCTCACTCAACTTGCTATGCTTGGATTGCTTACCAAACTGCTTATTTAAAAGCAAATTATCCTGCAGAATACATGTCTTCGGTTTTAAGCAATAATATGAGTGACATAAAGCAAGTTACTTTTTTTATGGAGGAATGTAGAAGAATGGGCTTAGAGGTTTTAGGTCCTGATATTAATGAAAGTACATTCACCTTTTCTGTAAATAAAACAGGGGCTATCCGTTTTGGACTCGGGGCAATTAAAGGACTTGGTTCTTCAGCTATTGAAGCAATTATAGAAGTAAGAGAAACTGGATTATTTCAGTCAATTTTTGATATGACTAAAAGAATAAATTTGAGGGTTTGCACAAAAAAATCATTTGAAAGCTTGGCTTATGCCGGCGCTTTGGATTCATTTAAAAATGTTCACAGAGCTCAGTATTTCTTTGTCGATGGAAATAATAGAAGTTTTCTAGATAATGCGATGAAATACGGCATAAATTTTAAAGAAAACCAATCATCAGCTCAAGAATCGTTGTTTGGAGTTGGTTCAGAAGTGTCTATGCCTGAGCCGAATGTGCCTCAATGTAAAGAATGGCCAAATATTTTTCAATTAAATAAGGAAAAAGAGGTTATTGGGATTTTCATCTCAGGACATCCACTTGATGATTTTAAGCCAGAAATTGATGCATTTTGCAATGGAACTTTAGCAATGCTTAGTGATTTACAATCATATAAAGGCCGGGATATAATGCTTCCTGCAATAGTCACTTTATCAGAACACCGTTTCACAAAAAATGGAGATGGATTTGGAGTATTGACAATTGAAGACTACCAAGATTCCTTTCGCTTGAATTTATTTAAAGAAAATTATTTGCGTTTTAAGCATTTTATGGTTGCCGGAACGTTTATCCTTATTAAAGGAAGAGTGGAAGTTCCAAGGTACAGAACGCAACTGGAATTTACTCCGTTTAGTATTGAACTTTTACAAGAACTAAGAGAAAAAAATACGAAACAACTACAATTAAAAATTTCTTCTCGCGCAATGGATGAATTATTAATTGAAAAATTAAATCAATTGTTTGCAGATAATAAAGGATCTTGCCCTATTCAATTTACTGTTTTTGATACTATAGAAGGTCTTGAAATAAATTTACCATCTCGATCTGTTCGTGTCAAACCTAGTAATGAACTATTTAAGGATTTGGCGAAATTAGATATCGCTTATAAATTAAATTAGACAATAAATAATTTATAAAAAATTGATTTAGCGTGATTTTTTGGTTGAAAAAAAATAAATAAACCAAATCACAGAAAAGACAAAAATGCCTTTAAAATTGGAATAAACATCAGCAGGATCAAAGTTTCCATGAATCCTAACTTTAAAAAAAAAGTTTGAAATGTGTTGTGCTATTTCTATTCCAACGCCGAAAAAGAAAAGAACTACATTTATTATCAAGTGCTTTGCTATGCTTTTAATTTGAAATAAATAATTAATAACGAAAGCTAAAATGAAGTAAAATAAGAAATGTAATTCTTGATCAATCCCACGAAAAACTGCTGGGAGTTTTAACATAAACCCTAAGATGGAAATAAAGAAAAAAAATGAAATTAGAATTAGTTTTTGAGTAGTTGACAGTTGTCTCATTTTAGAGGGTATCTATTTCTAAACAAAACCATTTCTAAAAATGGTTTAATTAACTAATTAAAAAAAAATTAAGCTTCCTCAAAAGGTACTAAAATTCTTCCGCAGTATTCGCAAACGATGATTTTTTTCTTTGTTACGATATCTAATTGTCTTTGAGGTGGAATTTTATTAAAACAACCTCCACAAGATCCACGAACAACTTGAACTACTGCAAGACCATTTTTTGCATTTTCACGAAGACGCGTATAGGCAGTCACCAATCGGCTTTCAATGTTCTTTTTTGCATCTAAAGATGCTTTTAGTAAGCGGTCTTCGTCAATTTTTGTTTCACTAATAATAGCGTCTAGTTCAGAAGTCTTTGTATCCAAATCTTCTTGCTTGATTGTTAATCGATCAGTTGCCTCTGTTAAAATTTCTTTTTTCCCTTCAATTTTAAATTTCGACTCTTTCGCTTTCTTTTCGTTTAATTTAATTTCTAATTCTTGAAACTCAACTTCTTTAGCTAAAGATTCAAACTCACGATTATTTCGAACATTATTTTGCTGCTCCTTATATTTTGTAATCGCTGTTTCAGAATCTTTAGATCCTTGTTTACGATCAGAAATATCAGTTTCAATTTCATTGATTTCATCATTGATTTTTGCGATTCTTGTAGTTAAACCAAGAACTTCATCTTCCAAATCTTGAACTTCTAATGGAAGTTCACCACGAATTGTTCTAATACGATCAATTTCTGTATCAATTTGTTGAAGTTTTAATAGCATTTCAAGTTTATCGCTAATAGTAACGTCTTTTTCTTTCTTTTTAGTTGCAGTTGCTGCCATGTTCTAAAAGTAGTTTATTGGATTTGTATTTATTTCTGTTAAATGGATTGCAAAGTTAGTAAATTTTTCTTTAAGTTTCTCAGCTAATAAATTTGTTGTGAATTGTTCGCTTTCAAAGTGACCAATATCTGCAATAATAATTTTATTTTCAGCGTCAAAAAAGTCGTGGTATTTGAAATCTGCTGTAATAAAAACATCAGCTTTTGAACGCAATACATCTTGTAATAAGAAACTTCCAGAACCTCCGCAAAGTGCAATTCTTTTAATTGGTTTATTAAGAAATGGTGTATGCCGAATGGTACCACAATTAAAAATAGTTTTTAGCTCTTGTAAAAAGTCTTTTTCACTCAGGGCTTCGTCTAATTCTCCAATTATTCCGGCTCCTTCATCTTGATTTTTATTGTCAATTGGAAGAATTTCATATGGTATTTCTTCATATGGATGAGAAGTTTGAAGTGCTGCTAATACTGCCTGTAATTTTGAATAAGAAACGAGGTATTCTACTCTATATTCTGAAATACTACTTCTTATATCCGCTTCGCCAATTACTGGCTTTGCCATTACATTTGGCATAAATGTTCCGATTCCTTCTGTACGAAAATGACATTCTGAATAATTTCCAATTCTTCCAGCTCCTTTTTCAAATAGTGCTTTATCTATAAGCTCGAGTGCATCTTTTGGAAGATAAACAACAAGTTTACAGAGCACTCCTTTTTTTGCTTGTAAAATTCTACATTTACTTAAACCAATTCTTTTTGCGATTTCAGCATTAACTCCTTGTTTATGATTGTCAAGATTCGTATGAATTGCATAGAGGGCAATATTATTTTGAATGCAGCGAATTACAACTCGTTCAATATAGGTTTTACCTGTCAAACTTTTTATTCCATTAAAAATAATTGGGTGATGAGCAATAATTAAATTTGCTCCTTTTCGAATTGCCTCCTCCACTACATCTTCAGTACTATCTAAGCAAATTAATACGCTTTTAAGTTCCATTGCTTTATCACCAATAAGCAATCCAGAATTATCGTAAGATTCTTGAAGACTTAAAGGAAAACAATCTTCGAGGTAATCTGTAACTTCTTGCAGTTTCATTTTATAATTTTCTTGTTAATCCAAATGCAAAACCAAGACCATTTGCTTTATGAATATAATCTCCTGTTTTCAAATAGGAACTATTTAATTGATTTCGGTATTGCGCAGATATTCGAATACCGTATAGTTTACTTAATTCCAATGCAAGACCTGCTGTTGTAATCCAAGAAATTACAAATGAATTAAGGTCACTATTGTCTTTAAGTGTTGCTGAGTATTTTGTATTTACATCATTTGTCCATTGCTGCTTTTGACGAAAGGATTGAAATAACTGGGGCTGTAATCCACTTGCTACAAAATATTTTAATTTAAGTCCGCCTTGAATTTTTAACTGTAAAGGCATTGAAATATAGGAATAGCTAGTTTGATATGAAAAAGAACTATCATTTTCAGTAGATTTCCAATAATATTGCTCCCCATTTCGCAAATAAGACATAGCACCTTCAAAAAATAGGACTTTTGAGATCGGAAGAGTCATTCCTAATGTAAAGCCCCAACGAACATAAGATCTTTCAAATGCTCTTTCTCCCAATGGCTTAGCTAAAAAATCAGAATTTACAGCAAGATCTCTACTTGAATTAAAGCGAATAGTTTCGAAATAAAAGCAACTACTGGTATCATTTTTTAGTTTTTTAATACTAGAGACTTTGTTTCCAATAATTTGGCACATTGCTTGCAAAGAAAAAAAAAGTAAGAATAGAAGATAAATCTTTTTCATGCTGAACCAAAAGTACGAAATAGGATTGAAATTTACGGATTTTTAAATCTAGCACTTTATTTTTCTGCTATTTTTCAATTGAATAAATAGTTTTTATGCTTTCATTTAATTATTTTTGGCGCTCAATAAATTCTATGTCGAAACTTCTCTACAGTCTATTATTCCTTTTTTTTTCACAAGCACTTTTTTCACAAGATTTTACTGTTAGAGGTTTTATTTACGATAAGTCCAATGGAGAAGCGATGGCTTATGAAAAGGTAAAACTTTTAAATACAGACAGTAGTGTTGTAGCTGGAGCAGTTTCTGATATTAATGGATTTTTCTCAATTCCTAAATTAATTATTGGAACCTACATTCTGAAAATTGAGAATCAAAAGTATGAACGAGCATATAAAAATATTGTAATGACCTCTAAAACTAAAATTTATGATGTAAAATTTGAGCTCATTAAAAAAGAAAATATAAAAGAGTTTGATGAAATAAAAGTTAGTGCTGAGAGTAAAACAAAGCGAACTCAAGTTGGAATTTCAGAACTAAAATTGGATCAAAAGAGCTTGGAAAGAATTCCAAGTTATGGAGCTGAGAATGACATTGTTGGTGCCTTTAGTGTAACTCCAGGAGTTGTTACAACTGGTGATCAAGGAGGACAGCTATACGTTCGTGGAGGAACACCAATTCAAAACAAAATTCTTCTAGATGGTATGACAATTTATAATCCATTTCACTCAATCGGCTTCTTTTCCATCTTTGAAACAGAACTTATTAAAAATGTTGATATTTATACAGGTGGTTTCGAGTCCAAGTATGGCGGAAGAATTTCTTCTGTAATGGATATTACCTACAAAGACGGAAACCGTCAAAAGTTTTCAGGGAAAGTTTCAGCCTCACCGTTCTTAGCAAAAATGGTATTGGAAGGTCCAATAGGAACTGCAAAGAAAAATGAATTGAGATCTGGATCTTATTTATTTTCCGCGAAGCATAGTTTGTTAGATTATACATCCAAATCACTGTATCCTAGAGTAAATGATGGAAACGGATTGCCTTTTAATTTCACAGATTTATATGGCAAAGTAACTTTTACTGGAGATGGTGGCTCAAAATTTAGTGCCTTTGGATTTCACAATCAAGATAGCGTAAATTATGAGATTGCAGATTTGAATTGGCAAGCTTCAGGTGGTGGAATCAATTTCTTGATGGTTCCAAGTGGATCTCCGGTTTTTATCAGAGGACATGTAAATGGTAGCACTTTTAAAACAACTTTTTCTGAGGCGAGTTTAGAACCAAGGTTTTCTAGTATTGGTGGTTTTGACCTTGGTTTTGATTTTTCCTATTTTTTAAAGAACGAAGGGGAAATGAATTATGGATTTAATTTTAATGGTTTTAATACAAATTTTGTTACTTATAATGAGTTAGAACGAAAAATTCAAGTTGAAAATTTTACAACTGAAATAGGGGGTTATTTCAATTATCGAAAAATAGTAGATCGCTTTGTGATTCAAGTTGGACTGAGAATTCAAGCTTATACTTCACTTGGCACTATTTCGCCAGAACCGCGACTTGGATTAAAGTACAATGCAAACGAAAATTTTCGACTCAAATTCTCAGGAGGTCGATTTTCTCAAAATTTTACATCAGCTTCCTCTGATAAAGATGTTGTAAATCTTTTTAATGGAATGCTTTCTGCACCCACGAATATTCAGGAAAATTTTGTTAATGAATTTCAAAAAACGATCAATGCAAAAAATGGCCTTCAATATGCTTGGCATGCAATTGGCGGTTTTGAATACGATCTTAATAAATATTTTAATTTGAATGTAGAAGGGTATTACAAATATTTCTCACAGTTAAGTAATATCAATCCAAATAAACTGTACGATGATGTTGCTCAGTTTTCGCAAATTGAAGACGTGTTAAAGAAAGATTTTATTTTAGAGTCAGGAGAGTCTTACGGAATTGATTTTTTATTAAAATACAATAAAAACCGCTTGTTTATTTGGGGTGTTTATTCCTTGGGTAAAAGTACAAGATGGGATGGATTTCAATCGTATTTCCCTGTTTTTGATAGAAGACATAATTTGAATTTAGTTGGATCATATCTTTTTGGCAAGAAAAAAGACTCAGAGGTAAATGTAAGATGGAATTTAGGATCAGGATTACCCTTTACGCCAACCGCAGGATTTTTTCAAGAAGAGACTTTCGGAAATGGAGTTACTACAAATCCAAATCAGACAAATCCATCGACTGTTTCGACAATTTTAGGAGATTTTAATAGTCAAAGATTGCCGTATTATCATCGCTTGGATATCACATTTAAAAAGCAATTTAATTTAAAAAATAAAAATGTTGTTGAGGTCATCGCTAGTGTTACAAATGTTTATAACCGAAATAATATCTTCTACGTTAATCGTGTTTCTGGAAAAGAAATTTATCAATTTCCTTTATTACCTAGCTTTGGATTGAGTTATAAGTTTTAATTTATGGCAGATATTTCACCTTTTTCAGCGATAAGACCCGTTCGTGATAAAGTTCATCTAGTTGCTACTCGTCCATATTACTCCTATAAAAAGAATGTTTTAGAAGCAAAATTAGAGTCTAATCCGTTTACATTTTTACATATTATAAATCCTGAATTTGGAAAAACCATTCAAACAAAGGCGAATTCTAAAGAACGATTTGAGCTTGTAAAAAAAGGCTATGCTGACTTTTTAAATGATGGGATTTTAATAAAAGATGAAAGTCCACGTATTTATATTTATCGGCAAACAACAGAAGAGCGATTTTTTACTGGAGTTATTGCAGGATCAAGTATTGAAGAGTATAACACTGGAAAAATAAAAAAACACGAAGAAACCTTATCTGAAAGAGAAACGATGTTTACAAATTATCTGGATTTAGTAGGATTTAATGCTGAGCCAGTATTACTTTCTTACAGTGAAACAGATGAAATAGCGGAATTATTAAGTGCTGCTGTCCTTGTTCGACCTGAATATGAGTTTACTACCACAGATCGTATTAAGCACGAATTATGGATTCTCTCAGTTGAAGACACAGTAGCTATTCAAAAAGCATTTTTGGCAATTGAAGCTACTTATATTGCAGATGGTCATCACAGAACAGCATCATCAGCTCGCTTGTATAAAGAAAGAAAACAAAAGGGGCTCAAAACTTCAAAATGCGCATATTTCCTTTCTTTTTTAGTAGCCGAAAAAAGCTTAAAAGTACTAGAGTACAATCGATTGATTAAAGATTTAAAATTACATACAAAAGAAACTTTTTTATCTGCCTTAAAAAATATTGGAACTATAACACCATTAAATGAAATTCGGAAGCCAATTAAAGAGCATCAATTTACAGTTTGCTTTGAAAGAGACTATTTTTCTTTTGAATTATTCGCTCATTTGATTGATAAAAAAAATAGTGTGAGTTCAATTGATTCTGCAATTTTGAGCGATTTTATATTAGCACCAATTCTGGGAATTAAAGATTTAAAAAATAGTGATAACATTGAGTTTATTCCTGGAAATATTTCTTTAAAAGACATTGAAGAAAAATTAGCTTCAGGAAAATGCGCTCTTGCATTTTTACTCTTTCCTCTAACAATTGAACAAGTCAACAAAGTTGCTGATGAAGGTTTAAATATGCCTCCAAAATCTACTTGGCTTGAACCGAAATTAAGAAGCGGTTTGACGATTTATACTATCAACGAATGATTTCTGAAAATTTTAAAATTATTAGGTCTCAAATTCCAGAAAATGTTTGTTTAGTTGCTGTTTCTAAGACTAAACCAAAAGAACTAATTTTAGAAGCATATAATTTAGGTCAAAGGCATTTTGGAGAAAATAAAGTGCAAGAGTTGAGCGAAAAAGCCAGTGCCCTTCCAAAAGATATTCAATGGCATTTAATTGGACATTTACAAACCAACAAAGTAAAATACATTGCTGAATTTGTTCATTTGATTCATGCTGTAGATAGTTTGAAATTACTTCAAGAAATAAATAAACAAGCATTAAAACACAACAGAGTTATAGCTTGTCTTTTACAATTTTATATTGCAGATGAAGAAACGAAGTTTGGATTGAGTAGGGAGGAGGCGAAGCTATTATTATCGTCAGAGAGTTATTCAGTATTACAAAATATTAAAATTATAGGCGTAATGGGAATGGCATCTTTTGTAGATGACACAAATCAAATTAGAAATGAATTCAAAGCTTTGCAGGCTATATTTAGTGAAATAAAATCCGACTATTTCTCTGATCAAACTTCTTTTAATGAAGTTTCAATGGGTATGAGTGGTGATTTTCAACTTGCTATTGAAGAACGGAGTACAATGGTGCGAATTGGGAGTTCTCTATTCTCTTAGTTTAATTTTAGATTTTTCGGAACAAAAGAATTCCTTTTGCGTATAGCTTCAGGTGCAAAAAGAATACAGTTTTAAATTTCAACTTTATCCAAATTGGGAAAGTCTTCAGACAGTAGAAATATCTGTAGTTAACAAAGCTTTTGAAGCGATGGAAAACGCATATGCTCCCTACAGCAAGTTTAAAGTTGGTGCAGCACTTCTTTTAGAAGATGGTCAGATAATTCAAGGAAATAATCAAGAAAATATCGCTTATCCGTCTGGACTTTGTGCAGAAAGAGTAGCGTTATTTCATGCTGGTGCGCAATTTCCTGGAATAGTAGTTGATTTGATTTGTATTGTTGCCAAAGGAGATTTAATGCCTATAAGTCAGCTACTTTCTCCCTGCGGTGCTTGCCGACAGGTGATGCTTGAATCTGAAAACCGTCAAAATAAACCTATTCGTATTATTCTTGTAAATCAGGATAATAGAACTATGTGCATAGATTCAGTCCAAAATTTATTGCCTTTTGGCTTCGGTACTTTCCAATAATAAATCATGAATTAAAATTTTTCTATCGCTTATGCTTAAGTTTTTTAAAAATAAATGGTTTAGAATTCCTTATACTATTTTATTGTATGCTTTTTCTATTTATGGCTTTTTCTTGACTGTAACATATTTTGCAATGAAATTTGAATGGACAAAAGATAATGGTATGATTGATTCCAATAATCGTTATTTTCAAAACATGCATGATAAATACAATCAGTCCTTTAGAATTGACAGTATTTCAATGCAAAAATACCGTTATGAGGCTCTAAATCGCATTATTGTGTTAAATGAATTTTATCCTTTAAATGCAAAATATATTTTGGATGCTTGGGCTAGAAATCAAGATGAAAAATTAACACTTCAAATGCTAGATGCTGTAGATTTAAAAATGAAAACTAATCAAGAATATCGAAATGCACTTCAAGAGATGCGAAATAGTAAATTAAAAAAACGAAAAACAACAGGTTTGAGTGTATTTGATTGGATGAATGTAGGGGAATGGAAAGCATTTAGAATTGCTGTTCAAAAAGATAAAAAATGTATTGATTCTGTTGCAAAAATAACAGGAGTTGAAGGCAGATTAATAGTTTCGTGTCTGGCCGGAGAGCAAATTCGCTTATTTAATTCAAGACGTGAGTCGTTTAAAAAATATATAAGTCCACTGCAATCATTGGTATTGGAAAATAATCTTTCTTACGGTGTAACAGGTATAAAAGAACATACAGCTATGAATATTGAACGTTATCTTAAAGACCCCAATAGCGAATATTATTTAGGAAAAAAATACGAGCATCTTTTAGATTATGATAGTACGCAAAGCTATATTAATTCAATAAATGATACAATGAGTGTTCGATTAAGACGCCTCGTTCAATTCAATGACCATTATTATTCATATTTATACGCTGCACTTTTTGTAAAACAAATAAAAATGCAATGGGAACGCGCCGGTTTTCCTTTGGACAATCGACCTGAAATATTAGCATCACTTTTTAACTTAGGCTATAGTAAATCAAAGCCAAAGAAAAATCCGAGTGTAGGAGGCTCAAATTATCAAGTTGGAGAAAGTCAATATACCTTTGGTGCTGTAGCTTTTGAATTTTATTATTCAGGAGAACTTCTAGATGTTTTCCCATATCAGAAAAAGCGTTTTGATTGGGATACTAATTAATCTTTTTCGAATAACTTACAGAAATAAAAAGGCCGAATTTAATCAGCCTTTTTAAAGTGGGAGGGAGACGGGTCTCGAACCCGCGACCTTCGGTACCACAAACCGACGCTCTAACCAACTGAGCTACAACCTCCATTTTTATTGGCTACAAATATACTAATTTCTTTTTAAAAAATCCTCGAAAAAAGTTACTGCTGTAACTATAAAAGACTTTTGATTCTGCTATAATTTGAATTCTATATTTCAATTCAATGCCCAATTAGTCCGATCTAAACTTCTATATTGAATTGCCTCAGCAATATGCGTAGCTTCAATTTTTTCTGCAGACTCTAAATCGGCTATTGTCCGAGCAACTTTTAATATTCTATCATAAGCACGAGCAGAAAGCCCCATTTTATCCATTGCAGTTTTTAATAAGTGACTTCCTGCTTCATCAATTTTACAATATATTTCAAACTCCTTCATTGTCATTTGCGCATTGCAGTGAATACCATTTCTTAATAGATACCTGTTTCTCTGAATAGTTCTTGCAGCTCCAACACGTTCTCTTATTTCTTTACTTCCTTCAGTGGGTTTGGAATTTGCTAATTCATTAAATGAAATAGGTGTCACCTCAACATGAATATCTATTCGATCAAGTAAAGGACCAGAAATTTTGTTTAAATAGCGTTGCACAACTCCAGGTCCGCAAACGCATTCTTTTTCGGGGTGATTGTAGTAACCACACGGACAAGGATTCATTGCTGCAACTAACATAAAACTAGCGGGATAGTCGATTGAGAATTTTGCTCGAGAAATATTAACCGTTCGATCTTCTAGTGGTTGACGCATGACTTCTAGCACCGTTCTTTTGTATTCTGGTAACTCATCTAAAAAAAGAACGCCATTGTGAGCTAAGGAGATCTCTCCAGGTTGTGGATAAGAACCGCCGCCGATTAATCCAATATCAGAAATAGTGTGATGTGGTTTTCTAAATGGTCGTTGAGAAATAATCCCAACTTGTCCTTTGACTTTCCCCGCTATACTGTGAATTTTTGTAGTTTCTAGTGCTTCATCTAAACTCATGGGAGGCAAAATACTTCCTAATCGTTTCGCAAGCATTGATTTTCCTGAGCCAGGTGGACCAATTAGAATAACATTGTGACCACCAGAAGCTGCAATTTCAAAGGCTCTTTTAATGTTCATTTGTCCTTTTACATCTCTAAAATCAAGCTCAAAGTCCTCAATTAATTGTCCAAATTGCTTTTCTACATCAACAATTGTTTGTTGCATTCCTCCTTTTTCTTGATTTAAAAATTTTATAACTTCTGATAAATTTTCGGCACCATAGACTTCCAAATCATTTACCACAGCAGCTTCAAGGGCATTTGCTTTTGGAACGATGATTCCTTTAAATCCCTCTTCTTTTGCTTGCAGCGCAATAGCCAAAATCCCTCTTGTGGATTGAATAGATCCATCAAGTGAGAGTTCCCCAATTAAAATATACTTGCTTAGTAATTCTAATTTTACTTGCTTGCTCACCGCTAAAATTCCTATGGCAATTGGCAAATCAAAAACAGAACCTTCTTTGCGAATATCAGCTGGCGCCATATTTACGGTAATTTCTCTACCTGGAAATTTGAGATTATTATTTTTAAATGCAGCTTTTATGCGTTGTTGACTTTCTTTAACCGCATTATCAGGAAGCCCCACCAAATAAAAGTTAATACCGATTTCTAAATTTACTTCGATTGTAATTGTGGTGGCATTTATTCCAAACACTGTACTGGAGTAGGTTTTGACTAACATAAATAGAATAATTTAAATATTATCTACATTAAGTTAGTGAATAAGTTGAGTTAATCCAACAAGAAACAAATTAATTTTTAAGAACTTTTTTAATAGTTTTCCAAATAATTTGGATATCGTGACCTAGACTTTGATTCTCTAAGTATTTTTCATTCAGCTTTAATTTTGCAGGCATAATTTCTTCAATGTATGTTTTTTCAGGGTCTGAAGAAGCAGCTAAAAGTTCATTCTCTTTAAAATATTCTATAGATGCATAATCTGTAATTCCTGGCTTCAGGCTAAGGATTTTTCTTTGTTCATCGGAGTATCGGTCAACATATTCTTTCACTTCTGGTCGAGGACCAACAATGCTCATATTTCCGATTAAAACATTTATAAATTGTGGAAATTCATCTAATTTATATTTGCGAATAAAAAAGCCAATACTTGTTATGCGCGGATCTTTCATTCCAATTGTTAATTTTTGAGAATGATCGGAATCTATTTTCATAGATCTAAATTTATAGATTTTAAAGGACTTAGCATTTTTTCCAATTCGAATTTGACTGTAAAATATTCCGCCAGAGGAAGATAATTTAATCAAGATGGAGATAATTAATCCAAGCGGAAAAAAACAAAGGATAACAATTAAGGAAAAAAGAACATCGAAAATTCTTTTCATGTAGCTTATTAAATATGTTTCTGAACTGAAGATACCACAGCTTTGATAACGGTTTGAACCTGTTCATCAGTTAAATCAAAATAGACAGGTAGTGAAATTTCATTTTGGTATTTATTCCAAGTTTCCGGATAATCATTAATGTTATAGCCAGAATTTTTGTAGGCGGTTAATGTTGGTAAGGGTAAAAAATGAACATTTACTGAAACATCCTGATTAAAAATTTCTTGCATTATTTTATCGCGTATATTTTCAGTAATTCCATTTATTCGTAATTGGTATAAGTGGTAGCTAGTAATCTTTTCATTTGTTGTATGCAGTGGAATAAGTGCCCAATTTTCCTCTTTAAAGGTAGTATCATATAATTCAAAAATCCTTTTTCTTCTATCTAAATTTTCTTGATATCTTTCTAATTCTACCAAACCTATTGCTGCCTGTAAGTCGGTCATATTACATTTAAAACCAGGTTCTTCCACATCATAGCGCCAATTTCCTTTTTGTGTTTTTTGTAGCGCATCTTTATTCTGCCCGTGCAAGATCATCGTACAAAATTTCGTATAAATTTCTTCGTGATTAAATTCTTCAGGAAGATTAAAACAAAGTGCGCCACCTTCCGCTGTTGTTAAATTTTTGACAGCATGAAAGGAAAAGGCAGAAATATCTGTTAAGGAACCAGATCGTTTGCCATTTAACTCAGCACCAAAGCTGTGTGCAGCATCGCTAATTATTAAAATACGTCCGAGTTGTTTTTGTAAATCTGAATTTGGGTTAAATTGTTCTTTTATTTCTTTTTCGTTTACCAAAGCATTTATTTCATTGTAATCGCAGGGAAAACCACCCAAATCAACGGCCATAATTGCTTTTGTTTTTGGACTTATTGCTTTTCTTATTGCGGCAATAGAAATATTGAAATCTTCCTTGTTGATATCAACCATTACTGGTTTAGCTCCCGCATGAATAATGACGTTGGCACTTGCGCAATAGGTGTAAGCTGGTAAAATAACCTCGTCACCTTCTTTGATACCCCACCAATTTAAGAGAACTTGAACTCCCATTGTCCAGGAGTTTACTGCTACTGTTGTTTTGCAGCCACAGTATTCTGTAATTTTCTTTTCAAATAATTTCGTTCTTGGACCAGTTGTGATCCATCCACTTTTCAAAGCTGCCGTCACTTCATCAATAACTTTTTGATCAATACGAGGTGGTGAAAAAGGAATCATGGTCAAAAGTAATGATTTTCAATAAATAGTGTCCTTTGAAAGCAAAAACTCATTCTAATTGTCTCATAAAATCATTCGCAATTTTCTCTCGATCAAAATTTTCAGTAACATACCGTCTTGCATTTTTACCCATTTCAAGTCTTTCAACTAAATTTTCAGCTAGAAATAGAGCTTGTTTGGCTAGCTCGTCGGCATTTTCAGGTTGGAAAAATAAACCCGCTTTCCCTTTTTCGATAAAGTGATTTCTTGCTTCACCGTCAACACCAAGAAGCAATGGAACCTCCATTGCAAGAGCTTCAAAAACTTTGGATGGAATGGCTCCTTTAAATAAGGTTAGATTTTTTAGAGGAACCAAAGCGACATCAATAGATTTCAAAATCGCAGGCATTTCTATTTTGCTGACAGGTTCCAAAAAATGAACATTATTCAGTTTCAAAGTCTTTTTTAATTCCAATAGCATCTCTTTTTCTGGTCCAGAACCTTGAATAACAAATTGAATTTTCGAGTTTTCTCGAAGTAAATTGGCAGCATTTAAAATCACTTCCAAACCTTGTGCGTGTCCAATAATTCCTCCGTAGAAAAAAAGAATTTCTTCTTTGCTAAAACCGTTTATGTCTCTGAAATTTCCTGGTTGAATTTGAGATGGATTATAAAATGAAACATCAACACCATTTGGTAGCCAATAGACTTTTTTATCTGGAAAACGAGTGCGAATATTGTCCACTATCCCTTGTGTTTGACCTGTAATTAAAAACGCTTGTTTATAGCATTTTGCTTCTAATTTATAGGCTAAATTCAGGGCTATTTTATTAGTGACAATTCTTAATTTTTTCGCACTTTCAGGCCATAAGTCAGAAACATTGAAAATCAATTTTGCGTTTAATTTTTTCGACAATACCATCGCGGAATAACCCAAAAATAGGGGAGGGCTTTCAACTAACAAATAATCATACTTTTTCATTTTTCGCCCCTTCCAATAACTTGACCAAACAAAGCTGAAATAGATCAACAATCTCGAAAAAATACCTTTAGATTTTGTGACATAAATCCACGATCTATGAATAGGAATGCCGTCTATTTCCTCATACCTATTTTTCCGATTTTCATAGCTATTCATAATTTCCATTCTCGGATAATTCGGCAAGGCGGTAAGTACGTCAATTTCTATTCCTGCAGCTTTCAGTCGTACAGCTAATTCATGCAAGCGATTTTGTGGAGCGCCAATTTCTGGAGGATAATACTGAGTGAGAATTAATAATTTCATTACTTTTCGTCAATAAACAACCAAGTGGAAAAAAATGCAAAAAATGGCGCTGAAGAACCAACGTCTAACAAATCATAACCTAAACCGCAAAAAATCAATGTCAATAAAAATGGAATTTGTCCGAATAGCTTTTTGGAACGGGAAAAATGGAATAATTTAAAAATATAATATAAGTAAATTAAGAAACCAAGGATACCATATTTCAAAAGGGTTCGCAAGTATTGATTGTGCGGAGCTGTTTGCTCATGAGCGTTACACTGCAAATTTGAATCTATGTATTCTTTTAAGAGTTCATCGCGCCAATCTCCAGTTCCAACACCTATGATTGGATGTTGAAGAAAGATTTTCCAACTAGATTTCAGTGAATTAAAACGTAATTCTTCGGATGACATACAAGGCAAACTTTCAATGGGAATGGAATCTGAAACAATATTTGTGTTAGTAGTGTTCAGCTTTTTACTTTCGGTGGCCACAACTTGAAATCTACCTTTAAAAACTGGTATGAGCATCAATAAACCACAAAAAATACCTGTTTTGAAGATACTCCATTTTTGTTTATTTTTCCAATAAATAATGAAAATAATTCCCAAGGATACAAAGAAAAATAAAATCACAAGTCTACTTTGTAATAGCAAAATGCAGAAGCTTAAGAATAGAACAATTAAGTGAATTAGAACATTTTTTCTGTTTGAAATTTCATTTTTTGAAAGCAAGTAATCTAATAAATAAAGGACAGAAAAAAGTGTTATGATTGATATAATATTTGTGTCGGAATCTAAGTATGTGTAGAAAAAATTTTGAATTTTGTAATCATAAGTGTAGTCAATTGCAGATTTATAGAAGTCAAGTCCAAAACGGATAAATAGTCCGAAAGTAAATCCAAAAAGTACTGTTGTAAGTAGCTTTTTTTTTCTATCATGTGGTAAACTTAATAGTAAAACCGGAAAAACTAAAAAAGGTAAAAGGCGAGATAAATCTTCAAATCCTTTAGATAAATTTGAAGTTTGAATCAAACCTAAAAGGGCTAAAGAAAAAGGAATAGTGAGTATTATCAGCGATTTTTTTACAGACTTAGTCTTGAAGTCTAGGTTTATTGTTTTTGCAATAAATGATTCGTACAACCAAGCAAGTACTAATACAATTAAACCAATTGGCACAAATTTTATAAAATTTAATCCTACAGCATTGATCAGAATGGCAACATCTATGGCACCAAAAGAATAAAATTTAGTTTTTAAATTGGCCATTTAGTTCTTATAATTTTTACAAATCGAAGTTATGGAGAATTTCGAATCTAATTGTTGCTAATTGAAAACTATATTATTTGAATTCTTAATTTGCTAATGGCTAAAATAAAGAATTGCAAAAAGTAAATTAAATATATTTAGTTTAGATTTATCGATTTTCTAAAATAGTTGACTAACCATTTTTGAAGCATTAATTAAAATGAAAAAGAAACCTGATAACACTTGTTCGAGGTGATTTATACGAATATATTTTAGCAGTTTCTCCACGATGTTAGCTTATTGATTTATATAGTTCAAGTAATTTTTCAGCTTGAGATTCCCAAGAATATTTGGATATCACCGCCTGATAACCATTCTCACCAAATTTTTCACGCAATTCGGGCTTACTCAATAGAAAATTAATTTTTTCAGCAATGGCATCTGTATCCAAAGGATCAACCATCATACCACAGTGGTTTCCCTCTAAAAGTGGTTTCCAAAATTCAAAATCACTGGATATTACCGGTAACTTGGCTAACATATATTCGAACATTTTGATAGGTAATGATTCTTGATAGCTTTGCGTAGGATGCAAGGTTACCATGCCTATTTGTGCTTTTTGTAGCACTTTAATAATACCCTCACGATCAAGATAACCCAAGAACTTTACTTGTTTCCAACCATCTATACTTTTTACTTCTTCTTCAAATTCCTTATCAGAAAACGTACCTGCTAAAAATAATGTGGCATTTGTTTTATTCAATGCAATAACTAATTCCTTAATCCCACGTTTTGGAAAAAGACCGCCTACATAACAAATAGAATTTTCAACTTTCAAAACTTTTTCGTCAGAAGATAAAAGTGAAATCTCATCCAATTTGGGATAATTTGCTACAAAAGCTACATTTTTATTCACTAACATAAACCGATCACAAATTGCTTCGGTAACAGAAATAACGCCATCTATTTTAGAAGTGATTTTCATTTCAAACCGGTTCGCTAATGTTGAAATTGACTTTCGTAAATAGGAAGGGATCCATGCCTTATCTAAAATTTGTTTTGGTAGATCCTCATGCGAGTCGTAAACGACTTTTGCACCTGTTTGTTTTTTTAGTTTTACAGCTATTCGCAACAATTCAGGATCATGTAAATGATAAATATCAGCTTTCAACTCTAATGCTTTTTTAAGTATTTGTTTACCTGCAAATGCAATTCGTTGTAATCTTCCTTTATTTTCAATTGGAACATTCACTATTTTAACACCATTCACACAATCATCAATACCATTTGCAACAAGCAGGGTTGTATCATATCCAGCCGCTGCAACACTACAACACTCTTTGTGAAATATTCTTGAATCGTCCCATCGATGAACGCTTGTAATGTGACAAACTTTTATCATTCTTTCACGATTGTTTGATAGAGTTGTAAAAATTTAGTGCGATTGGCTTCTTTCGTCCCATCTTTTTCAATTCGTTGCTTGTTTATTTCAATTGCCACTTTATGATTCAATTTTAACGCTTTGGAAATGAAATCACTTTGTAAATCTTCAATAACAATTCCGTTGACTCCTGATTGAATCCATTCACAGTTGGCAGGCAAATCTGATACTACTGGAATACAACCACATGCCATCGCTTCTAATAAACTTATGGATGTTGCATCTGATTCCGGAATCGAAACCCAAATTTTTGCTTTTGAGTACCATTGTTCATTCTCTTCTTTTTGAATCCATCCAACGAAATCTACATCATTAGCCAAACCCAATGATTTAGCTTTATTTTTCAATTCTTCGGTTTCCGTTCCTGAAGCAGCAATCACCAAACGCCAATCTTTCGTCTCACTATTCGCATTAAAAAGAGCAAAAGCCTCAATAATTTTATCGACGTGGTATAATTTTTTATGCAATCGATTTGAATAAACTATGTTTTCTTTTTCGCAAGCAAGAGGAGTGACATCGATGCCAAAATTTGATATCAAAATTTCTTTTATCGAAGGAGCCAATTTCTTCATTTCGGCCGCCATGAAATTTGAATCTGAAGTGAGATAATCGGCAGTTCGTAAATTGAACTGAACCATTTTCTTTAGTAAAAAGTTACTTTTTGGAATTACTAACACATCGCTACCCCAAGCTGTTAAAACCGTTGGAATTTTAACTTTTCGACTTGCTAATAGACCATAAAATGCGTAACTGTTTGCTTGATGAATATGAATAATCGTTGGTTGAAACATATCAATATGCTTCTTTATGGCTTTTACTGTTGAAAATACATTTTTGATTTTCAAGTTGAAACTTAGCTCAACCGTTGGGTAATCATAAACAGTTGATTTCTGATTTGTTATCAGTAAAACCTCATTAAAATAGGTTTCAACTAATTGCAAATACTTGTAAGTATGAATTGTATTTGAACTGATCAATAATAATTTACGCATTGATAACTTACTCTTTAATTAAGCTGCTCGACAAAGTTAATACTTTAATACTTCTTAAAAGTGTTTGCTATTTCCGGAGGTATTCCAAGGAAACCCAGCTCGCCAATTCTTTGGATGAAACAATAAATACACAATTTTAATTTGATTCCTAATAAGTTCTTTAGAGGTAATATTCTCTTGTTCAATGATGAGCAAAGGTAATTAATTTGAAGAAATGTATGGCTATAGTTCTCACAAGGATAATAGTTCAGAAATGACTTCATTTATTTTACTTATCTTCGCTTAAATAAGCAATTTAAATGTATATTTCCAATTCATTTATTCATAAAATTATTCGGCGAATATTTCCAGGAAGAGCCCCCATGATGATGAGTAAAATAAGAGATAATCATAAAAAAGTCATTGCTAAAACTAGGATTTCTAATAGTACTTTTATTGACCATCCACTGGCTTTAGAATTAGGGGAAAATGTCTATATCGGGCATTTTAACTTTATTGAAGCAAGCCAAGGATTAAAAATTAAGGAAGGTGTACAAATCACATCGTTTATTACGATAACAACACATTCAAGCCACCAATCCATTCGGCTATATGGGAATGCGTATGCAGGCGCTAATATGATTGGATATAGTAAAGGCCCAATTATTATTGAAGCTTATACTTTTATTGGGCCACACACTACCATAATGCCAGATACAAAGATTGGCAAAGGCTGCCTTGTTGCCGCCTATAGTTATGTAAAGGGAGATTTTCCTGACTTTTCAATCATTAGTGGGAATCCAGCTAAAATAATTGGCGACACGAGAACATTAGATGCACCTTTTTTAGAGGAGAATCCATTATTAAAGTCGACTTATGATGCATGGGCTAAATAAATACAGTTTGTCAATCTTAGGTTTTTAAAATGAGTTATTCCATCTTTAAACAATGTACTATCTAGTTGAATTTTACAAAATTATAATTCACTTAGGTCGTTAAACTTTTTTTAATACTCATTTTTTTTGCTAAAGAATAGAATACAACTAAGGTAATTGCTAACCATGCTGACTGAGAACATGAAATAATTTTTAAGGTAAAGTCAAATACCTTCTCACTATGTCCGTATTTTATTGGTAAGAGCCACAAGGGAAGAATTTGAATAAGGGAGCTAATTATTCCAAATAAAAAAGCAATCTTTTGCTTCCCTATAATCAAAGGAAGGACTGAGATTGGAGAGAGGATAAAATTAAACATTAGCCATACAGACATCGTTTCAGAGTACCCACCAGCTTGTCCCCAATTAGGTCCAAATATAAAAATAAAGATGGGTTCGCCATAAAAAAATAAGATCGAAAAAGGTACGATAGATAGAGCAGATAAAAGCAATAAGATTTTATTAAGCAAGGGCATTATTGATTTTTTTTGATTGTATAATTCAGATGCTTTATTGTAGAATAGTTGTCCTAAAGTCACCCCAACTAGCATTAAAGGAATACGCAACATGGTATAAGAATGATTAAAGGATCCATAAATCCCAATAGAATAGTAGGTAAAAATTAAGGTGGCAATTAACATATCTCTGCCATTATCTACAAAGACGTGAGGTAAATTTAAAGTAGGGAATTCTTTGTGCTCAAGCATTAAGACCTTTGTTTTTTTATTGGAGATACTGTCCTTGTATTTAGATCGAATCTTCTTAAAGTTAAAGGCGAATTCTAAGCAAGAAAGAAAATACCCAAAAAGCGTGGCTAAAATTAATCCAAATGCGCTCAAATGAAAGAAAGCAAATAACCATCTCAAGAGATTAGCTACCAAAGAATTAACTATTTTATGACGTGAAATAATGGAATATTGGCCCATTCGGACCGACCAACTTGTTCCAACGTTGATGATAATAACAAATGAAGTACCGAGAACAGTAAAAAGGTAAAACCACCAATCAAAATTATTCCCAATGCCTGACACAATTAAAAACAGAAAGACAACTGCCACAATAATCAGTACCACCATTGAAATCAAATAAGCCAAGCGATAGAGTAAAAATGAATGTTCATCTTTTTTAGGCAAGGGCAAGGCCGCTTCGTAACGCAGGGTTGCAATCGCTGCAATAAAGCCCGTAAGCCGCATATAAAACCCAAGTTCACCCATTTCTTCGGTAGTATATAGGCGCGTTAGAATAGGCGCTATAGCGTAGCCAATAATTTGAGCAATTAACGTCCCCGACAAAAGAACTGTTAATGATTTAAAAAAATCTCCTTTTACAATTGAGTTAATTTTATTTAAGACCATACATGACAAAGATACTATGATTATATTTGCTAAATAAATATAATTAACATGAAAAATATCGCTGTTATTGGTGCTGGTACAATGGGAAATGGAATTGCACATATTTTTGCGCAATTTGGCTATCGCGTTAATTTAATTGATGTCTCTCAAGCTTCATTAGACAAAGCATTAGCTACTATTGGCAAAAATCTTGATCGCCAACTTGCAAAAGAAGCCATTACAGAGTCTGAAAAACAGAATACTTTATCAAATCTAACAACATTTACCTCACTTATTGACGGTGTAAAAGGTGTGGATTTAGTTGTTGAAGCAGCGACAGAAAATATTGATTTGAAACTTCAAATATTTAAAGAACTAGATGCAGCGACAAGTGAAAATGTCATTTTAGCGACAAATACCTCTTCAATTTCGATTACAAAAATAGCTGCCGTAACAAATCGACCAGATAAGGTAATTGGAATGCATTTTATGAATCCAGTTCCCGTAATGAAATTAATTGAAATTATTCGCGGTTATTCTACTTCTGATGAGGTGACTAATTTAATTATGGAAATTTCTAAAAAATTAGATAAAGTTCCTGTTGAGGTAAATGATTATCCTGGATTTGTGGCCAATCGAATTTTAATGCCGATGATTAATGAGGCAATCTATACTTTGTATGAGGGTGTTGCAGGTGTTGAGGAAATTGATACTGTTATGAAATTAGGAATGGCACATCCAATGGGACCTTTGCAACTTGCAGATTTTATTGGTTTAGATGTTTGCCTAGCGATTCTTCGTGTTTTACATGAGGGCTTTGGAAATCCTAAATATGCTCCATGTCCTTTGTTGGTAAATATGGTAACGGCTGGAAAAAAAGGCATTAAGTCTGGAGAAGGCTTTTATTCTTGGACACACGGAACAAAAGATTTAATTATTTCACCTAATTTTATAAAATAAATTAGTAATTAGTTACCTGCCTAAAAGAAATTAAATCACTTATATTTACATAATAATTTAACTTTTTTGATTTGAGAAAGCTAAAGTACCTCAGTGTTTTATCATTACCCGTTTGTGTTTGGATTAGTTTTCATAGTACGGGTATTCTTACCTTTCTTCCTGCACTTTATTTATTTGGAGTCATTCCTTTTTTTGAACTTATCTTGAGAGTAGACAGCCAAAATTTATCTGAACAAGAAAAAGTGCTTGTTACCAATGATTCCTTTTACTCAGTCTTGCTTTATCTTATGTTACCAATTCAATTTGGGTTTTTAGTGTATTTTTTGTTTCATATTCAAGAGGCGCAAACAACTACTGATTTAGTCGGACGAATTTCATCCATGGGACTTATGTGTGGCGTTTTAGGCATTAATATTGGTCACGAACTCGGACATCGCTCGAATCGTTTTGAACGTTTTATTGGCGAATTACTCTTATTAAGTTCACTGGAAAATCATTTTCTACCCTATCACAATAGAGGTCACCACACGAACGTAGGAACAAAGAGCGATCCTGCAACTGCCCGAAGAAACGAATGGCTTTATGTTTTCTGGTTTCGCTCACAAATTGGCAGCTATTTCCAAGCTTGGAAAATTGAATTTACCCGAATGAAGATCATGAAAAAGCACATGTTTAATTATGAAAATAAAATGCTTCAATATTCTGTTCTTCATTCAATATTTTTAGGGTCAATTTATGCCTACTTCGGATTAGCCGTTTTAATTTACTTTCTTTTCGCAGCGACGATTGGAATACTCTTGTTAGAAACAGTAAACTACATTGAACACTATGGATTGTATCGCCAAAAAAGAGAAAATGGAAACTATGAAACTGTCAAAAGGAAACATTCTTGGAATTCCAACCACGTAATCGGAAGAGTTGTGCTTTTTGAACTTAGTCGGCATTCAGATCATCATTTTAAAGCAGATCGACCATATCAATTAATGGAAACCTCCGAAGAGTCTCCGGTTATGCCCACAGGATATCCTGGAATGATGCTCTTGTCTTTCATTCCGCCCATATTTTTTATGGTTATGAATAAACATGTAAACAAGGCCTTACAATAGATCAACAGCTCAATTTTTATTGAAGTAAGTATCTTAAATCAAGTAAAATTTAGTTTACTAAAGATGAAAAGCAATAAGTTTTTTTATCGCCTCTCGATCCAATGGAAAAGTTAATAGTTCCTCCATAAATCCTTTTAGAGGAACCCAGCGAAAGCGCTCAAAATCACTTGGGTCGTTTGATCCTAAAGGAAGATCAACTCCCTTTGGTAATTGAAAATCAGACTTTATTTTAACCAAGTAGTAAAAGACTACTAATGAATCTTCCTTTCTAAATGCAGAGTTTTGATAAAAGTCATTGAAATAAAAAAAAGAGGAAGACAAAATATCACTACCAAGTTCTTCTCGAAATTCACGGTGAAGCGCGTCTAGTATTCCCTCATTTTCATTGACACCACCTCCAGGGAATTTTGTAAAAGAAATACCACTTCGTCTTTCGTCAGAAAGGAGAATCTCCTCTTGCTCATTAATTACAAGCCCATAAACTCTAAGATTAAATCGAGCCATAATTTTAAGAAATCGACTTAAAGTCTTTTCCTAAATAAATAGCATTATCGCCAAGCTCCTCTTCGATTCGTAATAATTGATTGTATTTTGACATTCTATCGCTCCTAGAAGCTGACCCGGTTTTAATTTGTCCAGTTTTTAATGCAACCGCGAGATCAGCAATTGTATTGTCTTCAGTTTCACCGCTTCTGTGGCTCATTACTGAAGAATAATTATTTTTCTTTGCTAGATTTACAGCTTCTTTTGTTTCCGTTAGCGTTCCAATTTGATTTACTTTGATTAAGATAGAATTTGCAATTTCTTCGTTAATTCCTCTTTGTAATCGAGTAGTATTTGTTACAAATAAATCATCACCAACTAACTGCACAGATTTCCCAAGCTTTTCAGTTGCCAATTTCCATCCATCCCAATCATCTTCCGCTAAACCATCTTCAACAGAAATAATCGGATATTTTTTACACCAATCTTCCCAATAAGCAACCATTTCTGCGGAGCTTCTATTTTCTCCAGTTGATTCAAAATGGTACAATCCTGTTTTTGAATTGTAAAATTCTGATGCCGCTGCATCAAGTGCAATTGACATATCAATTCCAAGTCTAAATCCGGCTTTTTCTACAGCTTGCATAACAACTTGAATTGCCTCTTCATTAGAACCTAAATTAGGCGCAAAACCACCTTCATCGCCAACATTAGTCGACATTCCATTTGATTTTAGTACCCCTTTTAAATGATGAAAAACTTCTGTTCCCCATCGTAAACCTTCAGAAAAAGATTTAGCTCCAATTGGCATTACCATGAATTCTTGGATATCGATGAGGTTGTCAGCATGTGAGCCTCCATTAAGGATATTCATCATTGGAACTGGTAAAATAGTAGCGCTAGGACCTCCGACATATTTGAATAAACTTAAATTTGATTCTAATGCGGCAGCTTTTGCAACTGCAAGTGATACTCCCAAGATTGCGTTTGCTCCAAGATTTGATTTATTGTCAGTTCCATCTAACTTTATCATTGCACGATCAATCGCTTCTTGATCAAAAATATCCATCCCATTTAATGCTTCATTTAAAATAGAATTCACATTTTTTACGGCTTTTAAGACACCTTTTCCTAAATAGATTGAAGAATCATTATCTCTAAGCTCAACTGCTTCATGAATGCCTGTAGATGCACCTGAAGGAACTGCAGCTCGACCTTTAATGCCATTTGATGTTAACACATCAACTTCAATAGTGGGATTACCTCGAGAATCAAGAATCTGTCTTGCAAAAATACTTTTAATATGAGCCATAGTTAGTTTTTAGAAGAAGCGATATTCTCAATAAATTGATCGAATAAATAACGGGAGTCATGAGGTCCAGCTGATGCTTCAGGATGATATTGCACAGAAAAAACTGGTTTATCAGTTAGTTCAATCCCGGCGATTGTATCATCGTTTAAGTGCATGTGAGTTACTTTTACATTTGTTTGAGTTGAAATACTTTCTTTTGAGATTACAAATCCATGATTTTGAGAAGTTATTTCTCCTTTACCAGTTTTTAAATTTTTAATTGGATGGTTAATTCCCCTATGTCCGTTAAACATTTTTTCAGTTTTTAAACCTTGACTTAAGCCAAGAATTTGATGTCCTAGACAAATTCCAAAGATGGGTCTTTTAGTTGCTACTATTTGTTTAACCAATTCAACGGAAGAATTCATAACTGAAGGATCTCCAGGTCCGTTAGAAAGCATATAGCCATCTGGTTTAAAAGCTTCAAGTTCACTAATACTGGTATTCATAGGAAAAACACGAACATGACAACCCCGCTCCGCCAGGCATCTAATAATATTTTTTTTAACACCAAGATCAAGTAATGCTACTTTGTATAGTGGATTATCCAAGCTGAAGTCGTAGGCTTTTTTGGTTGATACACGCGAAGATAATTCTAAGCCAGCCATAGTTGGAATCTCTTTTAATTTTAAAGCAAGTTTTTGGATATCCGTTTCTTCTGAAGAAATAATTGCATTCATCGCACCTTTATTTCTAATGTGTCTCACCAAGGATCGAGTATCGATATCTGATATCCCCACAGTTTCACTTATCTCCATAAGTTCTTGTAGCGAAGATTCACCTGATGGTCGCGAAAAGCCTTGAGAGAATTTTTTTGTGACAAGTCCAGCAATTTTAATGGATTCAGATTCTATTTCTTCCTTATGAACTCCGTAGTTTCCTATATGTGAAGTAGTCATTATCAAAATTTGCCCAAGGTAGGAGGGATCTGTAAAAACTTCTTGGTATCCGGTCATTCCTGTATTAAAAGCAATTTCTCCGCCAGTTGTACCAATTTTTCCAATTGCTAGACCTTCAAAAAAAGTTCCATCTTCTAAAAGTAGAACTGCAGGATGATTTTTTTCCATTTAGAATTTTCGTCAAAATTAGGAACTATGATTCAATAAAAATTACGGGAAACAAAAAAAGGCAGTTATAACACCACCTTTTTATTAACAATTTATAAAATATGTTAGTTTTCTTCTTTCTTTTCTTCTTCAGTTGAATCTTCAGCTGGTGTTTCAGGGGTTGTTTCTTCAATAACTGGTTCTTCAGAAACTGCTTCTTCAACAACTACTTCTTCAGCTACTACTTCTTCAGTAACAGTATCTTCAACAACTGCTTCTTCAGTAACAGTATCTTCAACAACTGCTTCTTCAACAACTGCTTCTTCAGCTACTGCTTCTTCAACAACTGTCTCTTCAACAACTGTCTCTTCAACAACTACTTCTTCAGCTACTACTTCTTCAGTAATAGTATCTTCAACAACTGCTTCTTCAGAAACTACTTCTTCAGCTACTACTTCTTCAGTAACTGTCTCTTCAACAACTACTTCTTCAGAAACTACATCTTCAACGATTGCGTCTTGAACAACTGTATCTTCAGCAACTACTTCATCAGAAACTACATCTTCAACATCTGTTTCACCAGAAACAGAAGGAGTTGTTGCTCCACCACCTCTTCTAGATCGACGTGTTGTTTTCTTAGCTTTTTCGTTTGTATAGATATCGTTGTAGTCAACAAGTTCGATTATACACATTTCAGCATTATCTCCTAAACGAAAGCCTGTACGAATGATTCGTGTATATCCTCCATTTCGAGTTGCAATTTTAAGAGCGATGTCTCTGAATAGTTCAGTTACAACTTCCTTGTTTTGCAGATGAGAAAAAACCAAACGTCTTGAATGCGTTGTATCATTTTTTGATTTCGTCAAGATTGGCTCGACAAAAACACGAAGTGATTTAGCTTTCGCCAATGTCGTGGTGATTCTTTTATGTTCCAAAAGAGAACAAGCCATATTAGAAAGCATTGCTTTTAAATGTCCTGTTTTTCTTCCTAAGTGGTTTACTTTATTACCGTGTCTCATGATTTAAATCTTAATCTTTGTCTAATTTATATTTTGCAACATTCATTCCGAATACCAAATTTTTGTTGTCAACTAGGTCTTCCAATTCTGTTAAAGATTTCTTTCCAAAATTTCTAAACTTCAGTAAATCAGATTTTGCTATTGAAACAAGATCTCCTAATGTTTCTACATCAGCAGCTTTCAAGCAATTTAAAGCTCTAACAGATAAATCCATATCTACTAATTTTGTCTTAAGCAATTGACGCATGTGTAGTGATGTTTCGTCAAATTCCTCAGTTTCAGCTTTAATTTCGCTATCCAACGTAATACGCTCATCAGAAAACAACATAAAGTGATGAATAAGAATCTTTGCTGCATCTTTCAACGCTTCTTTAGGATGAACAGAACCGTCAGTTTTTATGTTAAAAATTAATTTTTCGTAATCAGTTTTTTGCTCAACTCGAAAGTTTTCAACTGTATACTGAACATTTACAATTGGTGTAAAAATAGAATCGATAAAAATTGTTCCAAAAGCAGCGTTTGATGATTTATTCTCCTGTGCAGGAACATAACCACGACCTTTAACTATTGTTAATTCAATTTCTATCTTAACTGATGATTCCATGTTGCAAATCACTAATTCTGGATTTAAAACTTGGAATGCACTAGTATGTTTTCCAATATCACCAGCAGTTAATTTAGTTTGACCACCAACAGTTATAAATACAGTTTCTGAATCAGTTCCTTCGATCTGTCTTTTGAAACGAACTTGTTTCAAATTTAATACGATTTCAGTTACATCTTCTACAACACCTTTCAATGTTGAGAACTCGTGATCTACACCTTGTATTTTTATCGAAGCAATTGCAAATCCCTCTAGTGAGGAAAGTAAAATTCTTCTTAAAGAGTTACCAACTGTGATACCGTATCCAGGTTCAAGTGGACGAAATTCAAATTCTCCGTTGAACTCATCGGAGTTAATCATGATTACCTTATCTGGTTTTTGAAAATCCAATATTGCCATTTTGTTGTATTTATTTAGAGTATAGTTCGACGATTAATTGTTCCTTAATGTTTTCTGGGATCATTTCCCTTGATGGTAAATTCAATAATTTTCCTGCCATAGCAGAATTGTCCCAATCCAACCAATCATATTTCTTAGTATTTGAACTCAAAGAATTTGCAATTGCTTCCAAGGATTTTGATTTTTCCCTTACTCCAACTACGTCACCAGGGCGTAATGTGTAAGAAGGAATGTTAACTACATCACCATTTATTGTAATGTGACGGTGAGAAACCAATTGTCTAGCACCACTTCGAGTTGGAGCTATTCCAAGACGAAATACGGTATTGTCTACACGTGCTTCACATAATTGTAATAAGTTTTCACCAGTAATACCTTTCATGGCTGAAGCTTTTTCAAACATATTAGAGAATTGACGCTCTAAAATTCCATAAGTATACTTAGCTTTTTGCTTTTCACCCAATTGAATTGCATATTCTGATTGTTTTCCTCCTCTTTTTTTGGAAGGACCATGTTGACCTGGGCCATAGTTTCTTCTATCAAGTGCTTTGTCTGCACCAAAGATAGGATCTCGAAATCTTCGAGCAATTTTGGTCTTTGGACCTGTATATCTTGCCATATTTTTGTTTTTAGTCGGGAATCATGAATTAAGGCATTCCTTCGATGATTTTATCCCTTGGTTATTATTGTTAAACTCTTCTTCTTTTTGGTGGGCGACATCCGTTGTGTGGAAGCGGTGTAACATCTATTATTTCTGTTACTTCAATTCCCGTATTATTCAATGAACGTATAGCAGATTCTCTTCCAGCTCCTGGTCCTTTTACATAAACTTTTACCCTTCTAAGTCCAAAATCATGTGCTTCTTTTGCTGCATCTTCAGCAGCTATTTGAGCTGCATAAGGTGTATTCTTTTTAGAACCTTTAAACCCCATTTTTCCAGCTGAAGACCACGAAATAACTTGACCACTATTATTTGTAAGTGAAATAATGATGTTGTTAAAACTCGCTTGAATGTGCGCTTCACCAGCAGCATCAATCTTTACGTTTTTTTTCTTTTTTTGATTTGCTTTTGCCATAATACTATTTATTATTTAGTTGCTTTTTTCTTGTTAGCAACTGTTTTTCTCCTACCTTTTCTTGTGCGTGAGTTATTTTTTGTTCGTTGACCTCTTAATGGAAGTCCAGATCTATGGCGAATTCCTCTTGTACAGCCAATATCCATTAATCTTTTAATATTTAATTGAACTTCAGAGCGAAGTTGACCTTCAGTTTTAAATTCATTAACAGAGTTTCTGATTGCTGATAATTGATCATCGTTCCATTCTTGAACTTTAATACTTTCATCAATACCATTTGTATTAAGGATTTTTTTAGAAGTACTTCTTCCAATCCCAAATATATAGGTTAAACCTATTACTCCTCTTTTATTTTTTGGTAAATCTATACCTGCGATACGTGCCATATTTTTTTAATTAACCTTGACGTTGTTTTAATTTTGGATTCTTTTTGTTAATTACGTAAACTCTTCCTTTACGCTTAACGATTTTGCAATCCACTGATCTCTTTTTTACTGATGCTCTTACTTTCATTTCTTTCTTATTAAACTATTTATATCTAAAAGATATTCTTCCTTTTGTTAAATCATAAGGAGAAAGTTCTAATTTAACTCGATCTCCTGGTAATATTTTTATGTAAAACATTCTCATTTTACCTGATATGTGAGCAGTTAGAACATGTCCGTTTTCTAGTTCTACTCGAAACATTGCATTTGGCAAAGCTTCTAGTATAACCCCATCTTGTTCTATTGATGCCTGTTTAGCCATTTTTTAAAATCCGGATAATTCGTTTGGTTCTCTTCTTCCTCTCACTCGTGTTCCTTCCATTAAGCTATCCATGTGACGATTTAATTGGTATGTTTCTATTTGCTGCAGTGTATCTAGAACAACACCAACCATAATTAATATAGAAGTACCTCCAAAAAACATTGCAAACCCATCATTGATTCCAGCTAATTTTGCAATTGCAGGTAGTACAGCAATTAGTGCAAGAAATAATGAACCGGGGAACGTAATTCTTGAAACAACAGTATCTACATGTTCAGCAGTTTCTTCTCCGGGGCGAACTCCGGGAATAAATCCACCACTTTTTTTCAAGTCATCAGCAATTTTACTTGGATTAATCATAATGGCAGTATAAAAATAGGTGAATACTATAATTAATAAACACAATAATATATTGTAGCTCAATCCGTATACATCGCCTAAGGTTCTTTGCAAGAAACCACTCTGATCAGAAGAACTAGCAAAAATCATTACAGGAATTGTCATTATTGCCTGAGCAAATATAATTGGCATCACACCACTTGCATTAACTTTAATTGGCAAATAACTTCTAGCGCTTTTGTCGTCCACACTTTTATTTCCAACAATTCTTTTTGCTGTGTTTAAAGGAATTCTTCTAACTCCTTGAACGATTAGTATGGTAACTAAAACAACTAACATAAATGCTACAACTTCAATAACTAATTTTATTAGGTTTCCAGCTTCCATTGATTTTCCAAATTCAGCAAAAAATGCTCCAGGAAGGCGTGACAAGATTCCAACTGTAATTAGCAATGAAATACCATTTCCAATTCCTTTTTCTGTAATCCGCTCACCTAACCAAACTGCAAACATTGACCCGGCAACTAGTATCAAAATTGTCTGTGTCCACCAAAAAGTATCTGCATCCACTGGCATTGCTCCTTTTTGTGCAACATAAAGCGATAAATAGCTAGGGGCTTGTAAGGCACAAATAATTATCGTTAGTATCCTTGTATAATTATTAATCTGCTTCCTTCCTGATTCACCTTCATTTTGCATTTTTTGAACTGCTGGAACAGCCATTGAAAGAAGTTGCATGATAATAGATGCACTAATGTATGGCATGATTCCAAGCGCCATAATTGATGCATTTGTAAATCCACCACCAGAAAACAATGACAATAAAGTTTCTAGTGCATTCTGATCGCTTGCTTTTGTAGTTAAAGCAGCATAATTAACACCTGGAATAATAATAAAAGAACCAATTCTGTAGGCAAGAATCAATCCTAAAGTAAGAAGAATTCTTTTTCGTAATTCTTCTACTTTCCAAATATTCCGTATGTTTTGTATTAGTCTTTTCATTTAGTGGGGTGCAAAGGTAGTTAGATTTTTGAACATATACCACCTTGAGCTTCGATTGCAGTTATTGCAGCTGCAGAAAACCCATGTGCGCTAATTGTTACTTTAGAATTTAGTGTCCCTCTTCCTAATACCTTAACAAGTTGATTGTTAGATAATAGACCATTAGAACGAAACGTTTCAATTGTAATTTCTGTTATTCCTTTAGTTGTAGCTAAATATTCTATAATATCAAGATTAATAGCTTTGTATTCAACTCTATTGATATTTTTGAAGCCAAATTTAGGAACACGGCGTTGTAATGGCATTTGTCCACCTTCAAAACCAATTTTAGTTGAATATCCAGAACGCGATTTAGCTCCTTTGTGACCTCTAGTTGAAGTACCACCGTGGCCAGATCCTTGTCCTCGAGCAATTCTTTTTTCTTTTTTTACTGAACCTTGTGCAGGTGTAAGATTATGTAAATCCATTTTATTGTTATTTGAATTTTTAGTCTACTACTATTATTAGGTGCTTCACCTTATTAATCATTCCAAGTATTTGAGGAGTAACCTCTTTTTCAACGACATGATTTAAGCGTCTGAATCCCAAAGCCTTTATTGTTGCTTTCTGATCAGCCGGTCTTTTTATAGCGCTACGTACTTGTTTTATTTTTATGGTTTCCATTCTATTTATTTTAACCGTTGAATACTTTATCCATTGAAATACCTCTTTGTTTAGCAACTGCAATAGCATCTCGCATTTTGGAAAGAGCATCAATTGTTGCTTTAACTACATTGTGAGGATTAGAAGAACCTTGCGATTTTGCCAATACATTATGTACACCAACACTTTCTAATACTGCGCGCATTGCACCACCTGCAATAACACCAGTACCTGGAGTCGCTGGCTTCAATAATACTTGAGCACCTCCAAACTTCCCTTTTTGAGTATGAGGAACTGTACCTCTAAGTATTGGAACCTTAATAAGATTTTTCTTAGCATCATCAATTCCTTTTGCGATTGCTTCAGTTATTTCTTTTGCTTTACCTAGTCCGTGTCCTACAATTCCATTTTCGTCTCCAACAACTATAATTGCTGAAAAACTAAATGTTCTTCCTCCTTTAGTAACTTTAGTAACCCTATTTACAGAAACGAGTTTATCTTTTAACTCAATGTCTACTGCTTTCACTCTGTTCATTGCTTGTTCTGCCATTTTCTTAAAATTTAAGTCCTCCTTCACGTGCTGAATCAGCCAAAGATTTTACTCTTCCATGGTATAAGTAACCGTTACGATCAAAAACTATTGTTTTGATACCTACTCCCTGTGCTTTTTCAGCAATTTCTTTACCAATCATTGTCGCTTGCGTAATTTTGTTTACGTTTTGCGCTTCTTTTTGCTTGAAAGAACCTGCTGAAGCCAATGTTTTACCTGTTGCATCATCAATCAATTGCGCATAAATTTGCTTATTGCTTCTGTAAACAGACAATCTTGGAATTAAGGAAGTACCCGTTACTTTCTTTCGAATTCTTCGCTTTATTTTAGCTCTTCTTAATACTTTATTTAGTGCCATAATCTACTTAATAATTATTTTTTACTTGCTGATTTTCCAGCTTTTCTTCTAATTTCTTCACCTAAGAATCGAATTCCTTTTCCTTTGTATGGTTCTGGTTTTCTCAATGAGCGAATTTTCGCAGCCACCTGACCTAGTAATTGTTTATCATGTGATTGAATTGTTACAAGTGGTGCCTTTCCTTTTTCAGTTATAGTTTCTATTTTAACATCAGAAGGAACTGATAGAATAATAGCATGAGAAAAACCAAGTGCTAATTCTAATTGTTGACCAACTGCTGTTGCACGAAATCCAACACCTATTACTTCCATTTCTTTCTTGAAACCTTCAGAAACACCTGTAATCATATTCTGAACAAGCGATCTATATAGTCCATGTTTAGAACGATCATTTGGTGAATCTGTTTTTCTAACAAAAGTTATTGTGTTTTCATCAATAGTCATTGTTACACATTCATCAATTTCTTGATTTAGTTCACCTTTTTTACCTTTTACCGTAACAGATGTCCCATTGATCGTAACTTCTACGCCATTTGGAATTGTTATCGGAGCTTTACCTATTCTTGACATTTCTTTCTTATTTTAATAAATGTAGCAAAGTACTTCGCCACCAATATTTTGTTTACGAGCTTCTTTATTTGTAATAACACCTTTTGAAGTTGAAACAATTGCAATACCAAGTCCATTTAATACACGAGGCATTTCATCGGAGGCACTGTATTTTCTTAAACCTGGGCGAGATGCTCTTTGCAATTTAGTTATTGCAGGCACTCGGGTAGATTGGTTGTATTTTAGTGCAACTTTAATCGTACCTTGTTTATTATCTTCTTCAAATTTATAGTTAAGAATAAATCCTTGATCAAATAAAATCTGAGTCATTGCTCTTTTAATATTTGAACCAGGTATCTCTACCATCTTCAAACCAGCTGCGCTTGCATTTCTGATTCGGGTTAAAAAATCTGCTATTGGATCTGTGTTCATTTTATTACTGTTTCAATATTACCAACTACCTTTTTTCACTCCTGGGATTTTTCCAGCAAGTGCCATCTCTCTAAACGTTACTCTTGAAATTCCAAATTGTCTCATGTATCCACGAGGTCGACCTGTAAGTCCACATCTGTTATGTTTTCTTACTTTCGAAGAATTTGCAGGAAGTTTCTGTAAACTCATCATTGCATCCCATTTAGCTGTCTGAATTTCTTCAGAGTTATCTGTGGATTTAAGTATTTTAGTCAGCGCTTCTCTTTTTTTAGCAAAGCGTTCTACTAATCTTTCTCTTTTGCGCTCTCGCGCTTTCATTGATTCTTTAGCCATTTTTTATCTATTTTTTTATAAATGGAAAACCGAATGCATCTAACAGTGCTTTTGCTTCTTCATCACTTTCAGCTGAAGTTACAAAGCTTATATCCATTCCTAATATTCGATTTACTTTATCTATGTCTATTTCAGGAAAGATAATGTGCTCTTTAACTCCTAAATTGAAGTTACCTCTACCATCAAATCCTTTTGGGTTGATTCCTCTGAAGTCACGAGTTCTTGGAAGAGCAACAGCAAGTAATCGATCTAGAAAATCATACATTCGATCCCCTCTTAAAGTTACTTTTGTTCCAATCGGCATTCCTTTTCTTAATTTGAAATTTGAAATATCTTTTTTGGATAAAGTAGTTATTGCTTTTTGACCAGCAATACGAGATAAATCTGCTGCTGCATTTTCAATAATTTTCTTATCAGCAACTGCATCACCAATACCTTGGCTCAAAACAATTTTCTGTAACCTCGGAACTTGCATCACAGATTTGTATCCAAATTGATCTCTCAAGGCCTGAATAATTTCTCCCTTGTATCTTTCTTTTAATCTTGGCTTGTAACTCATGATTTAATCACCTCCCCTGATTTTTTTGCATAACGTACTAATTTACCTTTATCATTTTCTTTTCTGCCAGTGCGGGTAGGAACACCATTTACTAAAACCATAAGGTTTGATAAATGAATTGTACCTTCTTTATCTTCAATTCCACCTTGTGGATTTGCTGCACTTGGCTTCGTATGGCGCTTGATCATATTTGCACCAGAAACAATTGCTCTCATTTTGTTACGGTCAATAGAAAGTATTTTTCCTTCTTGACCTTTTGATTCGCCGCTCATTATTCGAACAGTATCACCAATTTTAACATGTAACTTCTTCTGCATCTCTATTTAATTATAACACCTCAGGTGCTAATGAAACAATTTTCATGTAGTTATTTTCTCTTAATTCTCTGGCTACAGGTCCAAAAATACGCGTTCCTCTCATTTCGCCAGTCTGATTAAGGATAACACATGCGTTATCATCAAAACGGATATAAGAACCATCCGCTCTACGAACTTCTTTTCTAGTGCGAACAACAACAGCTTTTGCTACTGTACCTTTTTTTACTCCACCATTAGGCATAGCACTTTTTACTGTAACCACAATCTTGTCACCAACTGAAGCATATCGTCGTCTTGTTCCGCCTAATACGCGGATACACAATACTTCTTTGGCACCTGAATTGTCTGCGACTGATAGTCTGGATTCTGTTTGTATCATTTCTCCTTTTTATTTAGCTCTTTCGACAATTTCTACTAATCTCCAATTCTTAGTTTTACTCAAGGGACGTGTTTCCATGATTTTAACAGTGTCACCAATGTTACAATCATTTTTCTCATCATGAGCAATAAACTTGGTAGTTTTCTTTACGAATTTCCCATATTTCGGGTGTTTTACTTTTCGCTCAACAGAAACAACAATGGATCTTTCCATTTTGTCACTCATTACGATCCCAACTTTTTCTTTTCTTAAATTACGTGTTTCCATTTAGGCTTATTTTTTCAAGCATTAAGCTTGATTCGAACGTTTTGTTAATTCTGTATTTAGTCTAGCTATAACTTTACGCATACTTGTTATTCTCAATGGATTCTCAATTGGAGCCATTTTATGCGTTAATTTTAAGTTTACGTACTGATTTTGAAAATCACTTAAGCGACTATTTAAATCTTCGTTTGTTAGCTTTAAAATCTCTACTTGTTTCATTTTTCTTTTTTAAACTGGTATAACATAATCGTTGCGAACAACGAATTTGCATTTAACTGGTAATTTTTGTGCTGCTAATCGCAATGCTTCCTTAGCAACCTCGTAAGAAACTCCATCAGCTTCAAACATGATACGTCCAGGTTTGATAACAGCAACCCAATGACTTGGAGCTCCTTTACCTTTTCCCATTCGTACTTCAGCCGGCTTAGATGTAACTGGTTTGTCTGGAAAAATTCGAATCCACACTTTTCCTTCACGTTTCATGTGTCTTGTAACTGCGATACGTGATGCTTCAATTTGTCGTGAAGTAATCCATCCAGGCTCCAAACACTTAAGAGCGAATGAACCAAAAGAAATTGTTGAACCTCTGTGTGATAATCCACGGCTCCTTCCTTTCTGTACTCTTCTAAATTTTGTTCTTTTAGGTTGTAACATTACTCTTAATTTATATCTTTCTTAATTTATTTTCTCTCTCTTCTCTTACCTGCATTAGGCTTTCGATCATTCGCAAAATTGCTATTGTTATTATTTGCAGCAGTTGAAACTCCTACGTTTGGAGACAAATCTCTTTTTCCGTAAACTTCACCTCTACAAATCCAAACTTTGATCCCAAGTCGGCCATACGTTGTATGTGCTTCTGCTAAAGCATAGTCAATATCAGCTCTAAATGTATGAAGTGGAGTTCTTCCATCCTTGTACATTTCTGAACGTGCCATTTCAGCGCCGTTTAGTCGGCCAGATATTTTTATTTTTATTCCTTCAGCTCCCATTCTCATTGTACTTGCAATTGCCATTTTAATTGCTCTTCGAAATGAAATACGAGCTTCAAGTTGTCTTGCAACACCATCTGCTACTAAACGAGAATCAAGTTCCGGACGTTTAACTTCGAAAATATTAATTTGAATTTCTTTCTTCGTTAATTTTTTTAATTCTTCTTTAAGTTTATCAACTTCTTGACCACCTTTTCCAATTATAACTCCTGGTCGTGCTGTATTGATAGTAACAGTAACTAGTTTTAAAGTTCTTTCAATAATTATTTTGGAAATACTTGCTTTAGTTAAACGAGCATTTAAGTACTTACGAATTTGATCATCCTCAACAATTTTGTCTTTGTAATCATTTCCACCATACCAATTAGATTCCCATCCGTGAATGTAGCCTAATCTATTTCCTATTGGATTTGTTTTTTGTCCCATTTCTTACTACTTATTTAGTTCCATCAACTACGATGGTAACATGGTTTGATCTTTTTCTAATTCTGTGCGCTCTACCTTGAGGTGCAGGTTGTATTCTCTTTAACATTGCTCCACCACCAACTTCGATAGACCGAACAACTAAATTTTCTTGTGTTATATCTGCTCCTTCATTTTTCTGCTCCCAATTAGAGATTGCAGAACGTAACAACTTACCTAAGCTAACCGAAGCAATTTTTCCATTAAAATGAAGAATATTTAAAGCTTTATTCACTTCCATTCCTCTAATTAAATCTGCAACCAATCTCATTTTACGTGGTGAAATATTTGAATTATTCAACTTTGCAAACGCAATTGATTTTTTATTTTCCTTAATACTTTCAGCTCTTAGCCTTTTTCTTGCTCCCATGAGTATCTAATTTCTATCGTTTTTTATCTTTTTTGTTTCCTCCATGTCCTCGGAAGTTTCTCGTTGGAGAGAATTCACCAAGTTTGTGACCAACCATATTTTCAGTTGCAAAAACAGGAATAAATTTATTTCCATTATGTACAGCAAATGTTAAGCCTACAAACTCAGGCGTAATAGTAGATGCGCGCGACCATGTTTTAATTACAGCTTTACTCTTCGCAACTTGTGCATCATCAACTCTTTTCATCAATTTATAATGAACAAAAGGCGGTTTTTTTAGTGAACGACTCATATCCTATTTTTTTCTTCTTTCAATAATTAACTTATCTGAATACTTGCTTTTAGATCTTGTTTTAAATCCTTTTGCAGGTATTCCATTTCTTGATCTTGGGTGACCTCCTGAATTTCTTCCTTCACCACCTCCCATTGGGTGATCAACTGGATTCATTACTACACCTCTTACTCTTGGTCTGCGACCTAACCATCTTGAACGACCAGCTTTACCAGAAACAGCTAAATTGTGTTCTGAATTTGAAACCGATCCAATAGTTGCGATACATGTAACTAAAATCATTCTAGTTTCACCTGAAGGCATCTTTACAATTGCATATTTGCCATCACGTGCATTAAGTTGTGCATACGTTCCAGCTCCTCTTGCAATTGAACCACCTTTACCAGGCTTCAATTCTATGTTATGGATTACAGTACCAAGAGGAATATCAGATAAATACATTGCGTTACCAATATTTGGCGTTGCAGTTTTTCCTGATAAGATTTGATCTCCAACTTTCATTCCATTTGGAGCAATGATGTATCTTTTTTCTCCGTCAGCATAAAATAATAAAGCAATATTAGCAGTACGATTTGGGTCATACTCAATTGTTTTAACAGTAGCAGGAATATCAAATTTATCGCGTTTGAAATCGATGATACGGTATTTTTGTTTGTGGCCACCACCAATGTATCTCATTGTCATTCGACCATCATTATTTCGACCACCGGATTTTTTCATGCTCGACACCAAACTCTTTTCAGGAGTCGATGCTGTTATACCCTTAAATTCCAATGCCACTTTGTGACGTTGCCCTGGAGTTGTTGGTTTAAATTTCTTTAGACTCATTGCCTTTTTTTAATAATTATTAAATAAATCTATAGTTTGACCATCTGCAACAGAAACTATCGCTTTTTTCCATTGTTTACTTTTTTGCTCAATAACACCTTTGTTTGTGTATTTTGCAGAAGAAGCACCACCACCATAATTCATTGTGCGAACATCAACAACGTTGATGCCATACATTTTCTCAACGGCTTTCTTAATTTCTAACTTATTTGCTTTTTTGTCAACTTCAAATGTGAAGCGATTTAGTGATTCACTACACATGGTAGCTTTCTCAGTAATGACAGGTTTTCTTATAATTGTCTGCATGATGATTAATTAAGTATCATTTCTATTTTTTTAACTGCACCTTCAGCTAAAATAATTTTTTTGGCATTCAACAAATCATAGGTATTAAATGAGTCTGCTGTTACGACTTTTACTTTCTTAAGGTTTCGTGATGCCAAGTAAACATTATCTGTATTTTCAGCAAGAATAAAAAGTACTTTTTGATCGTCTAATTTCAATGAAGTAATTAATGTCTTGAAATCTTTTGTTTTAGCTTCTGCAAAATTGATGTCTTGCATTACAAGAATAGCGTCATTTTTTGCTTTAAAGGCAAATGCAGACTTACGAGCTAATCTTTTAAGCTTAATGTTTAATTTGAAGTGGTAATTTCTAGGACGTGGTCCAAAAATTCTTCCACCACCAACACGTGTTCCTGATTTTACACTACCAGCACGAGCTCCACCTGTACCTTTTTGTTTTTTTATTTTTCTTGTAGATCCAGCAATTTCTGCTCGTTCTTTAGATTTGTGTGTTCCTTGACGTTTATTCGCTAAATGTTGTTTAACATCTAAGTAAATAGCATGGTTATTTGGTTCGATACCAAAAATGTCGTCTGAAAGTGTTACGGACTTAGCTGTAACTGTTCCTGTTGCGTCGTATATTTTTGCTTTCATTACCTTCTAATTGTTAAAGTTGAACCATTTGCTCCTGGAACTGAACCTTTCACGATAAGGATATTCTTTTCAGCAATTACTTTTAATATTTGTAGGTTTGAGGCCATTCTATTTTTGTTACCCATTTGTCCACCCATTCGCATTCCTTTGAATACACGTGCAGGGTAAGAACAAGCACCAATAGATCCTGGAGCACGAAGACGATTGTGCTGTCCGTGTGTCGCTTGACCAACTCCAGCAAATCCGTGTCGTCTCACAACACCTTGAAAACCTTTTCCTTTTGTAGTACCTACAACATCAACGAAATCACCTTCAGCGAAGATAGCGACATCAATTTTATCACCAATCGTTACGTTATCAAAACCTTTGAACTCCACCAATTTTGCTTTGGGTGTTGTACTGGCATTTTTAAAGTGACCTTTCATTGCATTTGGAGTATTTTTTTCTTTCTTTTCTCCAAATCCCAATTGAACGGCCTCGTAACCATCTCTGTCTTGTGTCTTAACCTGAGTTACAACACAAGGACCTGCTTCTATCACTGTGCATGGTAATGATTTACCCTCGGCACTGTAGATGCTAGTCATTCCGACTTTTCGACCAATAATTCCTGGCATATTCTTGTTATTAATTTATTTACACTTTAATTTCAACATCTACTCCACTTGGAAGCTCTAACTTCATCAATGCATCTACTGTTTTAGAAGAGCTGCTATAAATGTCTAGCAATCTTTTGTAGGCACACAATTCAAATTGCTCTCGCGCTTTTTTCATTACGTGCGGAGAACGCAATACAGTATAAATTCTTTTGTGCGTTGGAAGAGGAATTGGACCACTTACAATTGCACCAGTAGACTTTACTGTTTTAACGATTTTCTCAGCCGATTTATCCAAAAGGTTGTGATCGTATGATTTTAATTTTATTCTAATTTTTTGACTCATCTTCTTTTAGTTTATTATGCTGAAACTTTACCGTTTGCTTTTGAAATTACATCTTCAGCAATATTTTTAGGAGCATCTGCATAGTGAGAAAATTCCATTGAATAGCTTGCTCTACCTGAAGTAACTGTTCGTAATTGAGTTACATAACCAAACATTTCTGATAAAGGAACGTCTGCTTTTAAAACTTTTGCGCCAGCTCTATCATCCATACCACGCATCATTCCGCGTCTTCTGTTTAAGTCACCAACAACATCACCCATATTTTCTTCTGGTGTAACAACTTCAAGTTTCATAATAGGCTCCAAAAGAACTGGGCTACATAACTTCATAGAATTTCTATAAGCCATTTTAGCACATAATTCAAAAGACAATGAATCTGAATCGACTGCGTGGAATGAACCATCAATTAATTCAACTTTCATTGCTTCAACTGGGAATCCAGCTAGAACACCATTTTTCATGGAATCTTTAAATCCTTTTTCAACAGAAGGAATAAATTCGCGAGGAATATTACCTCCTTTTATGCTGTTAATGAATTCCAATCCAATTTTTTCAGGATTATCTTGAGGAGAAATTTTAACCAAGATATCAGCAAATTTACCTCGACCACCAGTTTGTTTTTTAAATACTTCACGATGATCTGTATTTCCAGATATATTTTCTCTATAAGCAACTTGAGGATCACCTTGATTAACTTCGACTCTAAATTCTCTTTTTAATCGGTCTATAATAATTTCAAGATGAAGTTCACCCATTCCAGAAATGATAGTTTGACCTGTCTCTTCATCTGTATTTACTCGGAATGTAGGATCTTCTTCAGAAAGCTTAGATAATCCAATAGATAATCTATCCGTATCTGCTTGAGTTTTTGGCTCTATCGCTAATCCAATAACTGGCTCAGGGAATACCATTGATTCAAGAATAATAGGTGCGTTTTCTGCACACAAAGTATCTCCAGTTTTAATGTCTTTAAATCCAACTACTGCACCAATATCTCCAGCACCAAGTTCGTTGATTTGGTTTTGTTTGTTAGCATGCATTTGAAAAATACGTGATATCCGTTCTTTATCTCCAGATCTAGTATTTAACACATAAGAACCTGCAGCTAACTTTCCTGAATATGCACGAACAAAGCAAAGTCGACCAACAAAAGGATCGGTTGCAATTTTGAATGCTAATCCAGCAAAAGGCTCATCAAATGATGGTTTTCTTATTACTTCTTGGTCATTTTTTGGGTTAATACCAACAATTCCTTCAATATCCATAGGAGACGGAAGAATTTCCATTACCATGTCTAGCATTGCCTGAACTCCTTTGTTCTTAAATGCAGAACCACACATCATTGGAACAACTTTTCCAGATATTGTTGCAGCTCTCAAAGCATTTAAAATTTCTCGTTCTGTTAAAGAATTTTCATCTTCAAAGAATTTCTCCATTAAAGACTCATCAAATTCAGCAACAGCTTCTAATAATTCACTTCTTAATTGTCTTGCTTCTTCAATAACATCTGCAGGGATTTCAATTTCCTGAAATGTCATTCCTAAATCTTCTTCATTCCAAGTAATTCCTTTGAAGTTAATAAGATCTACAACCCCTTGAAAATTATCTTCTGAACCAATGTTTATTTGTAATGGAAGTGCATGACTTCCAAGCATTGTCTTAACTTGCTTACAAACTTTTAAAAAGTCTGCGCCTTGACGATCCATTTTGTTAACAAAACCAATACGAGGAACATTATAGTTATTAGCTAGTCTCCAATTTGTTTCAGATTGAGGTTCTACACCATCAACAGCAGAAAATAGAAATACCAGTCCATCAAGAACACGAAGAGAACGGTTTACCTCAACTGTAAAGTCAACGTGTCCGGGAGTGTCAATAATATTGACATGATAAAGCTCATTTCTGTATTTCCAATTTAAAGTTGTAGCAGCAGAAGTAATTGTAATTCCTCTTTCTTGCTCTTGCTCCATCCAATCCATAGTAGCAGCACCGTCATGAACTTCTCCAATCTTGTGACTAACACCACCGTAGAATAAAATTCGTTCTGTAGTAGTCGTTTTCCCTGCATCGATATGAGCAGCAATTCCAATGTTACGTGTATACTTAAGGTCTCTTGCCATTACTTAAAATCTAAAATGTGAAAACGCTTTATTTGCTTCAGCCATACGTGTTGTATCTTCTTTCTTTTTGTATGCAGCTCCCTCTTCTTTTGAAGCAGCAATGATTTCAGAAGCTAAACGTTGTGACATTGTTTTTTCGTTTCTTTTTCGTGAATAACCAATTAACCATTTCATAGCTAATGAAGCTTTTCTCTCATCACGAACAGGTGTAGGGATTTGAAATGTTGCACCACCAACACGACGACTTTTTACTTCGACAATTGGCGTAATATTTTCCAGTGCTTTTTTCCAAACCTCAATACCTTCTTGATCTTCAATTTTTTTGTTGATTAATTCTATTGCATCATAGAATATTCTAAATGCTATACTTTTTTTACCTGATAGCATTAAGTTATTTACAAATTTTGTTACTACCACATCGTTAAACTTCGGATCTGGCAGAATCGCAATTTTCTTGGCTTTTCTTCTTCTCATTTTCTAATGCTTATTAATTATTTCTGCTTAGGACGTTTCGTTCCATACTTTGATCTTCTTTGACTTCTTCCTTGTACACCTGCTGTATCTTCAGCACCGCGAACAATGTGATAACGTACTCCTGGAAGATCTTTTACTCTTCCTCCGCGAACAAGTACTAGGGAGTGTTCTTGAAGATTGTGGCCTTCACCACCAATGTATGCGTTGACTTCTTTCCCGTTCGTTAAACGAACACGCGCCACTTTACGCATAGCCGAGTTTGGCTTTTTTGGTGTAGTCGTGTATACACGAACACAAACACCTTTACGTTGTGGACATGAATCAAGCGCAGCAGATTTACTTTTCTTCACTACCGCAGTTCTTCCTTTGCGAACTAATTGTTGAATAGTTGGCATAAAATACTCTTAATTTAAATAAATAATTAATCCTCAAACGTACTTTGAGGGGTGCAAAGATACCTTTTTTAATTTACTACGCAACTATGAATTGAAAAAAAAACGAGTTTTTTGTTGAAAAAAGTCTTAGTAATTGTTTTTCAGATAGTTTCCAAAATAAAAAAAGCTCCAAAAGGAGCTTGTAGGACAAAATAATTCAAATATTTTAGAGTGTTTTCTTGATGGCCTCAATAAGACGTTTTACGTTTGGAAGTGCTTCATCAATTAAGCTTGGAGAAAACGCAAAAGGCGTGTCAGTTTGAGTTACACGCATTACTGGTGCATCTAAATAATCAAAAGCATACCGTTGAACATGATAAGCAATTTCGGATGAAATAGATGCCAAGGGCCAAGATTCTTCCAATACCACACAGCGGTTTGTTTTTTTGATTGATTCAACAACAGTTCCGTAGTCTAAGGGTCGAATTGTTCTTAAATCGATTACTTCAACATCAATATTTTCTTTAGCAAGTATTTCAGCTGCTTCAAGGGCAACTTTCATTATTTTCCCAAATGAAACTAAAGTTACATCTGTACCTTTTCTTTTAATATCAGCAACTCCTATTGGAATAATATATTCTCCTTCGGGAACTTCTCCTTTATCCCCATACATTTTTTCTGATTCTAAAAATACAACCGGGTCCTCGTCTCGGATTGCTGCTTTTAGTAAACCTTTAGCATCTGCTGGATTTGATGGTGTAATTACTTTAAGTCCGGGAACGTGTGCGTAAAAAGCTTCAAAACTCTGAGAATGAGTTGCACCAAGCTGTCCGGCAGTTCCATTTCCACCTCTAAAAACGATTGGGCAGTGGTATTGACCTCCTGACATTTGCATCATTTTCGCAGCAGAATTTATAATTTGATCAGCTGCAAGAATTGCAAAATTCCAAGTCATAAACTCAACAATTGGCTTTAAACCATTCATAGATGCTCCAACTGCAATTCCTGTAAAACCAAGTTCTGCAATAGGCGTATCAATCACTCTTTTTGGTCCAAATTCATCAAGCATTCCCTGTGAAACCTTATATGCACCATTATATTCAGCAACTTCTTCACCTAAAAGAAAGACGTTTTTATCCCTTCTCATTTCTTCAGACATTGCTTCTCTTAAAGCTTCTCTAAATTGTATCGTTTTCATAATTTTTTAAATGTCGGTGCAAAGGTATTAATAAGAATTAAATAGCTAAGAGATTTATGCAACTTTAAGACTAGCTATTTTTGATTTACTGAATTGAGACTTTGCATAATCAAGTGAGACATTAAATGTTTTTAAATTCAGAGAAGGAATTTCAAACATTGCATCAGTTAAAATAGCCTCGCAAATTGAGCGTAATCCTCTGGCACCCAATTTAAATTCTAAGGCTTTTTTGACGATGAAATCAAGTGTTTCATTTTCAAAGCTAAGTTTAACGCCATCAATATCAAACAAGCTAATATATTGTTTAATTAGCGCGTTTTTAGGCTCTGTGAGAATGCGTTTTAAATCATTTTCATTTAGTGGTTCAAGATAAGATAAAACAGGAAATCTACCGATTAATTCAGGGATTAAACCATATGTTTTAATATCTGTTGGCGTAATATATTTAAGAAGTGATTCATTTTCTATATTTTCTTCTGAGCTTGAACTAAATCCGATTGTTTGTCTGTTAACACGACTTGCAATAATTTGCTCAATGCCATCAAATGCACCACCACAAATAAATAAAATATTTTTTGTGTCAATTTGCACCAATTTTTGTTCAGGGTGTTTTCTTCCTCCTTGAGGCGGAACACTTACAATGCAACCTTCCAATAATTTCAGTAAAGCTTGTTGAACTCCTTCTCCAGAGACATCTCGCGTAATAGAAGGATTATCATTTTTCCTTGCTACTTTATCAATTTCATCAATAAAAACAATTCCTTTTTGAGTAGATTCAACATTGTAGTCAGCTGCTTGCAATAAGCGAGAAAGAATACTTTCTACATCTTCCCCAACATATCCTGCTTGAGTTAAAACTGTTGCATCTGCAATACAGAAGGGAACATTTAGCATTTTTGCAATTGTTTTAGCGAGTAAAGTTTTCCCAGTTCCAGTTCGCCCTACCAAAATAACATTGGATTTATCAACTTCAATGTCTTCTTTTTTAGACCTATAATTTAAGCGCTTAAAATGATTGTAAACAGCAACGGATAGCACTTTTTTCGCTTCATCTTGCCCAATAACATATTCATCTAAAAGCTGTTTTATTTCCGCAGGCTTATGAATATTTATTTCAGAAGTATTTTTTAAATTATCTTTAGTAACAGCTAATTCACCAACTTCTTCACTAACAATTCTATTTGCTTGAACAGCACAGCTGTCACAAATATGACCGGATATACCAGCTATTAACATTTGGACATTTGCACGATTTGCCCCACAAAAAGAACAAGTCGTTTCTTTCTTTGCCATGAATATTATTTTGGATTGCGTAAAAGAACTTCATCTACCATTCCATATTCTTTAGCTTCTTGAGATGTTAACCAATAATCACGGTCTGAGTCTGCCCAAACCTTGTCGTATGTTTGTTTGGAATGTAGTGCAATAATATCGTATAGTTCTTTCTTAAGTTTTTGGATTTCACGTGCAGTAATTTCAATATCAGACGCCTGTCCTTGCGCGCCACCTAATGGTTGATGAATCATAACGCGTGAGTGTTTTAAAGCACTTCTTTTACCTTCAGCACCAGCGCATAAAAGAACTGCTCCCATAGAAGCCGCCATTCCTGTACAAATTGTCGCAACATCAGGACGAATATATTGCATTGTGTCATAAATCCCAAGTCCAGCATAAACAGAACCTCCTGGTGAATTTAGGTAGATTTGAATATCTTTTTTAGCATCTACAGATTCTAGAAACAACAATTGAGCATTGATGATATTTGCAACTTGGTCGTTAATACCAGTTCCTAAAAATATTATTCTATCCATCATTAATCTTGAAAACACATCCATTTGAGTCATATTCATAGGACGTTCTTCAATAATATAAGGTGTTAGTGAAGACTCTATATAGTGATCTACAACCATACTGTTGATTCCAAGATGCTTTGTAGCATACTTTCTAAATTCGTTTCCGTCAATCATTTTGTATTTTTTAAATTTGGTATAAAATTAACCAAAGTCAGTTAAATATTTTCCTTTTTGATAATATAAAGTTTTTAGAAAAAAAAATCCCAGATAACTGGGATTTTGATAGTTCTTTTTTTGAATTCTAATTTACTGCAGCAGTAAAAATTGCATCATTCATAAATTTTAAAAACTCACGATCTTTTGACGCTTTGGTCTTTAAATTTGAATCCTTTGCAAAAGCTTGTTTTAAATTAGTAACAACTGCATCTACACTTTCTCCATTTCTTGCAGAGATAATCGCTTTTAAGTAAAGAGATTCAGAGGTAGTGGCAATAGCACTTAAAACTTTAGTTGCTTGAGGTAATTTTCCTTGAAGAGTAAGGGTAAGAGCTTTATTAAAAGAGTCATCTTTTAAGTTGTTTTCAGCTTTTGAATAATTTCCACTCATAATATTTAAAATAGCATTGTTATATGCTACAATAGAACTATTTTTTGCATCCACTGATTTAGTTTGTGCCATTAGTTTTATAGCTTGTGTTCTATTATCTTGAATTAAAACAACACCAGCTAAATTATTCTTCGCAGCAATGTTTTCTTTTAGAGAATTTGATTTTTCAAGACTTTTTTTAGCATCTGCTATTTTATTTTGAGAAAAGTTAAGAGCACCTAAATTGTTATGAGTTCTATGATCAGAATCAAAATTTGAGGCAGCTAGTTGATAAATTCTTGCTTTTTCATTTAACTCTTGTGTTAGATTTTTAGCAGCATATAATAGTTCTTCTACACCTAAAACTGAAGGATTATTTATAGAAGCTTGCATGATTTCATCATCTGTTAGGCCATTTTCAGTATAATTCACAATAATATTAGCTCGTCTAATTTTTGGGAAAACATCTTTCTCTAATTCAGTATAGGATTTTCCTAAATTTATCATTTCTGTTTCGCGTTGAACTGGATCTTTTGTCATTTCTAAAATTCTAATAAATAAGTTTTTATCAGCTTCAGAGATAGATGTGGTAAGGCTCAATTGTGCTTTAAATCCGTCAAAATCTTCACCTTTTCCTTGTATTATATAATTAGCAGTATCAGTGTACCCTGCTATTTTAGCTTTTTTCATAATTGAAATCAGAGAAGTTCTCGCTGATTTTGTTCTTTCATTTGATAAATTTGAATTCTTATCTTCAACTCCATCAGGTGAAGCATATCCAACTATATCAATTGAATTAATTTTAATTTTTGGATTAAGCTGAGATGTTGTTATCCAAACTAATAAATCATTTAAATCTACATCTTTTAATTCATTTGCCTTTACAACAGATTGACCTCGATCAAAATTGATTGTTGCCGATTTTGTTTTTTCAACTGAACGAATTATAGCATCATCTTCATAAATCATTTTAAATTCTTTTTTAACCAACAAAGGTGTTACTATAGTTGCATCTGCGATTTTCTTTTCAGGCAAGGTCAATTTTTCTTTTAAACCTTTAAAAACTTTTCCTGTAATTTTAAAGTCTGCAGCCTCCATATCATTAGAGTAAGGAACTGCCATTTCAAAATTCACTGTACCTCCAGGTTTAAAAAGAACAGTTTTACCATTTCCTGTAACTTTTTCACCTTGTACAATCCAAGTGCCAATTGAGGTATTTCCAATTTTTGGAGAAATCTCTGCTCTTATTTTCTTTTGTATACCTTTTTCAGGAATATTTACAATTACATTAAATCGTAAGCTATCTCCATGCATTTCAAGTGGATCTGGATTCACAGTATATGTAAAATCTTTAACAAGATCACAAGAGTTCAATGAAATCAAAAGACTTCCAAAAATTAAAAGAGTTAAAAAACGATTCATTATTTTTTGATTTAGATAAATTATTATGCAAATCTAAAAAGATATTATTATTAAATTATATTCTTTTATTTTTTTTTTAACATTCGGAAAAAACCAAATTTATTTTATTTATCTAAAAATGGACTTAGTTCTTTTAAAGGAATAAGTACAAAGCTTCTATTTTTATATTCTTTGTGTGGTATTGTTAATTTTTCACTCTTATAAATCAGTTTGTCGAAGAATATAATATCTAGGTCGATTATTCTGTCTTCATAAACTCCATTAGTTTTTTTTCTACCCATTTTTTTTTCTATATTTTTAAGTTCTTTTAAAGTAGCTAGCGGATTTAGATGGGTTTTACAAATTAGACAGGCATTAACAAAAATATTATCAGATTTAAATCCTTGTGGTTCGTTTTCAAAAAAAGAGGATACTTCAGTAACTTCCCCGATCAAAGTATTTATTTCTTCAATTGCGCTACTAAGATTCTTTGATTTATCTCCAATATTGGAGCCTAATGCTATATAAACAGTATGTTTTTTAATAGATCTTAATTTTTCCTCCATTTGAAATTATGTACCATTTCAAGTAAATCAACTTTAAGATAATCCAAAGAAGGCCTTAAAGAATCATAGTTTGGCCGACAATTTAATAGCACTTCTCCACGAACAAAATTCTGACTTGAATCTGTTAAGTAAAACTGAAAATTAGTTGCGACGTTTCCCTTTAGCTCAAAAAAGGTTCCGAAAACCCTATTTTTAGCATCAATAATTTGCTCAAATTCTATTTTATCAGCTTTAATTTTATGTTCATCTACTTTATCATTTGCCAAATTTATTATATCAGGAAGTGAATCTTTTGATGGTATTGCAATATAATAAAGAAATAAGCTACCATTTAAAGGTCCTAGATTAATTTCTTGAATACATGAGTTGAATTTTGAATTTTGAATTGTTTTATAATTATACAAGGATGCTAATTTGAACTCATAGGGGCAATCGCCTTTTACATATGTATAAGAGTGATCTGGAAAATTAATATTTAAGTATGTCGGTGGTTTTGGAACTGGTGCCGGTTCTTTGCAAGCATAGGCATTCAAAATCAAGAAAGCCAAAAGAACTCTAATAAATGATTTTTGATTGTTTTTTATCATTTAGTTTGATTTTACTTGAATCTTTATTGATTTCACTCTCCTTTTATCTGATGACTCAACAATGATTTTGAAATTTTCAACTTCAATAAATTCCTTATTCTTTAAAATTTTCCCTGCTTGCTCAACTACAAAACCTCCAATTGTTTCAGCTTCACCCTTTAAATTTTCAAATACAAGTCCATCAATTCCTAAAACTTTATATAAATCATTTAGCGAGGTTCTTCCTTCAAAAATAAAAGTAGATGGATCAACTTTTGAATATTCAATTTCATCGTCATCAAATTCATCTGTTATGTCACCAACAATTTCTTCTAGAATATCTTCTAAAGTAACTATACCGCAAGCTCCACCATATTCATCTACAACAATTGCCATATGCATTTTCATATTTTTAAATTCTTGTAGTAAGTCATTTATTTTTTTGTTTTCAGGGATAAAAAAGGGTTTTCTAATAACTTTAGACCACCCCACATAATCCGGATTACTTAAATTTGGTAGTAAATCTTTGATGTATAAAATACCAACAACATTATCTTGTGTGTCTTGGAATACAGGAATTCTCGAGTAACCAGCTTCTAAAATAAAGGCTAAAACATCCTTAAAATTTGAGGATATATCAATTGCATCTACTTCAATTCTAGGTGTCATTATTTGACATGCTTCTGTTCTTCCAAATTTCACAATTCCCTCTAGGATTTTATGATCGTCCTCCGAATCGCTATCTTCTTTCGTCAATGCAATAGCCTGTTCTAGTTCATCTGTTGTAATACTAGTTTTTCCTTTTGCATTTTTTTGGATAAAAAAAGAACCTTTCACTAAAAGATTTTTCAACCAAGATAATGGAGGTGTTTTTCTTAAAATGTTTAATGGATAGACCATCCACCGAACAACTCTTAGAGAATTTTTTGCAGCAAAAATTTTAGGGATTACTTCTCCTGTCATTAACAAAACAAATGTTATACCTAATACCTCAAGAAGAAATCTTTTAATTTCAAAATCCTTTGTTGGAGGGTAAAAATCGTTTAGTATAAAAGTTGATAAAATAACAACTCCAACATTTACAAAATTGTTTGTAATTAAAATAGTTGCAAGTAGTTCCTTAGGTTTAGCTAGTAAGTCAGAGATTAATTTTGATTTTGCAGAATTTTCTTGTTTAATCTCTTCCCGATCTAGGGGTCTAAGAGAAAAAAAAGCCGATTCTGATCCAGACATCATTGCTGAAACAAGGAGCAAAAGAACTATAATTCCTAAGTAAATATAATTATTTGTGCTGAATCCGGCTTCGGCAATTTGATACAATTCATAACTGGGAGGTTCGCTTATCGTCATAAATATTAAAATGGGGAATCATCATCGCTACTCGATGAAAGTCCTGGCATGTCAGAAGGTAGGTTTGGAGTTCCATTTGAATTATACGGGGCAGCTGTTTTATCTGAAATTTCTAAGCGAGAAAGAATGGTTAACTCTTCACCAATAACTTCTGTATTGTATTTTGTGTTTCCTTCTTTGTCTTGCCAGGATCGCTTTTTTAATTTTCCTTCAACGTAAATTTTTGTTCCTTTTCGGATGTATTTTTCAGCTATTTCAGCTAATCCTCTCCAAAGTACAATATCGTGCCAATCAGTTATTTCTTTTTTTTCTCCTGAATTTTTGTCTGTAAATGATTCTGATGTGGCAATTGAAAATGTTGCAACAACAGCACCATTCTCGAAGCGACGTATTTCTGGGTCTTTCCCTAAATTACCAATAAGAATTACCTTATTTACAGTTCCATTCATGAAACAAATTTACATAAAAATAACAATAAATTTCGGATTATTTTTTTCTAAAAACTTTTTTCTTAGCAGTTTTTGGTGCTTGATTTTTAGAAATATGAATACATTCTTCAACACTTAAATTTTCTGGAGTGGTATCTTTTGGCAGTTTAAAATTGTCTTTTCCGATTTTTAGATAGGCACCATATCTTCCATTGAGTAATTGAACATCTGGTCTTTCGTCAAAAATTTTAATTAATTTATTGGCATCAGCAGTTTGTTTTTCAATATATAATTCTATTGCGCGATCTAAGTCGATAGTTATAGGTTCTTCTCCTTTAGGGATTGATACAAATACTTTTCCAACTTGAATGTATGGGCCAAAGCGCCCGGCATTTGCCTTTACTATTTCTGAGTTATATTCTCCGAGTGTTCTTGGTAATTTAAATAAAGCGAGGGCTTCTTCGAGTGTAATTGATCCGATTGACTGATTATTTTGTAAGGAAGCAAATTGTGCTTTTTCACCATCTTCTTTTTCATCCCCAATTTGTACCATTGGACCATACCTTCCTATTCTTACAATCATTTTACGCCCAGAAACAGGATGTATCCCTAATTCTCTTTCTCCTGTAGCACGATCAGAATTTTCCAAGGTGTTTGTCACATTTGCATGAAAGGGTTCGTAAAATTCCGCCATCATATCTGTCCATTGAATTTTTCCCTTTGCAATTTCGTCAAATTCTGCTTCTACTTTTGCTGTAAAATTGTAATCCATTATGCGGTCAAAATGTTGATTTAAAAAATCAGTAACGACTATTCCAATATCAGTAGGCGAAAGTTTATTTCTATCTTTTCCGGTAGTTTCAGATTTTACCTCTCTGTTAATTTGTTCGTTGCTTAATTTTAAAACGGTAAAATTTCTAAGTTCTCCTTCTCGTTCTTTTTTCTCAACGTAGCCTCTTTTTTGAATTGTTGAAATTGTTGGTGCATAAGTTGATGGTCTACCAATTCCTAATTCCTCTAATTTCTTCACTAAAGAAGCTTCTACATACCTTACAGGCGGTCGTGTATATCTTTCTGTTGCTGTTATTTCTTTTTGCTTTAATTTTTCGTTTTGTTCAACACTTGGAAGAATGGAATCGTCTGATTCGTCATCATCAACATCTTCAACTTGAGATTCAAGATATACTTTTAAAAAACCATCAAAACGAATCACTTCTCCTTTTGCAGTGAAATAGTCACCGTTATATAAACCTCCAATTTTAATGGTTGTGCGTTCCAATTTAGCATGTGCCATTTGAGATGATATTGCCCGTTTCCAAACAAGATCATATAAACGAATTTCGTCATTTTCTCCTGTAATAGATGTTCTTAGGAAATCAGTAGGCCTGATGGCCTCATGGGCTTCTTGTGCTCCGGCACTTTTACTTGTATATTTTGTTGGTTTTGAATAATCAATCCCGTAATTTGTTTCGATTGCATTTTTCGCTTCTTGAATTGCTGTTTCTGAAAGGTTTACAGAGTCTGTTCTCATGTAGGTAATCATACCAGATTCATAGAGTCTTTGTGCAACAAGCATTGTTTTTGTAACAGAAAATCCGAGTTTTAAGCTTGCTTCTTGTTGCAAAGTTGATGTGGTAAATGGCGCTGATGGTGTTTTTGTAGCTGGCTTTTGTTGGATTTCTTCAACAAAGAAAGAACTTTTTAAACACCTGTCTAAAAGTTTTTTTGCTTCGCTTTCATCTGCTAATTGTCGGCAATATTCTGTTTTTAAATTTCCTTTTAATGCTTCAAACAAGCCATTTACTCTGAAGAAAGTACTTGTACTAAAAGATTGAATCTCTTTTTCCCTTTCAACAATTAATCGAACGGCAACTGACTGAACTCTACCAGCTGAAAGTTTTGGTCTAATTTTTTTCCATAAAACTGGTGAAAGTTCAAATCCAACAATTCGATCTAATATTCTTCGAGCTTGTTGCGCATCTACTAATTCTTTATTTATATTTCTTGGTTTTTCAATGGATTTTAAAATAGCTGTTTTAGTAATTTCATTAAACGTAATTCGCTTTGTTTCTTTTTTACTAAGTCCTAATGTTTCATACAAATGCCAAGAAATTGCTTCTCCCTCTCGGTCCTCATCAGTTGCTAACCAAATTACTTCAGATTCTTTGACTAATTTTTTTAATTCTGTAACTAATTGTTTTTTATCTGGAGTAACCTCGTAAAGTGGGTTAAATTTATTGTCAATCTCTATTGCTAGGCCTTTTTTAGCAAGATCTCTAACATGACCATAACTAGATTTTACGATAAATTCACTTCCTAAATACCCTTCGATAGTCTTAGCTTTTGCAGGTGACTCAACGATTACAAGATTTTTTGCCATTTAATTTTTTTAAATTGAAAGGCACAAATGTAAATCTAAAATAATTGAACTCGCAAACTCTTTGTTCTAATTTTTCATTTTATTTTTTATTCTTGTGGTTATTTATTCAATTATTCTATGTGTGAAAGCTAACATATTTTTACGCTGACATTTTGTCATAAGTTTTATATTTTATAACTTTGCACTTGATTTTAGAAGATATATGTCAATTGAAAATAAAGTTATTGATGAGGCAGTTCAGGGTGAAGCAACTTTTTATCCTGTAAAAGATAAGCAAGCAATAAATGGGAAGAAATTGTACCTCGAAAGCTATGGTTGCCAGATGAATTTTTCAGATAGTGAGGTTGTAGCTTCGATTATGTCAAATCAAGGGTATGAAACTACTCGTAATGTTGATGAAGCTGATATCATTTTAATAAATACCTGTTCGATTCGAGAAAATGCAGAATTAAGAGTTCGACAACGATTAACGGACTTCAAAAAGAAAAAAGATAAAAATCCTGATTTAATTGTTGGTATTCTTGGCTGCATGGCAGAAAGGCTAAAAGCTGAACTTCTTGAGGAAGAGAAACTTGTTGACATAGTTGCAGGTCCCGATGCTTACCGCGATCTACCAAATTTAGTGGAAGAAGTCGGAACTGGTCAAAAAGCTGTAAATGTTTTGCTTTCTCGTGATGAAACTTATGCTGATATTTCGCCAGTCAGATTGGATCAAGGTGGAATTTCTGCTTTTGTTACAATAATGAGAGGTTGTGATAATATGTGTTCCTTCTGTGTCGTTCCATTTACAAGAGGCAGAGAACGATCAAGAGATCCTGAAAGTATTGTTAATGAATGTAAAGACATATTTGAGAAAGGATATAGAGAAGTAACTTTATTGGGACAAAATGTCGATAGTTATCGTTGGAACATTTCCTCTAAAGGTGAAATTAAAGATCAAAATATCCCTACAACTAATTTTGCTCAACTTATGGAAAGAGTAGCTTTACTTTCTCCTGATTTACGCATTCGCTTTAGTACTTCTCACCCAAAAGACATGACAGATGATGTCTTAATAGTAATGGCAAAATATGAGAATATTTGTTCATGTATTCATCTTCCAGTTCAATCTGGAGATTCTGATGTTTTATTTCGAATGAATCGAGGATATACGAGAGAATGGTATTTAGAACGCATCGCCGCTATCCAAAATATAGTTCCTAATTGTGCAATTACAACAGATATTATTTCTGGTTTTTGTGGTGAAACAGAGGAGGAACATAAAAATACTCTTTCTTTAATGGATTTGGTTGAATTTGATTTTGCATTTATGTATAAATATTCTGAACGACCAAAAACACTTGCTGAGAGAAGATTTACAGATGATGTCCCTGACGAAGTGAAAGGAAGAAGGCTCGAGGAAATAATTGAAAAACAACGCGAATTTGCTCTGATGTCAAATAAAAAACAAATTGGAACCGTTCAAAAAGTTTTAGTTGAGGGTTTTTCAAAGCGTTCATCTGATTACTTGTGTGGAAGAACGAGCAGAAATTCAATGGTGATTTTTCCAAAATTAAGTTTTCAAAAAGGCGATTATGTGATGGTGCGTATAGATTCTTGTACATCTGCAACTTTACTAGGTGAGGCAATAACAATAAATTCATAAAATGACGATTCAACAAGTAAAACAGCGTTTTGGAATCATTGGCAATTCACCTTTATTAAATAGGTCTTTAGAAGTTGCCATGCAGGTTGCTCCAACTGATATTTCTGTTTTAGTTATGGGTGAAAGCGGAACCGGTAAAGAAATTATTCCTCAAGTAATTCATCACCTTAGCGCTAGAAAACACGGAGAATATATTGCTGTAAATTGCGGCGCGATTCCAGAAGGAACAATTGATTCAGAATTATTTGGACACGAAAAAGGTTCGTTTACAGGTGCAAGTGGAAGTCGTCAAGGTTATTTTGAAGTAGCAAATAATGGAACAATATTTTTAGATGAAGTAGCTGAATTACCGATGCAGACGCAAGTTCGTTTACTTCGGGTGCTAGAAACTGGAGAGTTTATTAGAGTTGGGTCTTCTAAGGCCATAAAAACAAATGTACGCGTTGTAGCTGCAACGAATGAAAACATGCAAAAAGCAATTTCTTCTGGAAAGTTCCGAGAAGATTTATTCTATCGCTTAAGCACAGTTCCGATTCAACTTCCGGCTCTAAGAAAACGAAAAGAGGACATTCATTTGATTTTTAGAAAATTTGCGCATGATTTTGCAGAAAAATACAGAATGCCAGCAATTAAACTTACTGAATCAGCTGTTGAAATTCTTCAAGATTATCCTTGGCCCGGTAATATTCGTCAACTAAAAAACTTAGTGGAACAATTATCTGTAATTGAAACGGAAAGAGAAATTGATGATTTTATTTTGAGTGGCTATATGCCTATTATTACAGAAAAAATGCCCTCAGTAATTGGTGAAGAAAAAGATAGTTTTTCCGAGCGAGAGTTGATGTACAAGTTTTTATTCGATATGAAAAAGGATTTGACAGAATTGAAGAAATTGGTCTTAGATGTTATTGCTCAAGGAGGAAATTCGCCACTAAGTTCAGAACAAAACACGGTGATTAATCGCTTGTACCAAGAAGTGAATGAAACGATTGATTCGCCTTCTAGATTGCTCCCCGTTGCCAAAGATAAGGATGCAGAATTTGCTTATGATAAATCCATAGATTCATTTGAACAGCACGAAGAGATAGAAGAATCTTTATCTTTGGAAGACAGAGAAAAAGAATTAATTCAAAAAGCTCTGGAGAAACACCGTGGTAAAAGAAAATATGCAGCAGGAGAATTGGGTATTTCTGAAAGAACACTCTACAGAAAAATTAAAGAGTATAATTTAATCGATTTATGAAAATTGTGGCTGTCCTTCTTCTTTTTTCTTTATTGAGTTCTTGCTGGCCAACTAGCATTTCTTTCAAGGATAAAGGTTCAATGCCTGAATCCTGGAAGACTTTTTCGATTAAAACATTGGAAATTAATGCTGCAAATTGTCCTTTGAGTTATAGTACAGCCTTAACAGAAAAGTTAAAAGATGGCATTCAAAATAATACTCGTTTGGCTTTAAATACTCGTTTAGGTAAGGGTGAAGTTAATATCGAAGGTCTGATAAGTAGTTATAATGTAATGCCTTTAGCAATTCAAGGAAATGACAATGCATCACAAAATCGCTTGACAATTTCGGTGCAATTTTCTATCTTCATTTCTGAACCTAAGGAGGATTTAATTAACTTAACAGCAACACGTTTTGCAGATTTCAGTGCTTCTACAAATTTATCTAGCGTAGAATCTCAATTAGTTGATGAAATAAGTGAACAAATAGTTCAGGATGTTATTAATAAACTTTTAAGTAATTGGTAATGTTAAACAGTGAATATATTCATTCGAAATTAACAAATATTCAATCATGTTCTAGTGAGGATGCAATACATTTTGCTTCAATGATTGAATTATACCCTTATGCCTCCTCGTTCTCAATTCTCTATCTGAAGTCACTATCAAATTCAAAAGATATTCGTTTTAATTCTGAGTTAGAAAAGCACGCTTTTCGTATTCAATCTAGAAGTGTTTTATACGATTTACTTCACTGTAAGAATGAAGAACAGCAGAATTTAATTCCTGAGATCATAGAGATTGAAACGCAGCAAGAAATAACATCTGAAGAATTATTAATTGAAGAGATAGATAGTAGAGAATCAGAATTAGAAAAGCAGATTCTTTCTGCAGCCTTTTCAGGAAATTACGTAGACAAAGAATTAACTCAAATAGAACCTGAAGTAGTAAGTAGCGAAATAATTTTTCTTCCTACTCAAGAAATGTTAAGTCCTAAAAAACCAGAAATTGATGATTCAACATCTTTATCATTTGGCTCTTGGCTAAAAGTTAATAATAGTAGAGCTGCTTTTTCAGAGGAATTTGATTTTGATGAACCGAAACAAGAGTTTTATACATTTGAAAAACCTAAAAAAGAGTTTTTCTCCCCTGTAAAAAAAGCAAAAGAAAGTGTTGATGAAAACAAGATGCCAGTTAGTGAAACTTTAGCAAGAATTTTTGAGCTTCAAGGTAATATTCCTAAAGCAATTTACGTTTATGAACAATTAAGTTTGATTTTTCCCAAAAAAAAGCCTTACTTTGCATCCCAAATAAATTTACTTAAGAAAAAATAATTTTTAACCATGGATATCCTACTTTCAGCCCTTATCATTCTATCTAGCATATTACTTATTTTAGCTGTTTATATTCAAAATCCTAAAGGAGGCGGAATTAGTTCTGATTTTGGTTCCCCTTCTCAACTTGGCGGTGTTCAAAAATCAAATGAATTTATTGATAAATTAACTTGGTCTTTGGCGGGAATTATTGTTGTTTCTAGTATTTTAATTACGATTCGTCAGCCAAAACCTCCTAAGCCAATCGAACAAAAAGCACCTAAGACAGAGCAGAATGGAAATCAGCAAGCTCCGGCAGATGGAAAAACTAAAACCCCAGCTGGTGGTCAGTAAAACATATAGGAATTAAGACTATTTTATTTAAATGTCAGTATGTCACGCATACTGACATTTTTTATTTCTAATTAGGTCAAAAAATGAAAAATTATACTTTTTTCGATTATGGCATAATATTGGAAAAAACTTTAAATACAATTTAATCATATTAAATATTAATTATGTCAGTAAAATTTAATCCTTTGGCAGACCGAGTTCTTATTGAAGCGGCGCCAGCAGAGCAGAAAACAGCAAGTGGTATTTTTATACCCGATACTGCTAAAGAAAAACCGCTTAATGGAACAGTAATAGCAGTTGGTTCTGGAAAAAAAGATGAGCCAATGACTTTAAAAGCTGGTGATTCAGTTTTGTATGGTCAGTATTCTGGAACTGAAATAAAAATTGATGGGAAGAATTATCTGATTATGAAAGAATCAGATATTTATGGAGTTTTTAACAAATAAAAAGTAAGAAAGATGTCAAAGCAAATTTATTTTGATGTTGAAGCAAGAGACAAACTAAAAAGAGGTGTTGATGCTTTAGCAAATGCGGTAAAAGTGACCTTAGGTCCAAAAGGAAGAAATGTTGTTATTGGAAAAAAATTCGGAGCTCCTCAAATAACTAAAGATGGTGTAACGGTAGCCAAGGAAATAGAACTGAAAGATCCAATTGAAAATATGGGAGCTCAAATGGTAAAAGAAGTTGCTTCTAAAACTGCTGATGTTGCAGGCGATGGAACAACAACTGCTACTGTTTTAGCACAAGCAATTATTCAAGCAGGTTTAAAAAATGTTGCTGCAGGTGCAAATCCAATGGATCTTAAACGTGGAATTGATAAAGCTGTAACGGAATTAGTAAAAAACCTAAAGAAAATTTCTAAGGAAGTTGGATCAGATAATAGTAAAATCAAACAGATTGCTACAATTTCTGCAAATAATGATGAAACAATCGGTGCATTAATTGCTGAAGCGATGAAAGTAGTTGGAAATGATGGCGTCATTACTGTTGAAGAAGCAAAGGGAACTGAAACAGACGTGAAAATTGTGGAAGGAATGCAATTCGATCGTGGATATCTGTCTCCTTATTTTGTTACAAATGCTGATAAAATGATCACAGAAATGGAAAATCCATTGATTTTAATTTCTGAGAAAAAAATCTCAAGCATGAAAGAGTTAATGCCGATCTTAGAACCTGTTGTACAAGCTGGGAAAGGTTTATTAATCATAGCTGAGGATGTAGATGGTGAAGCTCTTGGAACTTTAGTTGTTAATCGTTTACGTGGTTCTTTGAAAGTTGCAGCTGTGAAAGCTCCAGGATTTGGAGATAGAAGAAAAGCAATGTTGGAAGATATCGCAATTCTTACTGGCGGACAAGTAATTTCTGAAGAACGTGGCATGACCTTGGAAAATGTTACAATGGATATGCTCGGCACTGCTGAAAAAATTGAAATTGATAAAGACAATACTACTATTATAAATGGTAAAGGAGATAAGAAAGCAATTTCTTCTCGAGTTGGACAAATAAGAGCTCAGATTGAAGCTACAACATCTGATTATGACCGTGAGAAATTACAAGAACGCTTAGCGAAACTTGCTGGAGGTGTTGCTGTTTTGTATGTTGGTGCAGCTACAGAAGTAGAGATGAAAGAGAAAAAAGATAGAGTTGACGATGCTTTAGCAGCTACACGCGCAGCAGTTCAAGAAGGAATTGTGCCGGGTGGGGGAGTTGCTTTAATCCGTGCAATTGAAAACTTAGATAAATTAAAAGGTGACAACGAAGATGAAATGACTGGGATTGCAATTGTTAGAAGAGCAGCAGAAGAACCTCTTCGTCAGATTATTGCAAATGCTGGAGAAGAAGGTGCTGTGATTGTTCAAAAAGTAAAAGAAGGAAAAGATGACTTCGGTTACAATGCTAGAACGGATAAGTTTGAGAATTTATATAAAGCTGGGGTTATTGATCCAACAAAAGTAACGCGTATAGCTATTGAAAATGCAGCATCAATTGCATCGATGCTTTTAACAACTGAATGCGTAATTGCAGATGAACCTGAAGAAAATAACGCAGCAGCTGCAATGGCAGGAATGGGTGGAGGAATGCCCGGAATGATGTAGTATTTACAAGAGCTTTCGGGCTCTTTTCCGTTTCTTTCTTCCCGATTTATCGGATAGAGAGAAGCGACACTATATAGAAAGACTGTTCATTTTTTGAGCAGTCTTTTTTGTTTTTTATCACTCTAGTTATTTTATTCGTGGTAATACGATAGTTTAGCCTTAACTTTGTAAAATAGTAGAATATGACATCAAAAGTTGTTTATTTAGGAGATTTAAGAACTGAATGTACACACATTCAATCAGGTACAAAAATAATTACTGATGCACCTCTTGACAATCAGGGGAAGGGAGAAGCTTTTTCTCCGACAGATTTGTTGGCAACTAGTTTAGCATCTTGTATGATGACCATTATTGGTATTTATTGTAAAAACCATGAAATTAATTTTGATTCCTGCACCGCAGAGATTGAAAAAATAATGGGCGTAAATCCTCGAAAAGTTGAAAAAATCATTGTTCATATGGATTTTACCGGAAATAACTGGGATTCCTCTACGCTTGAAAAAGTAATTATTGCAGGGAAAACTTGTCCCGTTGCTAAAACTATTGAGGACTCAGTACTAATTGAATTTAATTTTTAAAAATGGAAAGAAAGGAAACATACAAAAGGAAAGAACGCAGTGATTTAATTTATGGTTTACATCCAGTTTTAGAAGCTATTAATGCTGATCGAGAGTTAAATAAAATATTAATTCAAAAAGGAATTAGTAAAGATGTTTTCCGCGATTTAAAAGAGGCATTGGCTGGTAAAGACTTTCAACTTCAATTTGTTCCTGTAGAAAAAATAAATTCGTTAACGCAAGGAAATCATCAAGGTGTTGTAGCATTTGTAACCCCAATTGAATATCAAAATATCGAAACACTTGTGGATGGCTTGCTAGCAGCAGAAAAAAAACCGTTTATTTTAGTTTTAGATCGCATCACTGATGTACGTAATTTTGGTGCAATCGCTCGAACAGCCGAGTGTGAGGGCGTTGACGCAATTCTTATACCTTCAAAAGGTTCCGCTCTTGTTTCATCAGATGCGATGAAAGCTTCTGCCGGAGCACTAAATCGAATTCCAGTTTGTAAATCTGATAATTTAAAGGATTCAATTTTTTATTTACAGCAAAGTGGATTGAGAATTGTAGCTTGTACCGAAAAAACTGCAGCGCCACTTTATGAGGTTAATTTACGAGGTTCTGTTGCCATTATATTAGGTTCTGAAGAAAATGGGATCACCCAAGATTTAATTAACATGTCAGATATCCGTGCACGAATTCCAATGAAAGGAAATATTTCTTCCCTCAATGTTGGAGTTGCAACCGGAATGGTATTGTACGAGAAAATCCGGCAAGAATTGTATGGATAGATTTCTAAGCGCGAAATAACTTTCTTATCAATTCTGGAAGTTCATTAAGATTTCCAATCGTATTTTCATAGGAATAATTAGCTGCATTATCATTTTTAAATAAAATTGCTTGCATTCCAATTTGATTCGCCCCAGAAATATCAGCGTAATAATCATCTCCAATCATTATAGAATTTTCAGCACTTGCCTTCGCTGATTTTAGCGCGAATTGAAAAATTTCAGGGTCGGGTTTATTCTTTCCAATTGCTTCTGAGCAAATAATTTCTTGAAAATAATCTCTCAAGCCACAATTTGCAATTTTTATATGTTGCACTTCAGAAAATCCATTTGTTATAATGTGCATCTTAAAACCAAGTTCTTTTAATTCAGTTAATATTTCTTTTGTATTCGGCAACAATTGAATTTGCTGAGGTGATAGTTCAACATATGCATCTCCAATTCTTTTTACCAAATCATTTTCGGGCTTAAAAAAATGTTCAAGAGAAACTTTAAATCGTACGTAGCGCAAGTTTTCTTTAGTGATTTCTCCTTTGCCATACTTGCGCCATAAGTAGGCATTTTTTTTTACGTAAATAGCATGGAATGCCTCAAATCCATTTACCTGACCTTCTATATTTTCATTTTTTAAGATTTGACGAATTGTAGTCTCAGAATTTCGATCAAAATCCCAAAGCGTTCTGTCTAAGTCAAAAAATAAATGTTTATCAGAAAAATCCGTGAATGCCATATACCAATGATGTTGTAATTAGCGCATTAATTGCCATTCCTAAAACAATCAGCGGATAAGTTCGTGCTTCTTTTCCATATAGTTTAGCGACTAGTATACAGCCAAGGGGCACTGAAAAGAAAAAAGGTACCCAAAAGCAAATACCATAGATTGCTAATTTTGATTTTAAAATAAAAATAAAGCGATTTAACTTTGTAAATATTTTCCTTTTTTTGATTTCTTTCCCTTGTTGAAGTAATAACTCCTCTTTTTTTAATCTTCTTTTTTGCGCCCATTGAATCACAAATTCACTAGCGAAATAGAAAAATGCAGCACTTATTGAACCGCCTAAAAATGCGGCTAAGAAGGTTTCTACAAACGATAAACCTAAACTTGGACCTGGAATTGTTGATACACTAAATTTAACGGTAGCGAGAAAAAAAATGCTTGATAAACCCGCTAAATTCATATCTTAACTCCATAAGCTAAATCTCCAGCGTCTCCAAGTCCCGGAACGATATAAGATTGAGCGGTTAATTCTGAATCGATGGCAGCAACAAAAATCTCTGTGTTTTTTGGAAAATGTTTTTTGATAAAAATTAGGGCTTCATTTGTTGCAATTGCTGAAGCAATAAATATTTTACTTGGTTTTGATATTTTTGCGAGCGCCTTGTATACAGCAACCATTGAATTTCCAGTTGCCAACATTGGATCACTGATAATCCAAATTTTTCCTTTCATTTCTGGAATAGCAATGTATTCGACATAAATCTCAAATTCTTCGGGTGTTGTATGTTTTCTATACGCAGAAACGAATGCACTTTCAGAATGATCAAAAACATTCAAAAGACCATTGTGCATCGCTAGGCCAGCTCTTAAAATTGTACATAAAATAGGTTTTTCTTGTGGAATATTTTCAATAGAAATTCCCAATGGAGTTTTTACTTCGATTTTTTTATAAGCTAGTTTTTTTGAAATTTCAAAGCCAATAAATTCTGCAATTCGCTCCATGTTTTTTCTAAACCTCAGCGGATCTTCTTGAATTTTTTCATCACGGATTTCTGCCATGTATTGATTCAAAATAGAATTGGTTTTACTAAGGTCCGTAAGCATTTATTTCTGAGTTTTAATGTTGTTTACAGTTTATTGTTTTATGAGTTCTTTGGTATAAACTCTTTGATTGGTAATGATTTTTACAATATAAGTTCCAGAATTTACAGCACTTAAATCAATAAAAGATTCCGCAAAATATTGAGAAGCATTCATTTCTTCGGAATAAATTTTTCTACCCATCAAATCGTATATTTCAATGGAGGCCTGTTCATTTACCGCGCCATTTACTTCAATTGTTGTCATACCATTCGTTGGATTCGGAAATATAGCAATTTTATGTTCTAAATCTGTTTCATCTATGCCTAGTTCAAATCCAACAGAGAAATCATAGCGGTGATAAGATCCAAAATCTCCAGGAAAAAATTCAATATATGTTCCGCCTACTTTTCTTAAGCGCATTGTCCCTGCTGTTTCTCCTTCAACTTGGGCAGAATACCAAAAAGATAAACCATCATCATCAGTATCTTCAATGATAATAGAATAACATCCCGGAGCCAAATTGAATGTATCTTTATACTGCGTTTGATTTGTTAAATTGTTTCTTTCAAAGAGAATATTTCCGGCATTGTCAATCATTCTGTAATTGTTTTCACTTGCTTTATTATTAGTAGTTAACCAGATAAAAAACGCTCCATCAATACGTTCTGATGCATCAAATTTTGTTGTTTTCACACTGTTATTTTGGTATTCATCGTTTCCGAAATTCCCATTAACATCTCGAACATAAGCTGTAAATGTCATATTGCTATCTAAATCTGT